>JAJBBF010000027.1 GCA_020532215.1 Candidatus Cloacimonadota bacterium
ACATCCCGTTCATCAAGGAAGACGACGAACAGGCGTTCTTTGAGCTGATCATCCTGCTGCTGCTGGAGGTGATCTTCAACCGCCTGGGTTTCAAAAATGTTGTCGAAATCTCGCCGCGTGCGTGACACGCAAACTGCGCAAGAGGCGCAAACAAGAAACCTGATAAGCGGGCCTGCACTTCTGTGTGGGCCCTTCTTTTTAACACAGAGGCGCAGAGACACAGAGGGGGATTTCAATACAGAGGACGCAGAGCAAAAGCGGAGTAAAAGCAGAGGGACGGCGTGACAATAGAACGTGGACGACAGGATGGACAGGATGAACCGGATAAAAGAGGAATATGGACACTTGTCATTCCGGGGTAGGGGCCCCGGAATGACACAGCGCTAATCCAGCCCCTGAAGAACAGCCAGGTTGTATCGAATAGCTTAAAGGCTCAGTTCTGTGCAGTCACCTTGAAGAATTTCATCGTTGTATTCATTTCGATCCCCAGCCAGACATCTCCGTCGCCGGGAGCATGATCGAAGATGTATCCGTAGAGCAGTTCAAATTCAGCTTCCGGGTCCTCAGACACGTAAACATTATAATAGAGGGCGTTGGACACTTCGTTCCAGCGCAGCCAGTTCATCCCCGGATCTCTGATTATCTCGGCTCCCAAGGGGGCTGAAACAGGCGCTCCGCCGCTGATGGTGATGCGCCTGCCCTCGCCAATGGGGCTAACGGGCTTCCAGACGCATAACACGGTTGAAAAGACAGTGATGTTTTCGTATCCCTCATATTGGAGCACCCCGCTTTTGTACCAGTCTGATACGCCGATGTTTGATTCCAGCACCAGTCCGCCGGGATTGGAGACGAGTCCTGCAAACAGCAGATACTGGTCTTGAAGCGCGTCGTTGGTGATATGGATGCTGTGATTGGTCATACTGCCGTAATTGTAGAGGTTGCCGCGGCAGCCAAGATAGAGGTCTGTATATGAAGAGGGATTATCCTGGATGCTGCCGTGGTTTACCAGATCGCCGTTGCAATAGAGGTTGGTAATGTTAAGGCCGGTTTGGACGGTGCTGCCGCTGGACACAGTGAGGTTTTCAAAAGTGCAGCCATCCACTATTGTTGCCGTGCCGCTGATGATGATGTCCTGCCCGGTAACGCTGCCGAGACCGGAGTTATTGTCAAAGTTCAGGGTGCTGAAACCCTGGGTAGCCAAAACCGCCCCATAAAGCAGGCTGTTGTTCAGGTTCAGGTTGTGGATGGCCCGGCCGTCATACATCCGCATGATCCTGCCGCCCAGATTCACGGAGCAGTTTTGGAAAGACAGGTCCGAAAGCAGCTGCAGTTCGCCGGAGACGGGGTCCACCGTGAAGGAATCGCAGGAAATGGGCACCGGGGCGGCGTGGAAGATGTTGTGGGTGAAGGGACCGGTGACCTGGATGGAGTGGTTGTTGATCAGGCCATAGTTGAGCAGGTCACCATGAAGGGCCAGGTTGAAAGCGCTGGCATTGCTGTCCATAATGGTTTCGTAGTTTTCCAGGTGCTGGGTCACGGTGAGGGTGGCGCCGCTGGCGTAATCTCTCAGTTCGCCGTTGTTCACCAGGCGCTGCGCAACAACGTTCGCGCCCACACGGATGACTCCGTTCAGCGTTATCTCGGTGATGTCCAGATCCTGCAGATAAACTCCGGAACCCAGATTCAGATAGCTTCCCGCGATCCCGTCCAGGCTGGCCTCCTTCAGGTAGCCATAGCTGATAATCCTGATACCGTAAGCGGTTGAGCCGTCATACATCTGCAGGCTGGCGCCGTTAAGATCGATGTAGCAGCCCGTGAAACGGAGGTTGGAAAGCATCCTCAAGCCGGCGCTGCCAGGGTTGGCGATGAGATAGGGAAAATTCATGGGATCCGAGGTTTCGGATTGCCACAGATCGCGGATTACGGAATTGTAAAAATACACAGATTGATTGCTTATAGTGCCGTGGTTGTGGAGACTGCCGTACATGACCAAAGCAAGCTGCGAACTGGACGAGTAATTCTGGATGGTGCCGTGGTTCACCAGCAGCTCGTTGATCCGGAGCTGATAGCTGGAATCGCTGTAATTCTTCAGGATGGCATTGTTGGTCAGGTGATCCACCTGGGTGGTGTTACCCTTGACCGCTACCTCGCCGTTGAAAGTGAGGTAAGTGGCTGTAAGATTAACCAGATAGGTGCCCGTTCCCAGCGTCAGGAAACTGTCTGGGCCGCCATCTATCACCAGGTTTTGCAGCCAGCGTCCAGAGCCGTTAAGGGTGATGCCATAATCGCCGTTGCCGTCGTGCATGATGACGGTCTTGCCGTTGAAGTCCACGTAGCTGTTGTTGAAATCGAGGCTTGAAAGCAGCTGGTAGCCACCGGTACCGGTCGAATAGAAATATTGGCAAGCGATGGGCACGGCTGTAACGTGGGCCAGGTTCACCGTGCTGGAATTGTTCAGATACAGGGTGTGGTTGTTCAGGGTGCCGTTGTTTTGCAGGCTGCCTTTCAGGGTGATGGCCAGCAGCAAACTCATGCTGCTGTTGTAGTTGGTGATGGTCCCGTTGTTGGTAAGGTCGTTGTTGATGATGATACTGGTGCTTATGCTGCTTACATTGCGCAGGGTGCCGTTGTTGGTCAGATAGGCGAAAGTGTTTCCGGAGGAGAGGGCCACGGTGCCCTCTGTTACCGCGCTGGCGGTGCAGCTAAGGCTGTTGACGGTGGCGCCGCCGATGGTGAGAACACTGGCCGGGGAACCGGAAAAAACCGCCCTCTGGAGCAAGGGAAGCGACCCCGGCAAATCGTTCATAACGTTCACGCTGAAATTATCAGAGCCGTTATTCATGAGCACGGTCTTGCTGTTCAGATCGATGCTGCAATTGCTGAAGGCCAGGTTTGAAAGCAGTTGGTAAGCGGCTGAGGAGGCTGTGGAAGCAAAGGTTCCGCAGCTGATGGGAGCAGCGCCGGCATCGTGATAGATGTAGCAGGTGCCGGTCCGGCTCCAGGCAAAGCGGTAATTGCTCATGGTCCCGTAATTGTATAGGTATGCACCATAGTAATTAACGGTCAGTGTTCCCCCACCGGCGGAATTGCTGATGCTGCCGAAATTGTAAAGCGTCTGGATGCCGTTGCTGAGGTTTAGCGTGAACGTGGTTCCCCCGCGGTTGGTAAGCACGGCGTGGTTGTTGATGAGGCCAATATTGGTGAAGGTCACATTGGCATACAATTGCACCTCTCCGTAAAAAGCGAGGTTGCCCGTGTAAAAACCCACGCTTTCCAGATAGGCGTTGTTGCCCATGGTCAGGCTGCTGGTGCTTCCGCATTGTACCGCTGCCTGATTGAGTCTTCCTCCTAAGACGCCCAGGTTATAGCCGTTCAGAAACAGTTGGGAGCCTTGGAGGTTGATGTTCGTGTTTTCGAAATCGACGCCGGAATTCAGGTGCACGGGAGAGCCGTTATAGTAGTCTGTAAAGCTGGCCGGGCCATAGGGGCTGGTGCCGCTCAGGTAATGGGTTGCGCCTCCCTGCAGTGCCAATTCGGTCGGCGTGAACACGCCGGCATTGTGCATCTGGGAGGCTATCAACACATAAAAGGTGCCGGTTGTGTTTTTGGCCATGGTCCCATTGTTTGTAAGCAACCCGGAAACATACACCTGTCCGTATTGGCTGGGTTTGTTCAGTAGCGACCCGCGGTCAGTGACATTTAGGCTGGTGCAGCTTACATACCCCGTCAGGACGGGACCCTGGATGGTTACATTGTCCGAAGAGCCCGGGACCACTCCCCCGATCCAGGTGGTGGAGACATCCCAGTCCCCGCCAGTTTCCGTGGATGTGATATCGAGGGCCCCAAGCCCCGCCAAAGCTACACAGAGGACCAAGGCTAACAACGCTCTTTTCATCCTTCACCTCGCTTCAAATTTGATTTTTGCGAAATACGGGATGCTGAAGAAGTTGTCAAGCTTTATGTGCGGGTTAAGAACCTGATCCGGGGGATTTTCTGCTGCCGGCTTTGCCAGCAGGGCTTCACTGGTCTTCCCGGGCAGTATCACTTCGCCTCTGCTCACTCAACCCAACAGCTGTGAATTCCTGGCCCGGGAAAAAAATACTTGCCTAAATCCCTTGTCCGCAATTTATGGAACGCAAAAATGTTTTTGGCTCGTTCAGAGCCGCTATGGGAGCGTCAATGAGGTTAAAAACCTTCCCCGGGGGTGTTCATCCCCACGATCACAAGCATTTTTCCGCCTCCGCGCCGATCGAGGTGATGCCCCTGCCCAAGCGGGTGGTGATACCCATGTCCCAGCATATCGGTGCCCCTTCCACGCCTGTGGTGAAGGTGGGCGACGAGGTGAAGACCGGGCAAAAGATCGCCGACGCCAAAGGCTTCGTCTCCATTCCCCAGCATGCCACGATCAGCGGCAAAGTAAGCAAGATCGACGTTTTTCCCCATCCTGCGGGCGCTTCTTCTGTGTCCATCGAGATCACTGGTGATGGTTTGGACAGCTGGGTGGAATTATCTGATGACCCAAACTTTATGGACCTTTCCGCCGAAGAGATGAAGAACCGCATCGGCGAAGCCGGGATCTGCGGCATGGGCGGAGCTGGCTTCCCCACCTTCGTGAAACTCTCCCCCCCGGCTGACAAGCCCATCGACACCGTGATCCTCAACGGCGTGGAATGCGAACCCTATCTGACAGCCGACGACCGCCTGATGCTGGAAAGAACGCAGGAAGTGGTCAGCGGCTTGAAGATCCTGATGAAGATACTGGGCGCTAAACAGGGTATCATTGGCATCGAAGCGAACAAACCGGACGACATCGCCGCCATGAAAAAGATCCTGGCCTCCGAAAGCCAGTTCCGGGTGGTGCCGCTTAAACTGCAGTATCCCCAGGGCGCAGAAAAACAGCTGATCTACGCCGCGACCAGGCGCAAGGTTCCAGCCGGCGGATTACCCATGGCCGTAGGCGTGGTGGTCCAGAATGTTGCCACCGCCTTTGCCATGTACGAGGCCGTGCGCTACCAGAAGCCTTTGGTGGAGCGGATCATTTCCGTAACCGGCAGCGTGGTGCAAACGCCCAAGAATCTCCAGGCCCGCATCGGAACTCCTTTTTCCGAACTGGTCCAGTTTTGCGGCGGCACCAAGGAAGATCCCGGCAAGATCATCTCCGGCGGCCCGATGATGGGCTTCGCGCTGCCCTCGCTGGAGGCTCCGATGGCCAAAGGCAGTTCCGGCTTGGTTTTGCTCTCCGAAGCGGAAGCCGTTTCCCTGGAAGAACGCAACTGCCTGCGCTGCGCGCGCTGCGTGGACGTTTGCCCGATGAACCTGCTGCCCAGCATGATCGCCCAGGCCGTGAAAGCCGGCGCGATGGACATCGCCCTCAAGGCGGGCCTGGAAGACTGCATGAAATGCGGAAGCTGCGCCTACGTTTGCCCGGCGCACATCCGCCTGGTCCAGTGGATCGACACCGGCAAGATCCGCCATGCCGAAACCCTGCGCGGCAAGAAGTAGAGGAATGACCATGAAAGAAAGATATACAGTTTCACCCGCGCCCCATCTGCACGACCGCACCAACATCCCCAACGTGATGTGGAACGTGGTGCTGGCCCTGCTTCCGGCGCTGGGTTTCGCCGTTTATTACTGGGGCTGGCGCTCGCTCTGGCTCACGCTGTTGGGCATCCTCGCCGCCGTGGGCACCGAAGCCCTGATCCAGTGGCTGCGCAAGGTTCCCATCCGAATTTCCGATGGTTCGGCCGTGCTTACGGGCATGCTGCTGACCTTCAATATTTCCGCCGCCTCGCCCTGGTGGCTGCCGGTGGTGGGATCGGTTTTTGCCATCGCCATCGGCAAACAGGTTTTTGGCGGGCTGGGCAACAACCCTGTGAATCCGGCCCTGCTGGGACGCGCCTTTTTGCTGGCTTCCTGGCCGTCGCTGATGACCGGGATCCAAACCTGGAAACTGCCCAAAACAACAGCGGTCATGAGCGGAATCGACCCCCGGATCGTTGATCCCAACCTGCAGGCCGTTTCCGCCAAAGCCTACGACCTGGTGACCGGCGCCACGCCTCTGAATGTGGCCCAAACCCTGCGCGACAGCGAATTTGTGAGCACCCTGGCCGCCACCAAGGAAGCCAGCCTGGACCTGGGCAACAGGATCTTCAACGGCATGATCGACCTCGGCACCCTGAAAAACCTCTTTTGGGGCCAGATCGGCGGCTGCATCGGCGAAGTTTCGGTGTTCGCGCTGCTGCTGGGAGCAGTCTATCTGCTCTGGCGCCGGATCATCGAGTGGCGCATCCCCTTCTTCTATCTGCTCACCGTGTTTGTGCTCACTTTCCTGTTCGGCGGGATGGCGGGCACCGGCTTTTCGCTGAGCGTGCCGATCTTTCACCTCTTTGCCGGCGGCTTGATGCTGGGCGCCTTTTTCATGGCCACCGATTACACCACCAGCCCCCTCACCAAGAACGGGCGCATCATCTATGCCATCGGCTGCGGCGTCCTGACAGTGATCATCCGCCTGGTGGGAGGATATCCGGAAGGGGTTTCCTACTCCATTCTGTTCATGAATGTGATGACGCCCCTGCTCGATATGATCACCCGGCCGAAAGCTTTTGGGAAGGTGAAAAAATGAAGATGTTCATCCGACTCGGCTTCATCCTGCTGGCCGTCAGCGCCATTGCCACCGCGCTTTTGGCCTATGTGAATTCCATCACCGAACCCAAGATCAAAGAGCTCAGGATCAAGGAAGCGGAAGCGGCCAGAAGCTATCTGATCCCGGACGCGGCTTTCACGGGCTTGACAATTATCGGCGAAGACTCGCTCTATGTGGCCAAAGACAAAGAGACAGGGCAGATCAAGGGCTACACCTTCACCGCGGCCAAAAGCGGTTATTCCAGCGTGGTGAAGACCATGGCCGCCATTGATCCGGATTTCAAGCTGCTGAAGATCAAAGTGACAGAGCAAGCCGAAACTCCCGGCCTGGGGGCAAACTGCACCCAGAATGATTTCGCCGCCTGCTTCGAGAACCTGAACGCAGGGCAATTGCTGGTGGATAAGGACGGAGGTTCGATCCGATCCCTAACCGGTGCCACCATCACCTCCAGAGCGATCGCCAATTCCCTGCAGGAACAGATCGCGGAGGTGAAGAAATACCTTGATTCCAGGCAAACGGAGGTCCGGCCATGAACTTCGCGAAAGAATTTGCCAAAGGCATCATCAAGGAAAATCCCATTTTCGTGCTGGTGCTGGGCATGTGCCCCACCCTGGCGGTTTCCACCTCGGTGAACAACGCCGTGGGCATGGGCGCCGCCGCCACCTTTGTGCTGCTGTGCTCCAATATCATCATCTCCCTGATCAAGGGCATCACGCCGGACAAGATCCGCATCCCTGTTTACATCGTGGTTATCGCCTCTTTCGTGACCATTGTGGACATGGTGATGGCGGCCTTCGTTCCGGATCTGCACAAATCCCTGGGGCTGTTCATCCCGCTGATCGTGGTGAACTGCATCATCCTTGGCCGCGCCGAAGCTTTCGCCAGCAAGAACAACGTGCTGAATTCCATGGCGGACGGCATCGGCATGGGGCTGGGCTTCACCCTGGCCTTGATGGTGGTGGCCAGTTTCCGCGAGATTTTGGGTAACGGCACCTGGTATGGGCTGAGGATCATGCCCGCGTCCTACAATCCAATGCTGATGGCCATTCTGGCGCCCGGGGCCTTCATCACCCTCGGCCTGCTGATGGCTCTGATGAACCTGCTGAAGGAGAGGAAACAATGAACACCCTGGGACAAATCTTCGTTATCGCCGTAAGCGCCATCTTCATCCAGAACTTCGTACTGTCGCGCTTTCTGGGCCTCTGCCCCTATCTGGGCGTTTCCAAGAAAATGGATTCCGCCTTCGGCATGGGCATGGCCGTGATCTTCGTGATGACCATGGCCTCAGCCATCACCTTCCTGGTTTACAAATACCTGCTGGTTCCCTACAACATCGAATATCTGCGCACTTTGGCCTTCATCCTCACCATCGCGGCCCTGGTGCAGTTCGTGGAAATGGTGATCCAAAAGAACGCCCCCGCCCTCTACAAATCCCTGGGCGTGTTTTTGCCGCTCATCACCACCAACTGCGCGGTCTTGGGCGTGGCAATTCTGAATGTGACGCCATTGGCCGACGGCAGCAGCTACAACTTCCTGCTGGCGGTTCTCAACGGCTTTTTCTCCGGCGTCGGCTTCACTTTTGTGCTGCTGGCCATGGCCGGGCTGCGCATGCGCCTGGAACTGGTGGACCTGCCCGAAAGCATGAAGGGCATGCCGATCAGCCTCATCCTGGCCGGGATCATGGCCCTGGCGTTTTACGGCTTCATGGGCCTGAAGATCTGAGGAGGCTGAAATGATTCATCTGCTTATGCTTGTTATGCCGGCCGCCACACTTAGCTCCCAGATAACCACGCCCGTGATCATCATCGGCGCGATGGGCCTGGTCTTCGGGCTCATCCTGGCTTTTGCCGCCAAGGTCTTCGCCGTGAAGATCGATCCCCGCGTGGAGCAGATCCTCTCCGTGTTGCCCGGCGCGAATTGCGGCGCCTGCAGCAAGGCAGGTTGCGCCGGCTATGCCGACGCGATCGTCCACGACGGCGCGGAAGTGAATCTCTGCGCGCCCGGCGGACCGGAAGCGGCGGCTGCGATCGCCCGGATCATGGGCAAGGAAGCGGGTTCCATGGATAAAAAGGTGGCCGTTATCCACTGCAGCTCCGGCGGTTACGAAAACACCAAATTCAGATATGCCTACCGGGGCATCGAGACCTGCCTTTCCGCGGTCAACATCGCCGGAGGCCCCAACACCTGTACCTGGGGCTGCGTTGGCTTCAACGACTGCCTCCGCGCCTGCAAGTTCGATGCCATCACCATCGACGAATGCGGCATGCGCGTGATCGACGCGGACAAATGCACAGCCTGCGGCGCTTGCGTGAAAGCCTGCCCGCGGAATCTGATCGAACTCGTTCCGCTGAAGAACACTGTTTACATCAAATGCTCCTCCCAGGACAAGGGGCCCCTGGCCAAGCAATCCTGCGGCAGCGAACTTCCCTGCATCGGCTGCGGTATCTGCTCGCGCAAGTGCCCGGTGCAGGCCATTACCATCGAAAACAACCTGGCCCGCATCGATTACACGAAGTGCATCAACTGCGGCATCTGCGCCACGGCCTGCCCCACCGGCGCCATCCTGGACCTGCTGTGCGGCGCCCGCAAGAAAGCCGAGGTCATCGACGAACTCTGCATCGGCTGCACCATCTGCGCCAAAAACTGCCCGGTGGAAGCCATCAGCGGAGAGCTCAAACAGGTTCACAAGATCGACAAGGACAAATGCGTGGGCTGCGAGATCTGCGTCTCCAAATGCCCCAAGCAGGCCATTAAAATGGTCTGATGCGGCCCGGCAACCTTTCCCAAGGCGGGTTTTATCCCCCGCCTTTCTCTTTGCCCGGGCCTTGTCGCCCCCGGACCGGCTTCTCGTGTGCCCCTCCCCAGATCCCCGCAGTTCAGGCGGGCATCGCGCGGGAGGCGGAATTGTGGCCGGAGCTGGGGCCCTAAGGGTGAAGAGGATTTAAAGAGGATGGTCCACTGCTGGCCAGCATCCTGCCGCTTATCCCGCTGCTTTCAATTTTGCGATTGACACAAACCGCCCATCCAAAATAATAGAAAAAAATACTATTTCAGACACAGATGGAGAGATAATGCCCTATATTTCCAATACTGACGCGGAACGGCGCCAGATGCTGGACCGGATCGGGGTGGGTTCTTTCGAGGAACTGATAGCCGCGATCCCCAAAAAACTGCGCCTGCAAGAGCCTCTGAACCTGGACGCGCCGCTATCCGAACTTGAGCTGGCGAGGCGGATCCAGGAACGCACCTGCGGCAACGTTTGCACCCAAAAAGCCAATTCCTTCCTGGGAGCCGGCGTCTATGACCACTTCATTCCCGCCGCGGTGGATACGATAGTATCCCGTCCGGAATTCTTCACCGCCTACACCCCCTACCAGGCTGAGGTCAGCCAGGGCACGCTGCAGTTCATTTATGAATACCAGACCATGATCTGCGAACTGACCGGCATGAGCATCGCCAACGCCTCGATGTACGACGGCGCTTCGGCCGCCGCGGAAGCGATCCTGATGGCGGTGCGCAGGAACGGCCTCAAAAAAGCAGTCCTTTCCGCCAGCCTGCATCCCGAATACCTGAAAGTAATCAAAGCTTACACAGAGGGGATCGGCGTGGAACTCGTTTTGTGCGAAACCGCCGCCGGCCTCACCAGCGCGGAGGATCTGAGCGCCAAAATGGATGACAGCGTGGGCAGCGTGCTGATCCAGACCCCCAATTTCTGGGGCAACATCGAGCCGATGCGGGAGTTGGAAGAGCTGGTCCACAAGTATCCCAAAGCCCTGCTGATCGTTGCCGTGGACCCCATCTCCCTGGCCATCCTGAAAGCGCCGGGCTCCTATAATGCGGATATCGTTGTCGGCGAAGGCCAGGCCCTGGGAAACAGCATGTACATGGGCGGGCCGCTGTTCGGATTTTTCGCTTCCAAACTGGATATGGCCCGCGCCATGCCGGGCCGGATCGTGGGCGGAACCCTGGACAAAGAAGGAAAGCGGGCCTACGCCCTAACGCTGCAGGCGCGCGAACAGCACATCCGCCGCGCCAAGGCGACCTCCAACATCTGCTCCAACCAATCCCTCTGCACCCTGGCGGCAACGGTGTACCTGAGCCTGATGGGGCGCGAAGGGCTGGCCGAAGCTGCCACCCAATCCACCCAGCTGGCCCACAACCTGGCCGGGAAGATAGCCGCCCTGCCCGGATTTTCACTCGCCTGGCCGGACACGCCTTTCTTCAAGGAATTCGCGGTGATTTGCCCCGTTCCCGCCCAACAGGTGATCGCCGACATGCTGGATCATGGCATCTACGCGGGAGTGAACCTGGCCAGTTTCGGGCAAAACGAAAAGCGGCTGCTGATCGCCGTCACCGAAAAGAAGACGGTGGCCCAAATCGACGAATACGTAGAGGCCCTGCGGGAGATGCACTATGAGTAAGACCATCTTTGAACACAGCGTCGCCGGGCGCCGGGGAGCAACCCTGCCCCAGCGGGAACTGGATAGCAAAATTCAGGACCTGATCAGCCCCGAATACCTGCGCGAAGCGGCTCCGCGCCTGCCCCAGGTGAGCGAAATGGACGTGATGCGGCACTATATCAAGCTTTCCCACCAGAACCATTTCATCGAAAAGGGTCTCTATCCGCTGGGCAGCTGCACCATGAAATACAACCCCAAATCCCACGAGGCCCTGGCCCGCCATTCCTGCTTCAACAACATCCATCCCTGCCAGCCCGAATCAACTTTGCAGGGTTCCCTGGAGATGCTTTACGAGCTCCAGAAAGACCTCGCCGAGATCTCCGGCATGAGCCAGGTTACGCTGCAGCCGGTCGCCGGAGCCCAGGGCGAATTCACCGGCATCAAGATAATCGCCGCCTATCACCAGGCCAAAGGCAACCATCATAAAACCAGGATCATCGTTCCCGATTCAGCCCACGGCACCAATCCCGCCACCTGCTCTTTGGTGGGTTACGACGTGGTGGAGCTCAGATCCAACGCCCGCGGGCGCTGCGACCTCGAGCACCTGAAAAGCATCGTGGACGAAAACACCGCCGGCTTCATGCTCACCAATCCGAACACCCTGGGGCTGTTTGAAGACCAGATCGAAGAGATCGCTGCGATCATCCACGGTGTGGACGGCCTCATCTACATGGACGGCGCCAACCTGAACGCCCTGCTGGGGATAGTTCAGCCCGGCAAGATCGGATTCGACGTGCTGCACTTCAATCTGCACAAGACTTTCGCCACGCCCCACGGCGGCGGCGGACCCGGCGGCGGACCCGTCGGAGTGGTGGAAAAACTGGTTCCCTACCTGCCTGTGCCGCTGATCGGCAAAAACGAGGAAGGCTATTTCTTCGATTACGGCCATGCCGGGAGTTCCATTGGCAAAGTGCACACTTTTTACGGCAATTTCGCCGTGCTGTTGCGCGCTTACTTCTATATCAAGATGCTCGGCGCAGAAGGCCTGCGGAGGATCTCGGAAAACGCCGTGATCAACGCCAATTACCTGATGGCCCTGCTCAGAGAACACTATCACATCCAATACGCCGGACCCTGCATGCACGAGTTCGTGGCGGACAGCCTCTGGCAAAAGAAAGAACATGGCGTAAGCACGCTGGATATCGCCAAAAGGCTGCTGGACAAAGGTTTTCACGCCCCCACGATCTATTTCCCGCTGATCGTTCCGGAGGCGATGATGATCGAGCCTACGGAAACGGAAAGCAAGGAATCCCTGGACGCCTTTGCCGCCGCCATGCTGGAAATAGCGCAGGAATGCCGCGAAAATCCGGAATTACTACATGAAGCCCCGCTCACCACGCCGGTGCGCAGGGTGGACGACGTGCGCGCCGTCAAGGTCCTCGATGTGGCCTTTCCCATTGAGGATTAAACACTTAGACACTTTTGGAGAAACAATGAAAAAGACCCTGCTATTGCTGATCATCGGCCTGGGACTGATTTCCCTCGGCTTTGCCCAAGTCAAGCTGGGCTATGTGAACACCGACCGCCTGCTGCTGGAAAGCAACGAAGCGGCCGAAATATCCCGGCTGTTCAACCTGGACAAGCAAAACTGGACCAACCAGATCAAGCAGCTGGACGATGAGATAAAGCAGATGGAGCGCAACTTCGAGATCGACAAGCTCACCAAGACCGAAGCCGCCAAACGCGACGCCCAATCCAGGATCGACACCAAGAAAGCCGAGGCGGGGCGCCTGCTGGAAGAATACTTCGGCGAAGGCGGCCGGGCGGAACAGCGTTACCGCGAACTGATCGACCCCCTCACGCTGAAGATCCACAACCTGATCGTAACAACCGCCGAAGACGAAAAATACACCATGATCTTCGATGTGAGCATGGGAACCGTGCTCTACGCTTTGCCGGCGCTGGACCTCACCGAACAGATCCTGCTGGAACTCAACAAAGACACCCTGGCGCCCACGGATGAAGGCATCATGCAAAACGAGATTTCGTCCGAAGACCCCCTTAAAACTGAAGATCCCTTCAAAACCGAAGATCCCAAAGAAGAATTCCCCGAATTCAAACCATGAAGAAATTCGCTGCCGCCCTTTCCGGGGCGGAGATCCAGGCTGTTTGCGGAGGCGAATTCCGGGGTGGCGAACAGCTGCGCATCACCAGCGTGGCCGATCCTGCCGAAGCGGCGGCTGACAGCGTCGTGTTTTGGGAGCAGGACCGCTGTCTGCAGGTGATCCGGGGATCCCGGGCTGGGCTGGTGATCTGCCCCGCCGAAAAAGCGGATCTATTGCCCGGGCGCAGCCTGCTGCTCCATCCCCGGCCCGGATTCGCCATGCTGAAGCTGGTGAGCTGGTGGCTGGAAAGTTCCGCGAAAAAACTGACCCCGGGCATCCATCCCACTGCGGTGATCGCCCCCGGCGCGGAGATCGGGACGGACGTGCACATCGGCGCCTTCTGCGTGCTCGGCCCGAATTGCCGGATTGGCGCCGGAGCGGTTATCGAAGCGCAGAGCGCGATTGGACCCCAAACCACCGTTGGCAAAAATACCTGGCTCTATCCCCGCGTTACGCTCTATCCCGGCTGCGTGGTCGGGGAAGCCTGTATCATCCACAGCGGCGCGGTCCTGGGCGCGGACGGATTCGGCTTCGCCCTGGAAGACGGCGTTCAGCAAAAGATCCCCCAGGTGGGCAATGTGGTGATCGGCGACAGGGTCGAGATCGGCGCCAATTCCACCGTGGACAGGGGCACCCTGGGCTCCACCATAGTGGGCGACGGAACCAAAATCGACAACCTGGTCCAGATCGGCCATAATTGCCGGATCGGCAGGCACTGCATACTCTGCGCGCAGGTGGGCCTGGCCGGAAGCACCATCCTCGGCGACTATGTTTACATGGCCGGAAAATCAGGCTCCGCCGGGCACCTGAGCATCGGCGACCGCGCCATGGTTGGCGCCCAGGGCGGCGTGACCCACGATCTGCCGGCTGATGGGCTTTACTGGGGCACCCCGGCCATCGACGCGCGGGTTTACAAACGCATTCTGGCCCTGCAGAGAAAACTGCCCCAGATCTACGGGCATTACCGCCAGCAGGCCAAAAAGGAAGAGCTATGACAGAGCACAAGCACACGATCAAGACCGAAGTGACCTACACCGGCATCGGGCTGCATTCCGGCGAGATCTCCACCATCTGTTTCAAACCAGCCAGCCCCGATGAGGGGATCGTCTTCATCCGCACCGACCTTCCCGACAAACCGGAGATCCCGGCCGATATCGACCACGTGGTGGATATTTCCCGCGGCACCACCATCGGCCTGAACGGCGTTACGGTGGGAACCATCGAGCACGTCCTGGCCGCCATCAAAGGCCTGACGATAGATAACATCCGCATCGAGATCGACGGCCCCGAAGTGCCCGTGGGTGACGGTTCCTGCCTGGTTTTCGTGAACCTGCTCAAGCAGGCCGGGTTCGAAGAGCAGGATTCGGAGCGAGTCTATTTCGAATTTGACGAGGCGATCAGCTATTCCTGCCCGGAAGAGAATGTGGACGTGGTGATCGTGCCTTCCAACGAGCTGAAGGTCACCTTCATGATCGACTACAAACACCCGCATCTCAGCACCCAATACACCTTTTTGCCCCATATAAAGCACTTCGAACGCGAATTTGCCGGCGCCCGCACCTTCTGCTTCGTCAACGAGATCCTCAAACTCAAGGAGCAGGGCCTGATCAAAGGCGGATCGCTGGACAACGCCCTGGTGATCGCGGAACCGGATATGGGCGAGGCGGAATTGGAGCACCTGCGCCAGGTTTTCGCCTATCACGAACCCATCACAGTTTCCCCCGCCGGCATCCTGAACAGCCATCCGCTGCGCTATCCCAACGAATTCGTGCGCCACAAGGTGGTGGACCTCATCGGCGACATCGCCCTGCTGGGAATGCCCATCCGCGGACACATCCTCGCCGCCCGCAGCGGACACAAAACCAATGTGGAACTGGTGAAAAAGCTCCGCCAGATCCAGCTGAAGCAGGACCTGAAAAAGAAATACCTCAAAACCCAGACCCAGGACCTGGTCTTCGACACCAACGCCATCATGAACATCATTCCCCACCGCTATCCCTTCCTGCTGGTGGACAAGATCATAGACCTCAAGCCCGGCGAAGCCATCACCGGCATCAAAAACGTCACCATCAACGAACCCTTCTTCCAGGGCCATTTCCCCGGCCATCCCATCATGCCCGGAGTGCTGATCGTGGAAGGAATGGCCCAGACCGGCGGCATCATCCTGCTGCGCCAGATGGACGATCCGGGCGAGTGGGTTGCCTACTTCGCCTCCATCGACAACGTCAAGTTCCGCAAACCCGTTTTGCCCGGAGACACCCTGCGCTACGAGCTGAGGGTGATCTCCCTCAAGCGCAGCCTCTCCAAGATGCACGGGGACGCCTACGTGGGCGATGAGAAAGTGGCCGAGGGCGATTTCCTGGCCCTGCTGCAGAAAAAGGGCTCATGAGCTTTATCCACCCCACCGCCATCATCCACCCCGGCGCCGTGATCGGCGAGGGCTGCGAGATCGGCCCCTGGTGCCAGATCGGGCCTGATGTGGTGCTGGGGCGGAACAACATCTTGCATTCCAACGTGATCATCATGGGGCTGGCAGAGATCGGCGACGCCAACCGCTTCTTCGCCTACGCCGTGATCGGCACCGATCCCCAGGACCTCAAATATAAAGGTGAACAGACTGGACTGCGAATCGGCCACCGCAACACCATCCGGGAATTCGTGACCGTCAACCGCTCCAACCAGGCCGGCGAGCTGACCCTGGTGGGTGACGACAACCTGCTGATGGAATACGTGCATGTGGCCCACAACTGCAAGCTCGGCTCCGGCTGCGTGATCGCCAATTCCGTGCAGCTGGCGGGGCACATCGTGATCGGCGACCAGGTGAGCATCGGCGGCCTTACCGCGGTCCACCAGTTCGTGCATATCGGCACCCAAGCCTTTGTGGGCGGGGCTTCGGCCGTGAAAAAGGACATCGCCCCCTACACCCGCGGCATGGGAAATCCTTACAAAACTGTGGGCCTGAACAGTGTGGGCCTGCTCCGCAAAGGTTTTTCCAGCGAAAGCCTGGCCGCCCTCAAGCAGATCTACAAACTCTTTTACCGCCAGGGACTGAACGTTTCCCAGGCCCTGGCCGAGGCCTCGCAGTGGCCGGCCCTCACTCCCGAACAGCAGATCTTTGTCGATTTTGTCCGCTCCTCCGAGCGCGGCCTCTCTGCCTGAGCCCCGCTTTTTCCTATCCGCTCCCGCTATCATTACGGGATCAATACGGGATCAATACGGATTTCATCCGTATTGATCCCGTATTGATCCCGTAATGATGCTGGGGACCAAGTGCCGGCTTTCAGGCTAATTGAAGTGAAAACTTCGTTGGTTATTACGCGGTGGCTGCTGGTACCTCTATAGCCGGCAATGCCGCGTGCCTTACCGCACTTACCACAGCCCGAGCTACTACAGCAGCAGCATCGTTGGGTTCCGTGTCTGCAGGGCGGCTAACTGATCGCTGGTAAGCACCGCAGCCTCCAGCTTAAAGTTTGGATGCCGAACAACGCTCCAATCCGGCTCCCTTTCACATCAAGCGGGTGCGAGCACTCACCCAGAAAGCAGCCCGAAGGGCGGCAGAACGATAGCGAGGGCGCGTAAGCCCCTCGATTGGTGAAAAGCTGAGTTTGTTCATCTTCCCCCAAAGCCCCAGCCCAGGCTCACTATTCTGTGAGCCTGGGCTGAGGCTTTGGGGCATTGAAATGTGTGAGTAGCTCTCCCGTCGCGGGGTTCCGTTCGTTACGCTCACTCCACGCCCTCGCTATGATCTGTCGCCCTCCGGGCTGGAAACCACCGCATTATCCACTCGGTTTGATAGTGAGCCTCCGATACTCGCTGTTTCTTGCAGTTTCGCATGACCAGCATCAGGCGCTGTGAGCAGAAGGTGTTTTACCCGCCCCAGCTCGAGGCAGACTCTCCCTGGAAGCGGATTTCCCCTTTTTGCATTGACAAAAATAGGCCCGCCAGGATTTTTGCCAAACAAGAAAGATGGAGATCGATGATGGAAAATAGGACATGGGAATACGTGAGCGTGTTCATTATGTCCTGGTTGCTCGTTTACGGCCTCACGCCGTTCATAATCAAGCTTGCCCAGGCGCTGAATTTCGTGGACAAGCCTGAAGCCAGGAAAATGCATCTTACCAGCGTTCCCTACATGGGGGGCCTGAGCGTTTTCATTGGCTTTTTCCTGCTCTGCATCTATGATGTGACGATCTCCGCGAACCGCAGCTTCGATCCGGCGATGCTGGGCTATCTGGGCGGCTCGCTGCTGATCATGCTGATCGGCCTCATCGACGACCGCCACGGCATGAATCCGATCATCAAGCTGCTGGGCCAGGTGGCCGTTAGCCTGATCTTCATCCTCAGCAACTTCCAGCTTCCGGAGCTGCACAACATGTTCGGCTCCGCCTATATCTCGCTGCCTTTGATGGTGGTCTGGATGGTGGGCCTGATGAACGCGCTGAACTTTTTAGACAACATGGACGGCATCCTCAGCGGGATCGCGGGGATCCTGGGCCTGGGTTTCTTCGCCTTCAGCCTGGCCAACACCACCGGCTCGAACGGAGCGGAGATGGCTTTCATCGGCCTGATCTCGCTTAGTTTCGCCGGCAGCGCCCTGGGCTTTCTGCCCTATAACTTCAACCCCGCCAAGATCTTTCTGGGCGACGCCGGCTCGATGTTCATCGGCTATTTCCTTTCCTCGATGGGTATCCTCATGGCCCGCTACGCCGTGCTGACCAGGGAAAACAACGTTTTTTACCTGTTGCCGGTGCTGCTGCTCAGCTATGCCATCTTCGACATTTCCCTGGTGAGCTACACCCGCAAGCGCGACGGACGCCACGTGATGCAAGGCGGCAAAGACCATTCCACCCACCGCATCAACACCGCCCTCGGCTCCATCAAGGTAACCGCATTGATCATCTACGCCATCAACATCCTGATCGTGCTCACCACCATCATCATCTTCATCACGGGAAACCAGGTGCTGCTGCTGGTCACGACCCTAATGCTGGCGGCGTTTTTCATCGTCTTCGGCCGCAAACTGGACCAGATCCCGATCGTGGTGCCCAGCAACCAACAAAAAACCGACAAAGCCGGAAAATGAGAGTTTCAACCCACACCGCCGCCTTTGGCAGAGCGGCAGGGCCTCCAAGAACCCTGCTGCCCGCGCTGCTGCTGGCAGCATTGCTGCTGCTCGGCGCTTGCGAGATCAACCGCTACAACAGCGCCGAGGACCACTACAACAACCAGCGCTACGCCGCCGCGATCCAGGAACTGGACAGCTATATCCAGACCGGCAACAACGGCGCCCTGGTAACCCGCAGCGAGCTCCTGCGCAGCCAATGCTATTACGAGCTCGGCTTGCTGGCGCTGCAGCGGGAAAGCTTTGACCTGGCGATCAAGTTCTTCAAACTGTCCAATTCCCGGGAAGCCGACCAGGCCCTGGGCCGTATCTACAAGGACATGGCGGACAAAGCTCTGGAGCAGGACAACCAGCGGCTGTCGCTGGACTTCGTGAACGCCATCCTCCGCGAAATCCCGGATTCGGAGCTCACGGCCGAGATGCTGAGCCGCAGGATCGGCTTCCAGCTGGACACTTTCATCGACCACGAAGGCGCCTGGCAGGATTACATGAAACTCTTTGACGGATATCCGAACAACGTCTATGAGGTGGCGGCCCGCAAACAGATCCTGCGCATCGTGCCGAACATGATCGACTATGCCCGCCGGCTCTACACAACAGGCTATTACAGCGACGGCCTGCGCATCCTCTTTGAGCTGGGCAAATACCCGGTGGTGGATGGCACCCTGAACAACCAGATGATCGCCGAGGCCTACATCGGCCAGGCCGAAGACTATCTGAAGGGGCAGAACTACCTTGAGGCAGACCGCTTTTTCCGCATCGCCGTGCAGTATGACCCCGCCAAGAAAGCCCAGGTGGACCGCCGCCTGGAGCAGGTGGCCTCGCTCTTCATCACCCGCGGCAACGAACTGGTGGCCCAGCGCGATTTCGAGAACGCCCTCATCCACTACCAAAAGACCTACGACATCATTCCGGACTACCCCCTGGCGAACCAGGCCATCGCCCGCATGAACACCATCCGGGAAAACGTCGCCCTGGCCAAAGAGATCCAGGTCCAGGCTGAAAAAGCCGAGCTTTCCGGCAAATATGCCGAAGCGCTGAACCTTTACCGCCAGGCCAACAATCTGGACAGCCAGGCGGATTTTGGCACCAAGATGGCCCAGATGCAAAACCTGATCGCCGCCCAGGCCGATCCCGCCGCCTTTGCCAGACGCATCATCAGCGAATACCGGGGTGGACTGCTCAACAGCCGCATCCAGAGGCAAAGGCAGGAATTGCTGCGGGCTTACAATCCCAACGAGATCCGCGATTCCGGCTGGAAATTCATGATCTCCTCCGGCCAGTTCAAGTATGAAGCCCGTTACGACCTGGTTACCCCAACGATCTCATACTATTACGTTTGGCAGGTGAACCTGAGGGACCGGACCATCACCCCCCTGAACAAGCTTTCCGAAAACCTGATGGAGTAGCCATGCGCAAGATCATCTTCCTGCTGCTTTTCCTGACCCTGGCATCTTGCCTGCTGGCCCAGATCCAGTTCGATATCGACGCTTTCGCGGACAGCACCAAATACGGCTGGCAGGACTGGCGGGACCGCTTTGACTACCGCGCCGGCCTCACCGAACGCCAGGAACTGCTGCAGATCTACGAAATGGAATCCAGCCAGATCGGCTCCTCGATCCTCAAATCCACCCTGATCCCCGGCTTTGGCCAGATCTCCAGCAAAGCCGGCACCAAAGGCACCATCTTTCTGGGCGCGGAACTGCTCTCCCTGGGCGTTTCCCTCTACTTCTTCGACCGCAGCAACTACTATTACAACCAGTACCTCCAGGCCACCCAGATCGACGAGATCCAGGAGTATTACAGCCTGGCCCAGACCCCCCGCTATTACTCGGCCCTCTTTCTGGCGCTGGGCGCCGTGATCTGGGCCTACAACATCTATGATGTGATCCAGACCACAGACAGCTACAACGCCGAGGTCTGGCAGGAGGTCCTGGAGAAGTTCAGCAAAAAAACCGTCAGTATGGGTCCCGAAGGAATTCGGGTGCGCTTTTAGGATGGTTCCATGAAAACCAAGCTTCTGCTCCTATCCCTGATCTTGCTGCTCATCGCGGCCTGCTCCCTCAAGCGGGAAAATCCCCTCGATCCCATCGGAAACCCCGCTATCATCGTTCCGGACCAGGTGAGCGGGGTGCAATGTTTCGCCTCGGGCGCCGGTGTCATAAACAAATTCGTGGAGGTGCGCTGGAACGCCAATCCGCCTCTGAATACGGACGGATACTTCGTTTACCGCGGCCTGGCCTACAACTCTGAATACGCGGTGGTGGACACCGTGGCCACCAACATCTGCAACCACGGCTCGGAACCCTGGCATCTGGTGCTGCCCGGCGACTACTGGTACAAGGTTTCCGCCTACAGGGATGTGGAGGACGGCGACGGTAACTATCTGGGCAGGCTGGAAGGGCGGCGCAGCGAACCCCGCTTCATCAGGGTACCCGCATAACCGGGCATGGGCACGGATTTTTCCCAGGAGCTGAACGAACAGCAGCTTGGCGTAGTTACCGACACCGAGGGCCCGCTGCTGGTATTGGCGGGCGCGGGCAGCGGCAAAACCCGCTCCATCATCTACCGCTGCGCCTGGCTGCTCAAGGAAAAACAGGTGGCACCCTGGAACATTTTGGTGGTTACCTTCACGAACAAGGCCGCCCGCGAATTGCAGGACCGCCTGCAAAACCTCCTCGGCTTTCCGGTGCGTTCGCTCTGGGTGGGAACCTTCCACCACGTTTGCTCCCGCATCCTGCGCAACGAAGCGGCTTCCCTGCCCTTCGGCTCCAACTTTTCCATCTACGACGGAGACGACCAGAAGTCCCTGCTTAAAAAGATCTACAAAGAGCACAACTTCGACAAGCAGAAATACCCCATCCAGCGGGTTTTGGGACGCATCGGGCGTTACAAGAACCGGCTGCAGCTGCCGGAAGACCTGGCCCCAAACGTAGCCGCAGACAGCCACGGCAAGGGCTGGCAGGACGAATTTGAAAGTACTGTCCTGCGCATCTACACCCTCTACCAGCAGCGCCTGCTGCTTAATCAAGCGCTGGATTTCGACGACATCCTGCTCTACACCGCCAGGCTGCTGCAAACCCAGCCCGCCATCCGGGCCAAATACAGCCAGATGTTCCGCTATGTGATGATCGACGAATACCAGGACACGAACCAGGCCCAGTTCGAGATCGTGCACCAGATCGCCAAAGACCATCAGCGCGTCTGCGTGGTGGGTGACGACGACCAGGCGATCTACAGCTTCCGCGGCGCCACCATCCGCAATATCCTGGAATTTGAGCAGGACTACAGCAACGTCCGCTCCATCCGCCTGGAACAGAACTACCGCAGCACCACCAGCATTCTGGACCTGGCCAACGCCATCATCCGCCACAACCGCCGCCGCCATAGGAAGGACCTCTGGTCGGATCTCGGAGCAGGCGAAAAACCCGCCCTGCTTAATCACAACGACGAAACCGACGAGGCGGACAAAACGGCGGAAATGATCGCCAGGCTGCACGCTGAAGGGATCCCCTACGGCCAGATCGCCGTGCTATACAGAACCAACGCCCAGTCCCGGGTGTTTGAATACGCCTTTTTGCAGCACGAGATCCCCCACACCATCGTGGGCAGCCTCCACTTTTACCAGCGCAAGGAGATCCGCGACCTGCTGGCCTATCTGGCCGTGCTCTCCAACCCCGCCGACGCCGAAAGCCTGCTCCGCGTGATCAACGAACCTCCCCGCGGCATCGGCCAGACCACCGTCAACCGCCTTTTGGCCTACGCCGCCGGAACCCGCCGGAACCTCTGGCAGGCGCTGCAAAACCACACCGCCATTGAAGAGATCGGCCCCGGGATCAGGAAAAAACTGGGCGATTTTGCCGCCAAACTGGA
>JAJBBF010000068.1 GCA_020532215.1 Candidatus Cloacimonadota bacterium
ATGATCGTTCCCGCCGGTTTCAACAAGGATATCTGGGTTCGCCTCACCGGAGCTGAGGCCGGCAATTTTGGCGGCAACATCGCTCACGCCAGCCCCGGCGCCATGACTTTCGAACTGCCTGTAATGGGAACAGTTATCGAGCCGGTCATTCCCGAAATCCCCGCTCCCCCGGCCGTTCCGGAACTCAAACTGGAAGCCGGCGGATTGGGCGCTTTTTCCACCGTGGTTGGAACTCCTTCCGCGCCGCAAAGCTACAAGCTTACGGGCACAAACCTGACCGGGGACATCCTGGTTGTGGCTCCCGCAGGCTTCGAAATGTCCGCCGACGGCGGAAGCAGCTGGGTAACCTCAGCCAACCTGCCCCAAGATTTTGACGGAACCATCTGGCTTCGCCTCACCGGGGCGGATGCCGGCAATTTCACTGGCAACGTTGCCCACAGCAGCGATGGCGCCAGGACCTACGATCTGCCGGTGGTGGGCCTGGTCACGGAACCCCAGGTCTCGGAGCTCGACGAACTGCTAGACCTCCTGAAACACATCGTGCATTTCGACACCAACCTCTATACGATCCGCGCGGACGACAGGCCTTTCCTGGACCGCGTGGCTGAATCCCTGAAGAAGCTTCCGGACGTGATGATAGAGATCCAGGGCCATACGGACAGCACCGGAAATGACAAGATCAACGAACCGCTCTCCTACAACCGCGCCAAGGTGGTCAAAGACTACCTCGTGGCCAGAGGCGTGGACGCCGAACAGATCGAATCCAAGGGTTACGGTTCCAAACAACCCATCGCCTCCAACGACACCAGAGACGGACGCCAGGAAAACCGCCGTGCCCAGATGGTGCTGATAAGATAATATCCATTATATCGTGAACAACGGGTCCCGCAGCTCTGCGGGACCTTTTTCATTCCCTTTCTATAGTGGTTGGGTTTTGGGCTCGATTTTGCCTAAGCATGCTTCGCCCCTGTTATCATTACGGGATAAATACGGGATCAATACGGATGAAATCCGTATTGATCCCGTATTTATCCCGTAATGATGCTGGGGGCCAGCAAGAAATCCGGAGGATGGATATTTGGATTTCTCTGGCTAAGCAAGGCGGGTTTCAAAACCGGAAAAGAGCAGGCAGAAGAACCGGATGGCCGGAGGCAGCTTGGGATCGGCAGGTGGCATAGGGCCGGGAACAAAAATACTGTGCAATGCCGCCTCGGGCAGGTTTTTCGGAAAAATTGAAAGGTCTGCTTGACAAAAAACGGGGTGGGGAATTTTTTGCACCGAACCGGGTTTTTCGGTTACAACATAGAGTGAACCAAGAAAAGTGATTGACAAAAAACAGGTGCTGAAATTGCTTGGAAAATCCTGACGCCGATGTAGCTCAATGGCAGAGCAATTGATTTGTAATCAATAGGTTGGGGGTTCAACTCCCTTCATCGGCTCCAGTAATTGTGGACAGGTGGTCGAGTGGTTAATGGCACTGGGCTGTAAACCCAGCGACGCAAGTCTACGGAGGTTCAAATCCTTCCCTGTCCACCACTTTTTTGAGAATGCCAGCGGGAGTAGCTCAGTTGGTAGAGCATCAGCCTTCCAAGCTGAGGGTCGCGGGTTCGAACCCCGTTTCCCGCTCCATTTTCTGAACGGCAACAGCATAAATGAAAAAAGCTCAAGTAGCTCAGCAGGTAGAGCACCTCCTTGGTAAGGAGGAGGTCATCGGTTCGAGTCCGATCTTGAGCTCCACTTTCTTTTAAACAACAAAAAACACGACGTGGGATCCGGGAGCGGGTCCCAGGAGGAAAAATGGCAAAAGCAAAATTCGTTCGTACCAAGCCGCACGTCAATGTTGGTACGATTGGTCATATTGACCATGGCAAGACCACGCTCACCGCAGCGATCACTTTGTATTTGAGCAAAAAGGGCGGAGCTGCATTCCGTTCTTTTGACAGCATCGACAACGCGCCGGAAGAAAAAGCCCGCGGTATAACCATCGCAACAGCCCACGTTGAATACGAGACAGACAAGCGCCACTACGCGCACGTGGACTGCCCCGGCCACGCGGACTACATTAAAAACATGATCACCGGCGCTGCCCAAATGGACGGAGCCATCCTCGTCGTGAGCGCCGCGGACGGCCCCATGCCCCAGACCCGTGAGCACATCCTGCTCGCCCGCCAGGTTGGCGTGCCCGCCATCGTGGTGTTTATGAACAAATGCGACCTGGTTGACGATCCTGAGCTGCTGGACCTCGTTGAGATGGAAATTCGCGAACTGCTGGAAAAATACGAATTCCCCGGCAGCGACCTGCCCGTGATCCGCGGTTCCGCGCTGAAAGGCCTGAACGGCGATGCCGAAGGCGAAGCCCAGATCCAGGAACTGATGGACGCCGTGGACAGCTACATCCCGCAGCCTGACCGCGCCACCGACAAACCCTTCCTGCTTCCCGTCGAAGACGTGTTTTCGATCCCGGGACGCGGCACCGTGGCCACCGGCCGCGTGGAACGTGGCGTGATCAAGGTTGGCGACAAGGTTGAGCGCGTGGGCATCCGCGAAACTGTGGAAACCACCTGCACCGGCGTGGAAATGTTCCGCAAACTTCTGGACGAAGCCCAGGCAGGCGACAACATCGGCGTGCTGCTGCGCGGCTTTGCCAAGACCGACGTGGAGCGCGGCATGGTGCTGGCCAAACCGAAATCCATCACCCCGCACACCAAATTCTCCGGCCAGACCTACGTTCTGACCGCTGATGAAGGCGGACGGCAGAAACCTTTCCGCTCCGGATATCGCCCCCAATTCTATTTCCGCACCACCGACGTGACCGGAACCCTGACCCTGCCTGAAGGCGTTTTGATGGTCATGCCCGGCGACAACGTTGAGGTCACCGGCGAACTTATCACCCCCATCGCCATGGAGCAGGGCCTGCGTTTCGCCATCCGCGAAGGCGGCCGCACCATCGGCAGCGGCGTGGTTGGCGAGATCTACGAATAAGCGCTGGATAAGGAACCATGAGAGACATCATTATCCTTGCTTGCGAGGAATGCAAAAACCGTAATTATACGACCACGCGTAACAAGCGCAAGCATCCGAACAGGATGGAGATCAAGAAATTCTGTCCCTCCTGCCGGAAACACACACTGCACAAACAGCGTTAGACGCTGACAGATATGTTGCAGGACAGTAGTTCAACTGGTAGAGCACCGGTCTCCAAAACCGGGGGTTGCGGGTTCGATTCCTGCCTGTCCTGCCACATCCTTTTTCTGAAAGGGACATTGGTCCCAAACATTTGATGGTGATAAAATGAAACTCAATTTTGATAGAATCAACCGCTTTTTTCACGACGTGATCACTGAGATGAAGGCAGTTTCCTGGCCCACGAAAGCCGACATCAAGGAAGGCACGGTCGTGGTGATCGTGATCTCCGGCATAGTGGCTGTGTTTCTGAGCCTGGTCGATTTCGGCTTTGGTCAGCTGGTCGGCATCGTTTTTAGATAAGGATATTTTCAGTGGCAATGCAATGGTATGCGATCCATACCTACTCTTCACATGAGAACAAGGTCAAGACGGCCATTGAAAAGGGCCTGGAAGGCACCGATCTGCAGGAATGCGTCGGCCAGTTGCTGGTGCCGCTCAGAAAAGCTTTCATAGTCCGCGAAGGCAAGCGGGTGGAGCAGGAACGCAAACTGTTCACCAGCTATGTTTTCATCGAGGCGGACCTGACCCCGGAACTGCGTTCTTATATATTGAACATCGCGGGGGTCACCAAATTTTTAGGCCAGACCAAAGACCACAAGGACCCGATCCCGCTGGACGAGGTAGAGGTCAACCGCCTGCTCGGGATCGCGGACAGGGAAAAGGAACCCGGCAAAGCTTTCGACTACATGCCCGGAGACATGGTGAAAGTGACCACTGGCCCCTTCTCGGATTTTGAAGGAATAGTGCAAAAGGTTGCAGACGACGGCCAGAAGCTGGTGATAGATGTAACGGTCTTTGGCAGGCGCACCCCGGTTGAGTTGAACGCCAACCAGGTGGAGATCATAAAAAAATAGGAAGGAAATAAAATGGCAAAACCAAAAGACGTAGCGGCAATGCTGAAACTTCAGCTCCCCGCAGGAAAAGCGACCCCGGCTCCGCCGGTGGGTCCCGCCCTGGGACAGGTGGGGGTGAACATTCCTGAATTTTGCCGTCAGTTCAACGAAAAAACAGGCGACCAGCCCGGGATGATCTTTCCGGTGGTGATCTATGTCGCCAAGAATAAATCCTTCACTTTCGAGATCAAGACCCCGCCCGCGTCGGTTTTGATCAAGAAAGAGGCCGGACTGGCCAAAGGTTCGCCCACGCCGAACAAAGCCAAGGTGGGCCATATCAACCAGGATCAGCTGCGCACCATTGCCCAGCTGAAGATCCAGGACATGAACTGCAATACCCTTGAATCTGCTATGAGTATGATCGCAGGCACTGCAAGGAGCATGGGTGTGGTCGTTGACGACTGACCCACCTTGTGCAGGAGATAATATTCATAAGGAGAGTCAATGAAACATAGCAAAAGGTACAACACTGCCTACGGGATGTATGACCGCCAGAAACGCTATGATCTCGATGAAGCCATCAAGATACTCAAATCTTATCCGGCTTCCAAGTTTGACGAAACTGTCGAGATCCATTTCAATCTGGGCGTCGATCCCCGCAAGGCCGATCAGCAGATCCGCAACTCGCTGGTTTTGCCCCACGGAACGGGCAAGGTCTCGCGCGTGCTGGTATTTGCCGAAGGCGACAAGGCAGATGAGGCCAGAAAAGCCGGTGCCGATCACGTTGGTCTGGAAGATCTGATGGAAAAGATATCGGGCGGTTGGTTCGATTTCGACGTCGTGATCACCACACCCACGCTGATGGGCAAGATCGGCAAACTGGGAAGGGTTTTGGGCCCCCGCGGCCTGATGCCTAATCCGAAGGTTGGTACCGTTACCATGGACGTGGGGAAAGCTGTTGAAGACGCCAAAGGCGGCAAGATCGCCTACCGGGTGGACAAATTTGCCAATTTGCACATTCTGGCCGGCAAGATCAGCTTTTCCGCGGAGATGCTCAAAGACAACATCAAGGTAGTGCTGGCCGCGGTTCTCAAGGACCGCCCGGCAACCATGAAAGGCGTCTATATAAAGAGCATCACCCTGTGCACGACCATGGGACCCGGCATCAAGCTGCAGATCGCAAGCGCAACCCTTGAAGCGAAGAGCTGAGGGAGGAAGAACAATGGTTCAAAGTGTAAAGTATGACATCGTAGCACAACTGAAAGAACGTTTGGAAGGCGCCAAAGCGATTATACTGGTAGATTACAAGGGAATCAACGTGGAGCAGGTGAACCTGCTGCGCAACCGATACCGGGAAGCGCAAGTGGACTACCTGATCCAGAAAAACACCCTGATCAAGATAGCTCTCAATGATCTGGGCATAACCGAGCTCGACGGATATCTGCTGGGACCCACCGCCCTCGCCATCTGCAAAGGTGAAGAGGTCGCCCCGGCCAAAGTGCTCGTCAAATTCATCAAGGACGTGATGGAGGACGCGCAGTTCCCCAGCTTCAAGGTTGGCTACGTGGCCGGCCAGATTTTCGACCAGGCCCAACTGCAAGAACTGGCCAAACTTCCCAGCCGGGAAGAGATGCTGGCCAAGATCCTGGGCAGCCTGAACGCCCCTCTGTCCAACTTCATGAATGTATCCCAAGGTGTCGCCCGTAAGCTTGTTTACGCGCTTGATGCCGTTGCCAAGAAAATGGCAAGCTAATCAAAATATTATCCCTGGAGGAAAAAAATGTCCGATAAAATAACCCAAATTATTGAGCTGATCTCAGAGATGAGCCTGCTTGAGGTCTCTGAACTTGTGAAAGCAATGGAAGACAAATTTGGCGTTTCAGCCGCAGCTCCCGTGGCCATGGCCGCAGCCCCGGCTGCCGGCGCCGCCGAAGCTCAGGAAGAGAAGACCGAGTTTGACGTGATCCTCAACAGTGCCGGCGAAAAGAAGATCAACGTGATCAAGATCGTGCGCGAGATCACCAAGCTTGGCCTCAAGGAAGCCAAAGACCTGGTGGACGGAGCGCCCAAGCCCGTTGTTGAAAAAGTCAGCAAAGAAGAAGCCGATTCCGTTAAGAAAAAACTCGAAGAAGTCGGTGCTTCTGTCGAAGTCAAGTAGGGTATCCAATCCCTAGACTATGTCCAAAAAAAGTCCCACGGGACTTTTTTTGGACTTGTTATGTCTCATCTCACCAAAATCGACCCATTGTCCCAGCGACATCCCTGTCCAAAACCCAGGCAGGCATCATTTTCCGCAGTTGATGCGGGTTACGCGCAAGCAAAACATTTACCATGCAACGGTTAGAGACCGCAAAGGAGTGAGCTTTTGAGAAAGATCAAGAGTTTTTCCAAGATATCCGGACGATTTGCCGAACTGGGCATACCGGAGGTGGAAATACCCAATCTGCTGGCTATGCAAGTGGATTCGTTCAATGACTTTTTACAAAAGGACATCCATCCCAAGCGCCGGGAGAAAAAAGGGCTCCAGGAAGTATTTGAGGCCATTTTCCCGATCGAGGACATCAAGGGCAATTTCCTGCTTGAATTCCAAGAGTATAACATCCTGCAGGAGAAGTATTCGATAGACGAGTGCCGGGAGAGGAACCTTTCCTACCAGGCACCCCTGAAAGCCAAGCTGAGGCTTACCATATTTGAACAGAACGAAGGGGTCCGCGAGCACAAGGACACCATCGAACAGGATGTATTTTTAGGAGAAATCCCGCTGATAACCGACCAGGGCACGTTCATTGTGAACGGTGCCGAGAGGGTTGTTATCTCGCAGTTACAGCGCTCGCCCGGGGTGTTTTTCTCCGAAGACAAGCACGCCAGCGGCAAGACCATCTATTCAGCCAAGGTGATACCCTACAATGGTTCCTGGCTGGAGTTTGACATCGACATCCACGACGTGATGTATGTGCACATCGACAAACGCCGCAAGCTGCCGGTCACCATTCTGCTGCGCGCCATCGGCATTTCCACGAACCATGATCTGCGCAAGGTTTTCTACGCGAGCGAAACCCTCAAGCTGAAAGAGGCAAAAGGCCGCCACCTATATGAAGAGATCAAAGTTGAGGGCATGGACGAGCCTCTGGCAGTCGCGAACGAGCAGTTGAGCGACACCCTGATCAAGATCCTGGACGAGAAAGGGATCAAAAAGGTGGAAGTGATCGACTATAATTACGAGATCGCCCGCAAGGTGCTTGAAAACACCATCGCCAAGGACCCCACCGAAAACCAGGAAGATGCCCTTAAAAAGATCTACAGCTTGATCCGCCCCGGCGAAGACGCCACCCTGGAAACCGCCAAGGCTTTGGTGGACCGGATGTTCTTCAACGAAAAACGCTACAATCTGGATGAGGTGGGACGCTACAAGATCAACACTCGCCTGGGCATCAACGTCGATCCCCAACATC
The DNA here is from genome assembly GCA_020532215.1 of Candidatus Cloacimonadota bacterium. Classification (GTDB taxonomy): domain Bacteria; phylum Cloacimonadota; class Cloacimonadia; order Cloacimonadales; family Cloacimonadaceae; genus Syntrophosphaera. Next base: position 7,472 of record JAJBBF010000068.1, read on the forward strand.
TAACCCTCTGCGTGGAAGATTTCGTGCATATCTTCAAGACCTTGGTCAACATCTACCACGATCAGGATGTGGTGGACGACATAGACAACCTTTCCAACCGCCGGGTGCGCACCGTGGGCGAGCTTCTGGAAGAGCAATACAAGACCGGGCTGTCCATGGTCGCCCGCATCATTACGGAACGCATGGCCATATCCAACACTGATGAGATCACGGTTCACGACCTGGTGAACAGCAACGCGCTGATCTCGGTGGTGCAGTCATTTTTCCTCACCGGCCAGCTGTCGCAGTTCATGGAGCAGACCAATCCTTTGGCTGCCCTGCGGCATAAAAGAGCGTTTTCAGCCCTGGGTCCCGGCGGCCTCACCCGCGACCGGGCCGGGTTTGAAGTGCGTGACGTTCATTCCTCCCACTATGGGCGGATCTGCCCTGTCGAGACCCCGGAAGGGCCAAACATCGGCCTGATAGTTTCACCATCGATCTATTCGCGGATCAACCAATTCGGATTTATGGAAACCCCCTACCGCAAGGTGGTGGATGGCAAAGTTACCAATGACTATGAATATATGGACGCCGCCCAGGAAGACAAATACATCATCGCGCAGTGTAACGTGAGCCTGGACGACAAACGCAGGATCACCGACGAGGCCGTTTTTGCCCGCAGCAAGGGCGATTTCATTTTGGTGAACCCCAAACAGGTTGAGTTCATGGATGTCGCGCCGCAGCAGATGGTTTCCGTTTCCGCCGCGATGATCCCTTTCCTGGAGCATGACGATGCCAACCGCGCTCTGATGGGCTCAAACATGCAGCGCCAGGCTGTTCCGCTGATCAATCCGGTGGCTCCGGTCGTGGGCACGGGCATGGAAAAGATCGCCACCATGGATACATCAAACATCGCCGTGGCACCTTATGACGGTACCGTTACCAACGTCACCTCCGCCTATGTGGAGATCAAGCCCCTGAGCGAAAAGGACGAAGCCTTTTATCTGAGCACGGGCAACCGCATTGAGCTAAAGAAATTCGTGCGAACCAACCAGGATACCTGCAACAACCAGCGTCCCGTGGTCCGGATCGGGGACAAAGTCCGCAAGGGCCAGCCGATCTCGGATGGCGGCTGCGTTGAAGACAACCGCCTGGCCCTGGGCACCAATCTATTGGTGGCCTTTATGCCCTGGTATGGATACAATTATGAGGACGCCATCATCCTCAGCGAAAAGGTGGCCCGCGAAGATACCTTGACCTCCATCTACATCGAAGAAATGGAGGTTCTGGTGCGCAACGTCAAAAACGGCCGGGAAGAACTGGCCTACGACATTCCCAATGTGCCCGCCCACGCTCTGCGCAATCTGGACAAAACCGGAATCATCCGCGTCGGCTCTGTGATCCAGGCCGGCGATATCATCGTGGGAAAGGTTACTCCCAAGAGCATCGAGATCGATCCTTCCCCGGAAGAAAACTTGATGCGCGCCCTGTTTGGCGACCGGGCCGGTGATTTCACCAACAGCTCCCTCAAAGCCAAACCCGGCATGGAAGGCGTGGTGATCGATGTGAAGATGTTTTCGCGGCTGGAAGAGGGCATGGAGCAGGAAGAGGACAAGGACGAAAAAAACGCCAAACTGAAGAGCGATCTGACCCTGCGCCGCAGAAAGGTGGAGGAATTCAAGGAAGAAAAGCTCTCCGCCGCCCTGCTGGGACAGGTGGCCCAAACCATCTGGGATGAGAAGACCAACGTCTATTTCATTGCCCCCGGCAAAAAGATCACTAAAGCGGACATTGGCCGCATCAACTTCAAAAAGCTGGACCTGGACGCCCAACTGGTGCAGGATCCCGAGAAGAACGAGCGGATCTACAGCGACATCGTGCTGAAGATCAAGCAATCCCTGGAACAGAGTGAAAACATTTACCGCAAGTCCCGCGAACGCATCAAACACGGCGACGAACTGCAGTATGGCGTACGCAAAATGGTGAAGGTCTATGTGGCCAAGAAGCGCAAGATTGAGGTGGGAGACAAGATGGCCGGACGCCACGGAAACAAGGGTGTGATCTCCATCGTGGCTCCGATCGAGGACATGCCGTTTTTGGAAGACGGAACCTCCGTGGATATTGTTCTCAATCCCCTGGGCGTTCCCTCCCGTATGAACATTGGCCAGATCATGGAAACCCATCTGGGCATGGCGGCCCAGGCTTTGGGATTTGAAGTTGAGACCCCGATCTTTGACGGCGCTTCGGTGGAAGACATCGAATCCGCTTTGCAGGAGGCCGGGCTTCCGGTAGACGGCAAGCAGGTCCTCTACGACGGCAAATCTGGCGAACCTTTCAAGGAGCGTGTTACCGTTGGCATCATCTATATGATGAAACTCAATCACCTGGTGGCGGACAAGATGCACGCCCGTTCGACAGGCCCCTACTCCCTGATCACGCAGCAGCCCCTGGGCGGTAAAGCCCAGCATGGCGGACAGCGTCTCGGGGAAATGGAAGTCTGGGCTCTGGAAGCTTATGGCGCCGCGCATCTGCTGGAAGAGATGCTCACCATCAAGAGCGACGACGTGGATGGCCGCAACAACGCTTTCAAAGCCATCACGCGAGGCGAAAACCCGCCTCCCCCGGGCATCCCGGAGTCCTTCAACGTGCTCATCAGCGAGCTCAAGTCCCTTGGTTTCGATATTGAATTCCTCAAGGATAACGAAAAGGGCGAAGTGAGGTAAAGATGTTAAAAGATACCAGACGTGAGATCCGCCCCAACGAATATGACTTTGTGCGTATCAAACTGGCATCGCCTGAGACCATCATCAACGAATGGTCCCACGGTGAGGTCACCAAACCCGACACCCTGAACTACCGCACCCTCAAACCAGAAAAGGACGGCCTTTTCTGCGAAAGGATCTTCGGGCCGGAACGGGATTATGAGTGCGCCTGTGGAAAATATAAGAAAAAACGTTTTCAAAATACGGTTTGCGATCGCTGCAACGTGCTGGTTACCACTTCCCGCGTGCGCCGCACCCGCATGGGACACATCGCCCTGGCCGTTCCGATCGCCCACATTTGGTTCGTGAAAAGCGCACCCAGCAAGATCGGCACCTTGCTGGACATGACGGTCAAAGACTTGGAACGCATCCTCTATTATGAATCCTTCATCGTGATCGATCCGGGCGACAGCCCCTATGAGAAATACGAACTTATCGAAGTGGATGAATACTATGAGATCCGGGACAAAGTGGGTGACAACTTCCTCGCCATGATGGGCGCTGAGGCCGTCCGGGAACTGCTTTCCCGCATCGACCTGCACAACGAAGCCCTGAATATCCGTTCCCGGCTCAAAATGGAAAAGGCCACCCTGCACAAGCAGAAACTGATCAACAAACTGAAGATCGTGGACGCTTTCATCAAATCCGGCAACCTGCCGGAATACATGATAATGGAAGCCCTGCCGGTGTTGCCTCCCACTCTCAGGCCGCTGGTTCCGCTGGAAGGCGGACGCTTCGCCACAGCTGATTTCAACGACCTCTACCGCAGGGTGATCACCCGCAACAACCGGCTTAAACAGCTGCTGGACATCCGTGCGCCTGAGGTTATCCTGCGCAACGAAAAACGCATGCTCCAGGAAGCGGTGGACGCCCTGATCGACAATTCCCGCAAACCACGCCCGGTGCGGGGCAGAGGCAACCGCCCCCTGAAATCGCTGACCGATCAGCTGAAAGGCAAGCAGGGAAGATTCCGCCAAAACCTGCTGGGCAAGCGCGTTGACTATTCCGGCCGTTCAGTGATCACCGTGGGTCCGGAGCTGAAACTTTACCAGTGCGGCATCCCCAAAGACATGGCTGTGGAACTGTTCAAGCCGTATCTGATCGAACGCCTGCAAAAGATGGGCGAGGTAGACAAGGTCAAGAACGCCAAAAAACTCATCGAGAAGAAGCAGCCCGAGATCTGGTCCATCCTGGAAGATGTGATCCGCGACTACCCTGTGCTCTTGAACCGCGCACCCACACTGCACCGTTTGGGCATCCAGGCATTCATGCCGGTGCTTACTGACAACAAGGCGATCCAGCTTCACCCCATGGTCTGCGTGCCGTTTAACGCGGACTTTGACGGAGACCAGATGGGTGTGTATGTGCCGCTTTCACACGAAGCGCAGATCGAAGCCAGGGTCCTGATGCTTTCCACGCGCAACCTGCTGCTGCCCTCAAACGGCCGGCTGGCCATGGCGGCCAACCAGGATATCGTTTTGGGCTGTTATTATCTAACCATGGAAGAGTTCCCCCAACCCAAGGATGAAACCAAACTGCGCCATTTCTTCAGCACCGACGAAGTTGTGGCCGCCTATGAATCCGAGGAACAAAACTACTCCGTAAAGGGTGAAGTGATCGGCGAACGCAATCTGGATCTGCACAGCTGGATCCGGGTGAAAGTGGACGGCAGTTTCATGGTCACAACTGTTGGTAGGGTTATCTTCAACCAGGTGATCCCGGCTGAAGTCGGCTTCCAGAACATCACCTATGACAAAGGCAAGCTCAATGACCTGGCCATGCTGTGTTTCGATGCCGTGGGCCAGTGGCGAACAGCCCAGTTCCTGGACCAGCTCAAAGAGATGGGTTTTGGCTATGCCACCAGGGCTGGCGTAACCTTCAGCTTCAGCGACATCGTTGTGCCGGGGCGTAAAGACGAGATCATCGCCGAATCCGTAGAGGACGTGAAAAAGGTCTTCGATCTCCACCAGAAAGGCGGGATTACAGAAAGCGAACGCTTTGGCCGTATCGTTGACCTCTGGAAGAAAACCACGGTGCGTGTTACCGATGAGATGATGGAAGACCTTTCCCACAGCAGGAACGGCCTCAACTCCATCTATATGATGTATAAATCTGGAGCCCGCGGCAGCAAGGACCAGATCAAGCAGTTGGGTGGAATGCGCGGACTGATGGACAAACCCACCAAGATCGGCTCCACCGGCGGTGCGGACGTTATTGAAACCCCCATCAAATCCAACTTCCGGGATGGCCTGACCGTGCTGGAATACTTCGTATCAACCCACGGGGCTCGTAAAGGCTTGGCCGATACAGCATTGAAAACAGCTGATGCCGGATACCTCACCCGCCGTTTGGTCGATGTGGCGCAAAACGCCATCATTACCCTGGACGATTGCGGAACCAGCCGGGGTGTGCACATGAGTGTGCTCAAAGAAGGAAACGAAGTGGTTACCACTTTGGCCGACCGGATCCAGGGCCGAACCGCAGTTGACGATGTCGTGGATCCTGTAACCGGAAAGATCCTGGTCCACAGCGGCCAGGAGATCAGCAACAAGATGGCCCGCACCATTCAGAACCATGGCATCATTTCCGTGCACGTGCGTTCAGTGCTTACTTGTGAAGCTGAACGCGGCATTTGCGCCAAATGCTACGGCCGCAACCTGGCCACCCAGAAACCCGCCACCATAGGCGATCCGGTTGGCGTTATTGCCGCCCAGAGCATCGGCGAGCCGGGCACCCAGCTTACCCTGCGCACCTTCCACATTGGTGGTGCCGCCTCCACCGCCACCGAGCTGGCGGAAGTGGTTTCCAGCCACGATGGCATTGTCAAGTTCGATCGCATGAACACCGTTTCGAACATCGACGATCAGCTCATCTCGGTGAGCCATCTGGGCCGCATTATGATTGTGGACGAAGAGGATGAAAACAAAGTCCTCGAGGAATACAAGGTCGAATACGCCGCCACTGTGCATGTGCGCGACAATCAGAAAATCGCCCTGAACACCAAACTGCTCAGTTGGGACCAGTTCAACAACCCCCTGATCTCAACCGCCAGCGGCGTGCTGCACTACGAGAACTTCATCAAAGACATCACCTTCAGGGAAGAATACAACGATATCACCTTCTCCCGCGACATCACGATCATCGAGTCCAAGGACCGCAAAAAACAGCCCCAGTTTCGCATTGTTAGCGAAAACGGCAGCGCGGTGCAGGTACCATTGCCCTCTGGATTGGTGGTTCGCGTGGAGGATGGCAGTTTCGTGCACACCGGAGACATCCTGGGCCAGACCTCGCGCATGACCATCAAGCAGCGCGATATCACCGGCGGCCTGCCCCGCGTGCAGGACCTCTTTGAAGCCCGCGTTCCCAAGGACAAGGCCAAGATCTCCGATATCGAGGGGATCGTGACCATCGGCGGGTTGAAAAAGACTGGGCGCGATATCTTTGTGACTCCGGCCAATGGGATAGTTGCCCCGGTTGACGGCAAAGTGCTGGTGCAAGCAGACGATTTTGTGAACCAGGTGGTCATTCTTCCCGAAAAGACCGTTTACGCGGAGAAAGATGGCAAGGTTACCATCATCGAAGAAGGCAAAAAGAAGCTTGTCTCCATCGCCAAGCGTAGCACCAAACAACCCGCGGTATATGAGATGCCCAAAGGCCTGCAGATCATCGTGAACAACGATGACAACGTTAAAGCCGGCGCCCCCCTCTGCGGCAAGGTGATGGAGATCCCGCCGCTGCAGGAAAGCATTGTCAATACCGACGATATGGTGAAAAAAGGCCAGCCCCTGGCCGGACGCAAATATTCAATTCCCTCCGGGAAACGCATCATTGTCCACCAGGGCGACCACGTGGAAAGCGGCGACGCACTGTCCGAAGGACCTTTCGATCCGCACGACATGCTGGTGAAAGGCCTCATCGAAGCCCAGCTGATGATCCTCAACGAAGTGCAGGAGATCTACCGCAAACAGGGCGTGAAGATCGACGACAAGCACATCAGCGTCATCATCCGCCAAATGTTCAAGAAAGTGAGGATCACGGACAGCGGCAGCACCTCCTTCCTCGAAGGCGACATCGTGGACAAGATCCAGGTGGAAAAAGAAAACCGCGAGATCATCCAGTTTGGCAAAACCCCCGCTCAGTTTGAACAATTGCTGCTGGGCATCACCAAAACCTCTCTGCTCACTGACAGCTGGCTCTCGGCCGCCTCGTTCCAGGAAACCACCAAAGTGCTCACCAAAGCAGCCATCGAAGGCCGTGTTGACCGTCTCGAAGGCCTCAAGGAAAGCATCATCCTCGGCCACCGCATCCCTGTGGGAACCGGCACCAGGATCTATAACACCCAGATAGATGAAGCCGTCAACAATGGCGAGACGGTTGCCCAGATCGTCGACCGCTTTGCTCATAAAGACCAGGATGAGGAAGCGGAGGATTTCTACAATTTCTAAACCACAAGCTACAAATACCATGGAGGTAAATCAGTGCCAACCATCAATCAATTGATTAGAAAAGGCAGAACCGAGATCGAGAAGAAGAAGAAGAACAGGGCGCTTATGGGATGTCCGCAAAGGCGCGGAGTATGCACTCGTGTTTACACGACGACGCCCAAGAAACCGAACTCGGCGTTGCGCAAAGTCGCCCGTGTCCGTCTGGTTAACGGATTCGAAGTTACAGCCTACATCGGCGGTGAAGGCCACAATCTGCAGGAACATAGCATTGTGCTGGTTCGTGGAGGCCGTGTGAAAGACCTTCCCGGTGTCCGCTATCATATCGTGCGCGGAGCCCTCGATTCCGCCGGAGTCGAGAAACGCGTCAATTCCCGTTCGAAATATGGGACCAAACGCCCCAAGGCCAAGAAATAAACGGAGGAATGAGCCATGCCCAGAAAGAAAAAAGCTGTCGTCCGTGAAGTTCTTCCGGATCCCAAATACAATGACGTGGTGGTCTCCAAGTTCATGAACTGCCTGATGAAAAAAGGCAAAAAAAGCATCGCCGAAAAGATCGTTTACGGAGCTTTCGACATCATCGCGGAGAAGACCAAGCAACCTCCGCTGGAAGTGTTTAAAACCGCTCTGGACAACGTTCGGCCCATGGTCAAGGTCGTGTCCCGCCGCGTGGGTGGATCTAACTATCAGATCCCCATGGAAGTGAACGAGAAAAACGGACGTGCGCTGGCCTTCCGCTGGCTGATCAGCTATTCCCGCGCCCGCAGCGAAAAGACCATGATCGAAAGACTGGCCGCCGAGCTCATCGCCGCCTACAAGAAAGAAGGCGCTTCCATTAAAAAACGTGAAGACACCCACAAGATGGCCGAAGCCAACAAGGCCTTTGCCCATCTGAGGTTCTGATCGTTACAAACTGACCCCTATTACCAATACAAGGCGGAATGTTCGTTCCGCCTTGTGTGTTTTTGATCCCCATGGGCAGCGTCAGCCAAAAAAATACCTGGTATGGCGATCAAATTGCATAAAAACAGAACTGGAGGAACGATGAACGTTTTCAAACACCTATCTAAAATACTGCTCCTGAGCCTGCTGATCGCTCTCCTGGCCGTGCCTGCCGCCGCGGATTTCATCCAGCCGGATCTGGCCGCCACGGCCGCCCGCGCGTGGTCAAAAAGCCTGGCCCAGGGCAAGACTGACCCTGGCCAGATCACCGAATTACTGGCTTACGGGGCCGGGAAATTCAATCCCGCCGCTCAATATTTTGATCAAAGTTCAGTTGATCTGCCGCAGTTGTATCTGGCAATATTCTCAGACCGGAGTTTTGTCCTAATGGCTGCGGATGACAACTCCGTGCCGGTTTTGGCCTATTCAGGAACTCAAACCGCCTCTGCCAAAGATTTTCCCCCGGCCTTTCTGGAATGGGTGGGCCTCTATGCCGCTCAGATCAATGCCATCACCGCCAGCGGGCTCGACCTTACCCAGAACCGCCAGCTCTGGCAGGATCTGCTTGGCGGGCAATCAGCCCGGTTGGATCTTGAACGTTCCATTGAACCGCTGCTGGCCACAAACTGGGATCAGGGCTGGCCTTACAACGAACTTTGCCCTCTGGATCCCGCGGGCCCCGGAGGCCATGTTTACGCCGGCTGCGTGGCCACGGCCATGGGCATGGTGATGAAGTACTGGAACCACCCCCAAACGGGTGTTGGCAACCACACTTACTACGCCCCCGGTTATGGTTATCAAAACGCCAATTTTGGCGCCACCACCTATTTGTGGGACGAAATGCCCAATTCCGTGGGCTCTTCCAACCTCCCCGTAGCCACTCTGCTCTATCACTGTGGCGTGGCGGTTGAGATGAATTACGCTCCCGACGGTTCAGGAGCTCAGAGCGCGGATGCCGCTTGGGCCCTGGCCTCCAATTTCCGCTACCCCCAGGCCGCCATCCAAAATCGCATGAGCTACAACGATGCCCAGTGGAACACCCTCCTGCAGGCTCAGCTGGACAACGGCAGCCCGATGTATTACAGCGGCTCGGGCAGCGGCGGGCACGCTTTTGTTATCGATGGCTACCAAGCTGCGAACTACTACCATTTCAATTTCGGCTGGAGCGGATCCTACAACGGTTATTACTACATGAATGCCATCAACCCCGGCGGCAGCGATTTCAACAACTGGAATTCCGCCATCATCAACAGCATCCCGGAAAACTACAGCATCGCCAACACCAGAGTGAAGCTGGAAACTGCCGGCGGAGAGACCGTGGGGAACAATTTCACCCTCAGCGTGACCACCAATCCGCTCCTCGGTTCCTGGAACGTTGATCACTACGAATTCACCCTTTTCTACGATCACACTTTCATCGATTATATCGGCTCCACCACCGCCAACAGCATTTCGGCCCAGGGCACGCTCACTGTCAGCGAAACCGAGCCCGGAAGCCTGCAGGTTTGTTGGGACGGCCCCAGCACCCTGATCGGCGGCGGAACCCTGGCCACCTTCACTTTCCTGCCCAGCGACGTGGGTGATTTCCTTTTCGACATTCTGGACATGCAGTACAATACCAGCGCGGTAACCAACACCCAATACCTGATGGTGGGGGTTGAGGCGCCGGTGGCCTCTTTGGCCGAAAGCCAGATCAGCATGACCAACGTGATGCACCTGGGCTATCAGCAGACCGGGGTATCGGAGCTGAACACCAGCTATCTGCTGCCGTCCTGGAACGTTACCCACTACCAGTTCGACCTCGCCTACGATCCCGCCAAGCTCGAATACGTCGGCATCCAGACCGAGGGAACGCTCAGCGAGGGCCTGGACCCCGTCGTGGTGATGAATTCACCCGGCAGCCTTTCCATCAGCTGCGACGCCGATCCCAGGTTCACCGGCTCAGGAAGCTTGCTGAAGCTGGCTTTCAGCGCCATCGGCAACGGCTCCGCGATCACGGTCACGAACGTTGTGCCTTCCAATTTTTACTACAACGGTACCTTGATCAATTCTGTGGGCTCAGCCAATTTCATCCTTTCGCCCACCACAGCCGCCCAGGACGATCTGGCTGAACCGGCGCCGGTTTTAACGGTTTATCCAAATCCCCTGCGCGATCAGGCCCGGATCACTCTTTCCGGCAAATCCGGACAGGAGACTGAACTCAAGGTTTATGATCTGAAAGGGCGCCGGGTGGATACCTTTCTTATCAAATCAGGAACAGAATTCAACTGGGATCTGAAAGACAGCTCCAAAAACCGCTTGGCGGCAGGCATTTATTTGATTTCCTGGTCGCAAGGCCCGAACAAGGGGACTGAAAAGATCCTGATCTTGAAATAGTGTCACAGCGCTGCTTCGATCAGGATCAGCGGTCTGTGACAAAAAAACACAATCGGGCGGAACTCAGCTTCCGCCTTTTTTATTATCGCCCCGCAGAGGGGTATCCGATCTTTTTACTTGACAGATATCAATCTTCCTCATTAGCATGCCGGCAGGATTATCAAGGAGAACCGCCATGCGTAAGATGTTGCTTCTACTCTCGGTTTTTATCTGCATGGGCATGGTTCTGTCGGCTGAAGTGCGTTTCGGAGAACGCCCTTTTATAGATATTTACAAAGTACCTGATGAGGCCTTTGAACAAGATCGGATAAATATTAAGTTAGCACCTAAGTATTCCATAAATGCGGATCTTGTGCATTCACTAATCATTACAGAAAGAAGTTTTGGTATCACTGAACTGGATGGATTAAATAGTAAGTACTTGGTTAAGCAGGTGAAACCGATATTCCCCAACCCTTCTCAAAATTCTCCGGCCCGCACTTCTCACCATGAATGGGGTTTGCATCTTTGGTTTGAGCTTCGGTTAGACGGGGGACAGAATATTCGTGACATCGTGATGGAGTATCGGAAACTGGGAGATATAGTGCATTGGGCAGAACCAGTTTATAAAAAAACGCAAGATGGTGTAGAGATTAACTCACTCAAACCGAATATTCAAAGACTACGGAAAGAAAAAGTTTTCACGAAATGGACTCCAAATGACTACTTTTATTCAACTCACCAATGGGATTTAAACAACACTGGACAGACCAATGGTACGCCTGACTGCGACATTGATATGCCAGAGGCGTGGGAAATTGAAAAGGGTCATTCAGAGGTTGTAGTATGTGTCGAAGACGGAGGTATAGATCTTGACCATTCCGATTTATCTTCCCATATTTGGATCAACCCCGGCGAAATCCCGGGGAACAACATCGATGATGACAGTAACGACTATATTGATGATATCAACGGATGGGATTTTGTAAGTGATGACGCTTCTATTGAGCCTCACGATCACGGAAGCCATGTTTCCGGTACAATCTCCGCGGTAACAAACAATAATACAGGTGTAGCAGGAATCGCTGGAGGTTCAGGATCCGGGGATGGCGTAAGGCTTATGTCTTGCCAAGTCTTTACGGGAGAGACGGGAGGTGATTTTGCCAGTCCCTATTCTTATGCCGCTGCCAATGGCGCGGCAATTTCCCAGAATAGTTGGGGATACACTTATGTGGGAGTTTATGAACAGGCTGTGTTAACTGCTATCGATTATTTCAACGCCAATGGGGGCGGTAGTGTAATGAGCGGCGGCATCACCGTATTTGCTGCTGGGAACAACGGTCAAACCGGTAATTGGTATCCAGCCTGTTATTCTGGGAGCTTTGCCGTTGCTTCAACAGATCATAATGATGTTAAAGCAAGCAGTTCAAATTATGGCACTTGGGTGGCAGTCTCAGCTCCTGGAGTTGATATTGTAAATACAGGAGGGGATAATAATTACTATTATATGTCTGGAACATCCATGGCTTGTCCTCATGTTTCTGGTGTGGCAGCCTTGGTTCTTTCTTATGCTTACAGAAATGGCACCATTCTTACAAATTCAGAACTTAGGCAGATACTCCTTAACTCAGTGGATGATCATTATGATGTGAATCTTGTTGTCTATACAGGTCTCTTGGGTACAGGTCGCATCAACGCTTATACTGCATTGCTAAATACGCAAAGCTACCTTGGCGGAATCAACAATCCTTTGGCTTTTGTAGCCATGCCTGTCAGTCCTTACCAGATCGATCTTTCATGGAACCAAAACAACAATAATGACAATGTACTGGTGGCCTGGAGCGCTGATGGCGTATTTGGTGCGCCTGTGGATGGCATTGCATATTCCTCAGGTAACACCATACCCGGGGGGGGGTCTGTGCTGTACAACGGAAGCCTGGTCACATACAACCATACGGGGTTGGATCCTAGCACCACTTATCATTATAAAGCCTGGTCGGTGCATGATGACGGAGCCAAAGCCCTTGCCTATTCATCTGGTGTAGAAACCAACGCCACTACTTACATGATCGATACTTCGGATGAGGGATATGAATATGGCAGTTCAGGCTGGCCTTATTCCGGCTGGAATCTTTCCACAACCGGAAGCGCGGATTGGTTTATCCAATCAAATACCGTTTTTGCGGGAACATACGCTGCGCAATCAGGTGCCATAGCCGACGATCAGTCTTGCACGATGACCTATAATGTTACATTCCCCGTTGATACGGTTGTCAGTTTCTACCAGAAGGTCTCATCCGAGGCAGGCTATGACGGATTGGTTTTTGCAGTAGACGGAGTAACCCAGGATTCTTGGTCAGGGATTTCGGGCATCTGGTCGCGGGAAGCGTTTTCTGTACCTGCAGGAACACGTACCCTGGCTTGGACCTACGTTAAAAACGCTACCATCTCTGCGGGATCCGACTGTGCCTGGGTTGATTATATCAACTTCGAAGCCGGCACGATTAATGACATCTTCGTTCTGAATGAAAACTGGGAAAGTGGTTCTGACGGTTGGACTGCAGTGAACGGAACCCAAACTAATAAATGGATCTTGGGAACTGCAACTTATTCCAGTGCCAGTCATTCAATGTATGTCAGCAACGATAACGGAACCTCAAATGCGTATACGCAAAACAGCTCATCTGTTGTGCATGTTTACCATGATGTAGATTTCGCTTCCGGCGTTGATGAATTCATACTACAATTCGCGTTCAAGGGCAATGGACAAGTTGTTTCTGGATCTGTATATGATGGGATGGATGTATACTTGCTTCCGACTTCAGTAACTCCTGTGGCCGGTACTGACCTTTATACAAATTATAGCAGTTACTTTCTCGGATCGCTGGCTGGTGAGGCAAGCTGGATAACAGTTTCAGCCAGTCTGGGTAGTTCGTATGCAGGAACAAGCCAGCGCTTAACATTCCAGTGGTTCAATAATCAGAATCAAGGCACACAGCCTCCGGCAGCAATAGACGAAATTCAGATCTATTATTCCGAGGAAGTCTTGCCCATCGAGCTTTCTTCTTTCACCGCCGCCATCTCCGCGGACAACTATGTCAACCTCACTTGGGTGACCCAGACCGAGACCGGAGTGCAGGGCTTTTACGTGCTGCGCAACGATTCTGACGATTTGGCCACAGCCCTCACGGTGAGCGAACTGGTGCCGGCCACCAACACCTCCCAGCAGCAGACTTATGCTTTCACCGACCGGGAGCTGCAGGAAGAAGGAACTTACTACTATTGGCTGCAAAACACCGACCTGGACGGAACGGTGGACTTCCACGGCCCCGTATCCATCGCCTATTCAAGCCTTGGAGCCGGTACTCCCTCCATTCCGCTGGCCACGGCGCTTTATCCCGCCTATCCCAATCCCTTCAATCCCAGCACCACCCTGTCTTACAGCCTCGCGGAACCCTCCGCAGTGGGCATCGACATCTACAACCAGCGCGGCCAGATCGTGCGAAGTTACAGCCAGGATCATTCCGCCGCCGGACACTTCAGCCTCAGCTTCGACGGCCGCGACAGCAACGGAGAACCGCTTTCCAGCGGGATCTATCTCTACAGGATGCGAGCGGGGGCTTTCTCCCAGTTTCGTAAAATGGTGCTCTGCAAATAAAGGCCATCTTTAGCATTCAAACAACCCTGAAGCCCGGAACCTTGCCTTCCGGGCTTCGGCGTTATTGGCGGTGTTTTCCATGCCTGCTGGAAGTTTCGCCCTGAGGATTTCACAGATAAAACCCAGCCGGCCCCCATTATCATTACGGGATAAATACGGGATCAATACGGATTTC
>JAJBBF010000047.1 GCA_020532215.1 Candidatus Cloacimonadota bacterium
ATCAATGCCAACGTGGCCTCCTACCAGGCCCGCCTCGTGAAGATCGCCAACGCCCATTTCGTGGAAACCGGAAACTTCGCCACCGGCCAGAACTACACCCTGGAAGACGGCACCGGCTCCGTGGTCTTCCGCACCACCTTCTACGACGTGGATTACATCGGCGAACCCATCCCCACCGGAAACTTCAACATCTGGGTGCTCGTGAACCAGTACAACCAGACCCCGCAGGTTACCGCCCGCGCCCTTTCCGACTGGAGCGGAGTGGCCAACGACGACAATATCGCCGCCCCCACGCAGCTGCTGGGCAACTATCCCAACCCCTTCAACCCCAGCACCACCATCTCCTTCTCCACCGCCAAGGCCGAACCGGTTCAGATCACCATCTACAACCACAGAGGCCAGGCCGTGCAGACCTGGAACCTGGAAACCAAGGCCGCCGGACAGCACAGCGTCCAGTGGGACGGCCGCGACGCCAACGGACTGCCCGTGAGCAGCGGAGTCTATTTCTACCGCATGCACTCTGGCAAATATTCATCCACCCGCAAAATGGTGCTGATGAAATAAGATCAAAACCCAGCCGCCTCGCGGTGGCTGACATATTGGCCAGACGGCCGGCCGGAATGCCCGGTGGGTCGCCTGGCCTTTTTGGATGATCATGCCTTCACGCCCGCTTTCACATCTTTACTGTTTCCTGGCCATCCTCTTCTGGTCCACCATCGAACTGGGCAGCAAAGCCCTGGGCACCGGCGTTTCGCCCTACACCCTCACGGCCTGGCGTTTCCTGATCGGCGGACTGGTGATCCTGCCCTTTGCCTTGAAGGGGCTGCGGGCCTCGCCGCGGGCTTTGAAGCCCAGAGATCTGGGCCAGATGGCGCTGCTGGGCGTCCTCAACGTCTGCGTGAGCATGCTCTTCCTGCAGATGTCGGTCTATTACGGCAAAGCCTCCGTAAGCGCCGTGCTGGTGAGCTCCAACCCCCTCTTCGTGAGCGTCTTTGCCCTGCTTATCCTGCGCGAAAAGCTCTCCCTGCCCCAGCTGGCGGGCCTGGCGCTGGCTTTGGGCGGGATCGCCCTGCTCATCCTCGGCGAAGGGGATTTCGGCAGCGCGCGCTATCTGGACCTGCCGCTCAGCATCGGCTTCGGGCTGGGCTGTTCCCTCACCTTCGGGCTCTACACCGTGCTCACCAAACGCCTCATCCAAACCCACGGTAATACCCTCACCAACAGCGTTTCCTTCCTCGCCGGCGCGGCCGTTCTCTTCCTCTACAACGCCCTGGCCGCCAAACCACTGCTTTTTTCCCTGTCCTGGAAGTCCGCCGGGATCATGCTATATCTGGGCGCGGTCGTTTCCGGCCTGGCTTACCTGCTGTTCTTTGAGGGCATGAAACGCCTCGGCGCTGCCCCCGCCTCCATGTATTTCTTCCTCAAGCCCGGTTTGGCCTCCCTGCTGGCGGTGCTGATCCTCGGCGAAACCCTGGCCCCGCTGCAGGCCGCCGCCATCCTTGTGATCGTAACCGGCCTCACCCTCTCCCGGGTGCTCAAACGCGGCAGATCCGCCCTTCCGGGCTGATATCCATGCTCACTTGCTGGCGTTGAGCTTCGCTGGAGTCGAGCGAGCCAGCGAGCATCGACTACAGCATAGCATCCATCCCCACCCAACGTCCTTCCGGGCTTGATCCGGGATCAAGAATCATCAGCCGCCCAGGCCCGGACGCACCCGGAAGGTCGACCTCCCGGTCGACCAAAAGCCCGCAGGGCTTTGCAAAGGCCGGAGCACCCTCCGGGTGCAGGTCAACGGAGACGTTGACCACCCAATGGTTACACCCTTTCACCCTTTCACCCTTTCACGTTTTACATCAGCTTATCCAGCAGTTCGTAGCCCGGTACCGGTTCCAGGAGCCCGGCTTCGACGGCCCTTTTCACGCTGCGGCAGGGGAGGTCGTTGGCCTCGATCTGGTTACGGGTTAGTATCTCCAGTTGAACGTAAGGATCGTGTTTTTGGAGATTGTACATCATCTTTGTGAAGGCCATGTACCAGTTGTTGTAGACAGGTTCTCCTTCTTTTGCTCTCCGGAGATGGATGTCGGCGTAGATCGTCATGTCCCGGATGAATGCGTCGGAGGGATTCAATTCCCTCAGGTTGCGGGCAACCCTGCCAAAGACCCGGTTATTCTCAGTTTTGCGTGGCTTTACGTAGGCCCTTACCAGCAGGCGGTTCAAACGGGGATTGTAGTAATAGATCAGTCCGTCACAGGCGCCCCGGTAGGCTTTGAGCATGTTCTTGAAGTAGACTTTCATGTGGTTCCTCCTTTGTTGTTTTTGTCCACAAATTACACGAATTTACACAAATTAATGTTTTGTGGGGTGGTGGCGTTTTGGATGAAAGGGTGTAACCTGGTTTAATTCATAACTCCCAATGGGTTACACAACCTGTGTTGTAGATTATGCTGTTTTGGTAACGCCGGTTACGATGATCCCGGCCTGGGGTCTGGCCTGTTCTCATCTCAGGAACAACCCATTAACATCCCATTGCGGCAGTGGGAAGTAAACGAGTTGTTAAGGGGATGTTTACCGGATGCGTTAAAGATACCCTCTATAAATAGTGGGTAACAAAAGAGGGGTTTGTCCACGAATTACACGAATTTACACGAAAGGGTTCACGCAGATTCTCGCAGAAAAAAACGCAGATGACGCGGATCAATAATTACAAGACAGAGGGACAGAGGATGGGAAATAAGCACATTAAGCTCAGATAAGCAACCCCCTGCTTATTTCCAACAACTTGTATAACAGAGAGATAGGCGAGAAATAAGCATAATAGGGGTTACCTCTATATAAAACCCGGGGGAGGTGCTAAAGAGAGAATTAATATACAATATATAAATATAATACTATAATATATATTATATATCTATATATTTATATATCATATAGATAACATCTTTTTGCATGCTTTGTCCGTCGGTCTGGTGGCGGTTATATATAAGAGACTACATTTTTGCTTATTTCCGGTTTAAAGTATTGTGCCACAATGAGTCAGAAATAAGCAACCCCCTGCTTAATTGCGCTTATTTTGCTTATTTGAAGAAGGGGGGAGATCCCCCCCTCTTCATGGATGACACACAGTTTTCAGAGATTCTCATTGCCCCAGGAAACAAGGATATCTCTATTCAGAACGTACATCCGGGTGGGCTTGTTGTTTTGACTGGTGTAGGCCTCCACAGTTATCGCCTCCCGTTCTATCAACGATTCCACGCATTCCCTGAACTCACGCTTCTTCATGTGGCTCATGTTCATCAGGTCGGAATGTCGGGCTTTCCCGCTGTATTTGTTCACCAGCAGTTCGACCAGCTTTCGTTCCCCGGAGAGCTTGTCCTGCTCGCTCGCGATCTCCAGGAAGGGGATGGTGTTGGCGAAGTAGAAGTCGCAGAGGTAGAGGCATTGGGCGGCGAAAGTATTCCTGGCAAACACAGCGGTTGTTACCCACTATATATGGGGGGGTCAACATAAATGGATGCTGGCATGCGGCTGATGAGGCGGTGAATGAATGGGCTGGCTACAGGTACATCTTCCAGTCTCCACGAACTCCAACCCTTTTTCCTTGTTCCCCGGGTTCAGTTGTTTTGGGCGGCAGGGTTGGCGCCGCGCCGGGACCGCGTTTGCCAGTTGTGTTTCACATAGAGGGTGAAGAGGGGGATGTCCATGCTGAGGAAGGCGCCGGCGCGCAGGGCGTTTTTGGCGGATTCTGTGGTGTCCGCCGAGACCTTGCGGAGTTCCGGGGTGAGCTGCATTCCCAGGCCGAGGGTGATAGGGTGGTCCCTTTGCTGGAGGAGGAGGTAGATCCCCGGGGAAACGAGCTGTTTCCAGCCGATCTGGGGTGAGTTGGCGTAGTCGGCATCCGTGGCGGAAAAGCGGTAGGTGGCCACGGCGCCGAGGTCGAAGGCGGAGATGAAGATGCCGCGCAGTCCAGCGATGCCCGTTCCCCAGTTTAGTTCGAGGCCTACGGGACAGGCGAGGCCGCCCACTGCTTTGGCGTCGCGGACGTCGCCGCTGAGGGTTTCGGCTCCTCCGGCGAGGCCGGGATAGGAATTCAGGGCCACGGTGAAGCGGGCCTGGCGCTTGTAGGCATAGCTGCCCACGGGTTCCAGCACGGCGTTCATCAGGTCGCGGTAATTCACGCTGTCCTCTTCTCCGGTGAGGGCGAGGGTGGAGATGAGGTTCAGGAAGCGGCTCTGGGAGGAGGTCACGAGCTTTTGGGTTTCGGCAGCCTGCAGGGAGCTGGTGATCACGGAGTTCAGCAGCGGTTTGTGATCCCGCTCGTCGATCAGGCGGGCCAGGCCCATGATCTGGAAGCGCTGCCGGGTGAAGAGGCGGTAATACTCATCCCAGTCGTATTGGGGGGCGTGGGCCAGGTTGGACCATTGGACCAGCAGTTTGTCGCAGGTGGAAAGATAGAGGCCCAGCCAGTCCTCGGAATCCATTTCCCGGTTATCGGACCCGGTCTCCAGGGCCGAGAAAAAATCAGAGACAGTGGAGCAGGAATCCAGGTAATGGCGCAGGTTGGCATTGGTAACGCGGAAAGAATCGCCGTTGATCACCAGGCCCTGATAATCCTGCTCGATGGTTTGGTAGTAAAGCGACGCCCATTGGGGATCATCCAGCCGGTCCCGCAATTCCAGGAGGGCGAAATCACCATCGGAATCCAGCATGTTTTTGGCGATGAGGCCGATGAGGCGGAAAAGCTGGGAATGCTCGCCGCGGCTGGCGGTGGAGACCAGGATGAACTCATCCAGGTTGCTCAGGTTGTGATAGCTGTAAACGTCGTCCATCAGCCCGCGCAGTTCCCTCAGCAACGAGAGTTTTTCGGGGGTAACCTCCGGATCCTGCTCGGCCAGCGCGGCGGAATAGCCCGTAAGGCCCAGCGGCGCCTCCAGCAGATCGCGGTCGATGGCGGATTTCCAGAGCTCGTAGGTGGAAAGGAAACTGCCGGAATCGATGCTGGCAAGCAGGGAGGCCAGGTTCGGGAAGAGGTGGCGGAAATCCGAGACCAGCAGCTCGTCCCGCCATTGGGAGACGGTGGAAACGAAAAGCTGCTGTTTGAAGCGCAGCAGAATGGTGTCCATGAGGCTGTAAATGAGCCGGGTGGTGGTATCGGCCACAGGATCGAGGGAAGGCATGGCCAGCTGGATCTGGCCGGTCTGGGGAAAGGCGGAGGCGCCGCCCGAGCCGCTGGAGGAGGGGGCACGGGGCGTGAAGGACGTTTCCGATTTCCAGCCCTCGCCGCTTTCCTCTTCCGCCAGCAAATCGAGCAGCCACTCTTCGTAGAGCCGGTCGGTTTCCACCAGAGCGCTGGTATAGCCGATGGCGGCCAGGGGCGCAAAGCCCAGGAGCATGGTAAACACTGCGATCACAAAGGTTTTCATTTTGTCTCCCTGTATCAGCTTGGTGTTCTTGGCGCCCGGATCACCCAGGCGGAAGCAGATTCGCGGCAGTTCCCGATCCGTCAAGGTATTTGTTCGATTAGGATGATCCGCTGGCCACGGGTCACGCGAATCATGGGGTTATGGGAAAAGAGGGACTGTCCACAAATTACACAAATTGACACAGATTAAAAGAGGGTATGGGAAAAGAATGGGTCACGGAAAAGCGCGGAACCAGGGAAAATGCTTTGAAAAAGGGGTTGTCCACAAATTACACGAATTACACGAATTAAAAGGGGTTATGGGAAAGAATGGGCGGCGGAAAAAAGCGGAACCAGGGAAAATGCTTTGGAAAAAAGGGAAGGACAATGGGATCGCGGAAAAGCACGGAAAAGACGCTGAAAAGCACGGGAAAAGATAAGTTCACGCAGATTTACGCAGAAAAAAACGCGGATTTACGCTGATAAAGAACCGTATAATCCGTTTAATCCGTATAATCAGTAGGGAAAAGACAACGCCGGGAAAAGCTCCCGGCGTCTTTATCATTGGATGGGTTGTTGGTTTAGAGGAAGCGTTTCACCACTTCCAGCACCTCGGGCAGGTCCATGCCGATGTTTTGGAGGTGTTCGAGGGTTGGCACGCCCTCGGGGGTCCAGCCCTTGCGTTTGTACACGGCGTCGATGAGCTGTTGGTACTGGTCTTCGCGGTAGGCGCGCAGCAGGGCCATCTTTTCGGCGGTGGACTTTCCGGCGGGGTCGATGCCCTGTTTGCTTTGCAGCTGGGAGTCGTAGCGCTCCTGCCGGGAGAGGTATTCCTCTTCGGTAACGGGGCCCACAGCGCGGTAGGGCGGTACGTCGTCGATCCGCCGGCCTCTGCCCATGCGCATGCAGAACACCTTCTGGAAGTTGTAGACCCGCTCACTCTGGCGGATCAGCTCATGCTTGTCCAGGGGCTTGCCGGTGATGGCTGTGTAGATGTCCACATAGTTGGCCACGTGTTCCGGAACTTTGGCGGGTTCGTCGGTTTCGGCGTTGTTGGCGGGTTCGATGTCGTTCCAGGGCAGTTTGCAGAGGCCCTGGAGGCCAAACCAGGTGCGGAACATGGGGAAATAGTGCAGCGCCTCGGCCTTGTCCTCAAAGCTGGGGATGTGGTTGTTCACCATGTCCATGAAGATCAGCCAGGCCTCATCGTGTTGCGGGCCTTTGAGGGCGAGGGTGTAGCCCCCCTGCTGGGCCAGCGATTCCTTGGACATATATTGCGAGTATTCCAGCCCTTTGGCTTCCATCCCCATATCCTGCAGCAGCGCGGGATCGGCGCCATATTCGCGGGCGAAGATCTCTTTCATTTTGCGCACGCCCTGGCCCACCACCATGCCGAAGCCCTCGCCCCGGGCCATCTGGTGGATCAGCTCGAAAACCCCGTCGGCGTTGCCCCAGCTGAGGTCGATGCCGCCGGTGATCTCCTTGGTGATGATGCCGTATTCGTAGCATTCCATGGCGAAGGCGCAGCTGGTGCCAAAGGAGATGGTGTCGATGCCGTAGGTGTCGCAGTAGAAATTCAGCTCCACCACGTCGCGGGCGTCCCAGATGCAGAGGTTGGAGCCGCAGCCGCCCACGGTCTCGTATTCGGGGCCGTCCACTACCACGGGCTGGCCTTTGTAGGGCCCGGTGCGGGGAATGAAGCCGTCCACCGCCTTGCAGCAGGAGAGCGAGCAGCCGTACCAGCAGCCATCCGGCATGTTTTGGGTGAAGAGTTTTTTGAATTCCCAGGAGGCGAGGCCTTTCGAGGCTTCATCCTGGCCGTATTTGAAGTTCTTGATGGGCAGGAGGTCGTAATCGTCCATGATCTCCACGAGGTGGGCGGTGCCTACCTCGCGCATGTGGCACTGGCTGGAGTCGCCGGCCTCGATCTCGCGGTGCAGCTTGAGTCCTGTCTGTTGCAGGGTTTGCAGGTCTTCGGGGTGGTTGGAGTCGCCTTTGAGGCCGCTGTATTTCACCACCAGGGCTTTGATCTTTTTATCGCGGAAGACCATGCCGGTGCCGCCGCGTCCGGCCTGCTTGAGGCGGGCCACCTGGCGGCGCTTGTCCCAGAAAGAAAAGTTCAGGCAGGAGATGGGAACATGCTCGGCGCCGCGACCGGAGGAGACCACGGAGACGAACTGGTGGGCGTCCTGGCTGTCGGCAAATTCCTTGATGAGCTCCTCAGCCAGGATATGGCTGTTGGTGTCTTCGTCCGGCGCGGTGAGGATCTTCACGGTGCCCTTGTCGCCGTCGATGAAGACTATCACTTCCTCCTCGGCCTTGCCCTGGATCTCGATGGCGTCCCAGCCGGCGAACTTGGCGTAGGGTCCGAAGTGCCCGCCCACATTGCAATCCACGGGGATGCCGGTGAGGGGGGAGATGGTGGTGACGATGGATTTGCCGCTGCCGGGATAGCTGGTGTTGCCGCAGAGCGGGCCGAAGCCAATGCAGATCTCGTTCTCGGGATCGTTCCACCGGGTATCGTCCTTCACCCCGTGCCACATCAGCCAGAGGTCAAAACCCTTGCCTCCGGTGAATTTGTCGATCATCATCTGGCTGACCGGTTTGGATTCGATCTGCTTTGAACCCACGTTCACATACAGGGTCCTGCGGTTGTAGCCCTTTTCCACGGGCTTGAGGTCATAGCTGAATTCCGCGAGTAGTTTCCGGTCTTTCATCTCAGTTCTCCTTTGTTTCGATGCGGATGGCGTCCGCTGGACAGGCCTGGGTGCAGATGCCGCAGGCAATGCATTTGAAGGGCACGGTCTGGCCCTTGTGGATGAACATCGAGTTCGTGGGGCAAACGGCCACGCACATGTAGCAGCCGATGCAGAGCTTGGCATTGAGCATCACCACCCCCTGGGAGTTGATGCTAAGGGCCTGGGTGGGGCAGGTCTGAACGCAGATCCCGCATTGGTTGCAGGCGTTCATGCTGATGGCCCCGCCCGCGTCGTTGATGCGGATGCGGGAGAGCAAGGGATCGTCCACCTTGAAATAGATGCTGGAGCAGGCGCTCTCGCAGGCATGGCAGGCGATGCAATTCTCCGGATATGTCTGAAGATGTTTCTTCATGATCCACTCCTTGGCGTATATTATCTTTTAGAAACCATGTTCTGAACTTCCCGGCCGGGCGTCAACCAATATTTTTCAGCTCTGCCAGAACGCGCTCCGCGATGGAAGCGGCGTCCAGGCCCGCGGCTTGGTAAAGGTCTTTGGAGCTTCCGCTGCCGCAGTAGCCTTGCACGCCGATCTTGACAAGGGGGGCGCTGAGCCTTAGAGCCACCATCCGATCCGCGACAACCGAGCCCAGGCCGCTGTGGACGTTGTGGTCCTCCACGCTGAAGATCAAGCCCTTGCGGGCAGCCTGGACGAGGGTCTCACTGTCTATTTGCAGAGGGCTGGAAACATAGACCAGCTGCAGAAAGAGCCCCTGCTCGCGGAGTTTGTCCACCGCTTCAACGGCGTTTGCGGCGGGGGTTCCGGTTACGAACAGGGTGGCCTTGTTGCCGGGGCGGAGGATGTCCGCCCGGCCGTACTGGAAGCTGTAGCCCAGGCCATAGAAGGGCTGGCCGTCTTCGCCGCGGATCACGGGCAATTTGGAACGGCCCATGGTAACCACATAGTTACCGGGTTTGTCGATCAGCCAGCGGATCACGCGGTCGGTCTGGTTGGGGTCCGCGGGGCAGATGAGGCGGAAGCTGAAAAGATTGCGCAGCAGGCCGATATAATCTATGCACTGGTGGGTTTTGCCGTCTTCGCCCACATCCAGGCCCACGTGGGTGAGCGCCACTTTCAGGTTCGTGTGGTTGATGTCGTTCAGGCGCTGCAGGTTGTAAACCTCATCCAGGCCGAACATGCCGAAATCCGCCCAGAAGGTCTGGATACCGCAGCTGGAGAGGGCTCCGCTGAGCACCGCGGCGTTGTGTTCCATGATTCCTGCCTGGATAAAGCGGCCGGGCTTGTCTTTGGCGAAATCGCCGGTCTTGACGCTGCCCATAAGGTCGCAATCCACCACCACGATGGGGGTGGGGTCTTCGCTGTTGATCCTGGCCAGATCCGCGATGGCGGCGCCCCAGGCGCTGCGGTTGTCGGTGGTTTTGTCATAAACTGTGGGTTGGCCCGGCTGCAGCGAGCAGTTCAGTTCAAATATGCTGTGGTCCGGCTCTGGATCAGGAGCCTGGAAACTCTCTCTCAGCTTGCGGTATTTGTCCAGCGGGTTGGGCTGGTCCAGTATTTTCAGAGCCTCGTCCAGCTGCTCTTCCGAAAGCGCCGAGCCGTGGTATTTGGCCTGGTCCTCCATGAAGGGTACCCCTTTGCCCATAACCGTGTGGGCCAGGATCATCGTGGGCAGCCCGGCATCCTGGACGCTGGCCAGGGCGGAGAAGATCGCGGCAAAATCGTGTCCGTCGATCTCCAGCACTTTCCAGCCGTCGGATTCCCAGTTGCGGCGGATGTTCTGGGGCATCACGGCGTCGATGTTGCCGCTGATCTGCAGGCGGTTGTAATCCACGATCGCGGCGAGGTTGTTGAGGCCGTATTTGATGGCGAAGCGCCGGGCTTCGGAGATCTGGCCTTTCTGCTGCTCGCCGTCGCCCATCAGGGTCCAAACCCGGTAGGGAACGTTCTTTATCCGGGAAGCCAGGGCCATGCCCGCCGCGGCTGAAAGCCCCTGTCCCAGGTTGCCGCTGCTCCATTCCACCCCAGCCACCTCGCGCTCGATATGCCCTTCGTAGATGCTGCCCGCCAGCCGAAACTGCGAGACGGCCTCGTCCAGATCGTGATATCCGCTGAGGCCCAAGGCGGCATAAACGCCGGGGGAGATGTGCCCATTGCTCACCACGATCCGGTCGCGGTCTTCCAGCCAGGGATTGGCGGGGTCGTGTTTGATCAAGCTGTACAGAGCCAGCAGAATGTCGATTGAAGACATCGAGCCGCCGGGATGGCCGGACGCTGCCAGGGTGGTCATGCTGAGGATGGCGGCCCGGGCTTGGGCTGCCTGTTGCTGAAGGCGGGAAATTGTTTCGTTGTCTGTCATTGGAACCTCATGATCTCCAAAAAAAAGAAATGGCGGTTTGACCCACGCAGTGGCAAGGCAAACCGCCTGAAAGCTTGGTGGAGCATAGGGGGATCGAACCCCTGACCTCATGACTGCCAGTCATGCGCTCTCCCAGCTGAGCTAATGCCCCACAGCTGAAAGTCAGATTGGGGCACTTTTTTTTCATGTCCTTTTTCTGTCAAGACAAAAACTGCCCGGGCTTCCGCGGCCGACAGGTTCGGCGCTGTTGGTTCAGGGACTGAGTATGCTGTCCAATTGCTCTTTCAGCCTCAGGTATGAATCCGCTGGCCTTACCTTTGTCGTGGCCCCGGTCACGATCCTGATATCCCTGCCTTTCCAGCGCCATTTCCCGTCGCCGGAAGAGACAAAGTACACGATCCTGCTTTGGTCCGGGAGGTCGGCAAACTGCTTCAAACCCCGGTTGAACAACAGCCAGGCTCTCAGGGTTTCCATCACGATCAGGGCGTCGTATCCCAAACCCGCTATATCAGCCGGCTTGGCAACTTCGCGCACCGATACGGCGTAATGCTCTGAATATTCGGCTCTGATCATCTCGATCAGGGCTTTCTTGTGTTGAGTGTCCGCCCCTTTAAGCACAGCCACCAGGATCGTGGGCTGGGCCGGGTCGGTTGTTCCGTTATCCGCAGCTTTCTGGGGCGCGCTGCAGGCTGCCGCCAGCATTAACGCAGCAAGCATTAGCATCTGGACTGACTTCTTCATATCTGTCTCCCATTCATTTCACCAGTTCCCGGCTGTAGTGATTTCTGTCAATCAACTTTTAGTGATTTGGGAGCCCTATCCCATTCACCGCCGGTTGGATTTGGCAGCGCTATTCTGGATTCTTGCGGAGATATAGATAAAGGCCTAATTCCCAAGCCGCTTCGCAAACCGCTTGACAGAAACCGGCTGCCGAATTTCGTGGCCAGTCTGCGGGGTGTAGCGCAGCCCGGTTAGCGCACTGGTTTTGGGAACCAGGAGTCGGAGGTTCAAATCCTCTCACCCCGACCACTTTAAGTATTGACACGTGGGCGCTTAGCTCAGCTGGAAGAGCGCATGCCTTACACGCATGATGTCGGGGGTTCGAGTCCCTTAGCGCCCACCACATTTTTAAAAAAAAGCAACGGGGAAGGACCATGAAGATCGCTGTGACCGGGGCCAATGGCTTTGTAGGCAGCAACTTGGCGAACCATTTTCAGCGCCTGGGGCATGAAGTCGTGGCCATCGTGCGTCCGAAATCCCCGGTGGATCTGATCGATCCCGCCATCGCCATCCGCCGCACGGATTATCAGACAGGGCTGGACGAGGCTCTGAACGGAGTGGAGATCCTCATCCACAACGCCGGCGCCATCCGCGCCCGCAGTTTCGCCCAGATGGTGGCGGCAAACGTTGGCACCACGCGCCGGGTCATGGCAGCCTTCAACCGCTCTGAAACCGGCCGGCGCCTCGTTTACATCAGTTCCCAGGCCGCTTCCCATCCCTCCCGGGGCAACGAAGAGGTCTGCGAATCCGAACCTTCCGCGCCGGTGGACTGGTATGGCCGCAGCAAGCTGCTGGCGGAGCGGATCATCCGGGCCGAATGTATCAAGGAATGGGTGGTGGCGCGCCCCGTGCCTGTTTACGGCCCCGGCGAGAAGGATTTTCTGCAGCTCTTCAAGGCGGTAAAGGCCGGGATCAGCTTCCAGATCGGCCGCCGGGAGCAGTATCTGAACCTCATTTATATCGACGAACTCTGCGCTTTCGTCGAGCTCTGCTGCACCCAACCCCAGGCCGCGGGGGAGGTTTTCTTCGCCTCCAACGGCCAAACCTACACCCACCGCGAATTCATGGCTGCCTGCGCCCACGCCCTGGGCAAAAAGCAAACCCTGAATATCGCCATCCCGGTTCCCCTGGCCGTGCTCGGCTTCCACGCCGGAGAACTGTTTGAAGCCCTCACCGGCAAAGTGACTCTGGTGAACAAGCAAAAGATGAAGGAACTGATCAACGTGAACTGGGTTTGCGGAATCGCCAAGGCCCGAAAGTTGCTGGGCTGGGATCCGCGCCCGGACCTGGAAGCCAATCTGCGCAAGACTTTCGCCTGGTACAGGGAGCATGGATGGCTGTAAGATCCAGGCTGCTGATCCTGCTGCTGTTGGTTTTCGCGGTAACCCTGATCGCCCAGGAAGCCCCTCTGCGCCTGGGCGGCAAGGCTTTCATCCTGCCGGAGGACTGGCCCCGGCGTTACGATCCGCCGGAAGTGCTGATCCGGGTGCTGGTGAATCCCGATAGCACCCTCGGCCTGGTGGGCGTGCTGGATGGCAAAAACGAACTGGAGCCGTTGATCGGCCAGCATCTGCTGAGCCTGCAATTTATCCCCGCCGGCGATTCCCTGTCCGGATTTGACGCCATCCTGGAGATCCTGCAGGCGCCGGAATCACCATCCCTGCAAAGCAAACAGGAGCAGGACCGGCTTTTGGGGGAGATTGAGGATTGGATCCAGCATGATTTTGCCAGCCTCAATTTCCGCTCTCCGGCGCGTCCTCCGGCTGAACAGACGGCCCTGAACGGCGCTACAGAGCCCTACCGCTCCGGATTTTATTTTTATGGACTGCCGGATAACTCTGTGCGCCGTTCCCTGCATGGCTTCGAGCAGCGTGTTTCCTTCTACTCCCCGGTCTATCAGGACCTTTTTGCTTTGGGCTTTCTGAGAGATCGGAACAGCGCTCTGGAACAGGCTTACGGACAGATCGATTATCCCTATCCGGTGGCCCTCAGCGCCATCGAGGTTGGCATCGGGGATTATGAACAGCTTTTCGCGCGCGGACTGCTGAGGAAAAACCGCCTCTTCGGGGTGGACAGCCTCCAGGCCGGGTTCGGCTTCCTGATCCAGGACGGGGACTGGCTGGGGCGGGATTCGGGCCGCGAAGCGCTGTTTTTCGATCTCAGCCTCCCGCTGGGCAAAACCACTCTGGACCTGGCTGTGGCCGATCACCGCGCCGATCTCTCGCAATACTATCTCCGCCCTGAATACTGGTCGAACCCAGAATACCGCATGGAGCGCCATCACCGCGATATCTTTGCTGCCTGGCGCTCTCCCTGGCTGGATCTGGCCCTGCTGCATGAACACGATCTTTCCATCGAGACCGTTTACGCGGATACTTTGCGCGACGACGCCCTCCGCCTGCGGGCTTCAAAAACCCTGCGGACCGGCAACCTGAGCCTCACACCTCTCTACGAGCGGATGTTCGTCTGGCGGAGTTTCGGCATGGCTACGGACGACCACACCGACCTGCTGGGCCTGGACCTCGGCCTTTCCACAGCCCGGATCAGGGCGGAAGCGAAGCTGGAACTGAAAGACTTCAAGCGCTTCCGAGCCCTGGCCGATCTGGGCTATCGCCTGGGCCAGTTCCGCTTTGGGCTGCTGGGATCTTACCGCAACAACCTTCCCGCGCCGCTGCTGTGGGCGCCCAACCCCTTCAGCCCCAAGGATTCGCTGGTCCATGTGGATATCCACGACAACGCCCATCTGGGCCTTTATCTGAACTGGCTTTGGGGCCAAAACTCCCTGAACCTCTCCGGAGGCCGGCGCGTGGTTTCCACCCAGCCCAGCATCGATCTGGTGCCCAGCCCTCAGCCCGTGAATTATCTCCGCTTCAGCGCCCGCATCGATCAAACCTGGAACAACTGGAACCTGGACTGGCAACCAGGAATCGTCTGGCAGGGTGGATATCAATATCTTTTCAACGAGCCGAAGCTGCGCTATCAGAGCCACCTGAACCTCAGCCGCCTGCTTTCCCACCACAATGCCCTCTTCGCTGGTTTTTCCCTGCTCGGCCACAGCTCTTTCCTCACTCCCGACGGCGATTTGACCGTCAGAGAGGAAGCGCTGATCATGGATATCTGGGCCGGGGTCCGCATCGGCACCCGCTTCGAGTTCCAGATCAGCTATAAAAACCTGCTCGATTCCGGCATTTACGGCGTTGATCCCCTGCCCGGGTCGCTGCAGGCCGCCCTGCGCTGGTATTTCCTGAACTGAGACCCGATGCGCTATAAAGCCGTTATCTTCGACCTCGACGGCACCCTTATCGACTCCATGGGCCTCTGGCGCCAGGTGGACCGCGATTTCCTCCACAAACGCGGCATCGCCGTGCCCCGCGACCTCTTTCACCATCTGCCCGCCGGCAATTCCTTCATCCAGACCGCCCAGTATTTCAAGGACCGCTTTGGCCTGCCCGACAGCGCGGAAGCCATCATGGCCGAATGGACCCAGATGGTGGGCTGGCACTACGCCAACGACGTGAAGCTCAAGCCCGGCGCCAAAAAGCTGGTGGCCAAGCTCCATCTGGCGAAAATCCCCCTCGGCCTCGGCACCAGCAATTCCCGCGAACTGGCGGAAAAAGTGCTGGTCCAAACCGGCATTTGGCACTACTTTGTCTCTGTGGTCACCGGCGACCAGCAGCTGCTGGGAAAACCCTGGCCGGACATCTATCTGAAGGGCGCCCGGGAGCTGAATTTGGAGCCGGGGGAGATCATCGTGGTGGAGGACACCCTCACCGGGATCCAGGCCGCCAAAGCAGCAGGAATGCGCGCTGTGGCCATTTACGATCCCGACAGCGAGGAATTCCAGCCCCGGATCCGGGCCCTGGCCGACGCTTTCGTGCAAAACTACAAAGAATTAAGCGAGTTACTTGAGATATGAACAAGCCTTTATACATCGTCATCGGCGCCTATGGCAGCGGAAAAAGCGAATTTTCCCTCCACCTGGCCCAAAGCCTGAACACCCCTGAACACGATGTGGTCCTGGCGGACATGGACGTCGTCAACCCCTATTTCCGTTCCCGCGACGTGCAGGAGGAATTCGCCGCCCAGGGCATCGGAGTTATCGCCCCCGAAGGCCAGTTCAAACACGCCGATCTGCCCATGCTCTCGCCGCGGATCAAAGGCGCCATCGAAAACCACGCCAAAACCGTGATCCTGGACGTTGGCGGCGATCCCGCCGGCTGCCGCACCCTGGGCCGCTTCGTTGATGCAGCCAGCCTGCGCGGCTACGAGATGCTCTTCGTGGTGAACACCTTCCGCCCCTTCACCTCCAGCGTGGAGGAAGTGCTGCGGATGAAGGACCAGCTGGAATTCGCCTCCAAACTGAAGATCACGGAGTTCGTCTGCAACAACAACCTCATGGAACACACCACCGAAGACGTGGTGCAACAGGGCATCGACATCCTGGCCGAATGCAGCCGCCTCACCGGCCTTCCCTTCAGGCGCTATCTGGTGCTGGACGCCTATGCGGACATCGTTCCCGACGGCCTCGGCGGCAAACAGCGCCTGGTGATGGCCTACACCCTCAAAAAACCCTGGGAAGCGCTGGTCATGAAGGGGATCTGATTTACTTTGCTCTTCTCGGAGAGGACATCCTAAGGTCTTGTCCCAGACAGACAAAATGTAAATATCTGCATGTATCGGAAGTGTTTGCGCGTATAGGGGGCTTAACCCTGGACAAAATATCCCTATAATCCTTATTGGGTATATACTTGCAAGAACCGCTAAAAACAGGGTGTGTAAAAAGAGAAGTTAGCGTTCTATTGAATTCTATAACTTACTCTGCTCTGGTATCTTGCAAGAATGTAAGAATCCGTAAGAATTTATTTCTGCGTAAATCTATGTGCAGTATGATCTTGCAAGAATGCAAGCTTTTTTCTATATTAGAGAGAATTCTGCAAATCAATAAATACAAATAACTGCGATTTATTCTTACATTCTTGCAACTTCATATGCAGCATATAGATATAACCGTAAGAATCCGTAAGAATGTTAAAACCTTTCTTACGCACGTAAAACCATCCAGGTAAGGATGGAGGGCCCGAAACCTGGATTGCCGGCTTGAACTCCATAGCATCTGTCTTCCCGGCCGGCGACCATCACCCCGCCCCGCTCTATCATTCCGGACTTTTCCACCACACCGCCCCGCTCTGTCATTCCGGACCTTTCCACCACCCCGCCAGGTTGTGTCATTCCGGGGTAGGGGCCCCGGAATCCAGACGGTCAAACCAAAACAACTACACATCGAAAGCGGGGGCTTTTCAGGCGGAGCCTGCAAAGACCCCTTCCCAGGGCATTACCCCGAAGGCCTGGATCCCGGGTCCCTGCGTGCTGGCGCACGCTTCCCGGGATGACGCAGCGGCCGAGCCTTCCGGTGAAACAGCCCAAAACGCTGTTACACCCTTCCGCCCTTCCACCCTTTCACGCCAAACGCAGCATTGGAATGCTGCGCTACGGCCAACGAAAACCGCCCAGCCCCGACTTGTCATTCCGGGGTAGCGGGGTCCTCGCGGACGAGCGCAGCGAGCCCGTGGGGTGCTGTAGGGGCCCCGGAATCCAGACGGTCAAACCAAAAAAAAGCCCCATCGAAAGCGGGGGCTTTTCAGGCGGAGCCTGCAAAGACCCCTTCCCAGGGCATTACCCGAAGGCCTGGATCCAGGGTCCCCGCGTGCTGGCGCACGCTTCCCCGGGATGACACAACGGCTAAGCCTTCAGGGAAAACAGCCCAAAACGCTGTTACACCCTTTCGCCCTTCCACCCTTTACGCCAAACGCAGCATTGGAATGCTGCGCTACGGCCGGTGAAAACCGCCCAGCTCAAGCTGTCATTCCGGGCCTTTCCACCACCCCGCCCCGCTCTGTCATTCCGGGGTAGGGGCCCCGGAATCCAGACGGTCAAACCAAAAAAAAGCCCCATCGAAAGCGGGAGCTTTTCAGGCGAAGCCTGGAAAGACCCCTTCCCAGGCCATCAAACCACTTAACTTTCACGCCGATTACAGACCATTAACAGGCCAGGCTAGCTGTGATCACCAATCTTTTAGAAAGGCAGCTCAACCTCCCTGGGCAGCAAGAAATCGGACAGGTCATTCCACTGCGGGTTCATATCTTCGATAAGTTCAACTTTTTTTAGCCGTCGCCAATTCTTCAACCTCTTTTCTGCCAACACGGCTTCTTTGGTATCACCGAGATGTTGATACCAAACCAAGGTTTTCAGGCCGTACTTTCTGGTGAATCCGGGAAATGCGCCTGACTTGTGTTCAGCCACCCGTCTGGCCAGGTTGTTGGTGACGCCGATGTAGATGGTGCCGTTGCGGTGGTTGGCCATGATGTAGATGAAATAGTCTTTCATGCAGACAATGATAAACAGATTGAACTTAGCAGGCAAGCAGGTTCTTTGTTTCAACCTGTGTGTAGCGTTAAAAAAAGAGCGGTCCATGGCCTGGATTCCGGGGCCCCCACCCCGGAATGACAATTCGGCCTGGATCCCGGGGCCCCCACCCCGGAATGACAATTCGGCCTGGATTCCGGGGCCCCCACCCCGGAATGACAATTCGGCCTGGATTCCGGGGCCCCCACCCCGGAATGACAAATCGGCCTGGATCCCGGGGCCCCCACCCCGGAATGACAAATCGGCCTGGATTCCGGGCCCCCCACCCCGGAATGACACTTAGGTCTGGATTCCGGGGCCCCGCGTGCTGGCGCACGCTTCCCCGGGATGACACAGCGCCCAGGCCTTAAGGTGAAACAGTCCAGGTTGACGCACAGCCACATCTTTTCGCATATACACCGTTATTCGAGTAATTCGTGGACAAAACTTTTTCCAGCGTTTTCCCCGTTTCCGCGTTTTTCCGCGACCAATTCTTTGCGGCCGCGGCCGATGCTCCAGCTTCGCTCCCTTAGCCGCCTCCCATCCGCCTCTCCCTAACCTCCCCTTAACCTCCCCCCGAACAGGCGGGAACTTAGGGGGAGGCTGGCAATAGGCTGGTGATTCAGGGCTAGGGGCGGAGCAGCCGGATATTGGCAAAAACGCAGGTTAATCCAGGCGGGATGAGCCCTCCGGCGATGATGGGCTACATTTCCGGGGCAGGGAAGCAGGGAGTGGATCCTCAGCAGTTAAAAACCAGAAACCTAAGAAAATTCAAAAAATATCTTGACAGGATTTCAAGATAATTAATCCTGACCTTGATATTATTAAGGAGTAGATCATGGAAATGACATCCTGCCCGATCTGCAAGCATGCCCTCGAGATCCGGGAGCTTCACTGCCCCGCCTGCGAGGTGAGTTACAGAGGGAATTTCAGCCAAAGCTGGCTGGGGGCGTTGGATCCCCGGCAGCTGGAATTCGTAAAACTGTTCATCATTGTCCAGGGCAACATCAAGGAGATGGAAAAGCACCTGGGCATATCCTACCCCACGGTGAAGAGCCGGCTGGCGGAGATCATCCGCCTGATCGTGAGCGAAAGCCCTTCCGTAGAGGATTTCGGCGATATCCTGAGCGATCTGGAGCAGGGTTTCATATCCGTGGAGGAAGCCATCAGCATGATAGACACAAGGAGGAAATCATGAAAACGGCAAAGATCGATCTGAACTACGACTTTGGGGGCAAAGACACAGTGGAGATCACAAACAACATGGCGCCGCTGCACATCGGGCGTTCAGAAAGCGGCCAGGTGGAGATCCGGGCAGAACTCAGCATCCCCTCTTTCGTGCCGGGAACTGACTTCGCGGAATACTTTCACGTGGATGAAGACGGCAAAACCCTGGAGATCGGGCTGGAGCGCATTCCGGAGCTCAAAGAGGCTTTCATGGGAACCGGCCGTTCGCAGGTTTGGGTGAAGGTTCCCTCCGGAGCGGCGGTGATCGCCAAAACTGACAATCTGCCCATCAAAGCGGTGGGAATTCAAGGCGCGATGGTGCTGCACAACGAAAACGGTCCGCTGAAGCTGGAAGACTGCGCCGGCCACATCCATCTGGAAAACGAGAACGGCCCCATCAAGCTGCAAAGCTGCGAAGGGGATTTCGAGATCCGGCTGGAAAACGGTCCCCTGGCCGCGGAAAAGCTGAGCGGCGCCAATCTCGAGATCAGCTCCGAGAACGGCCCCGTGAAGGTTCGCCTGGCCAGCTTCTCACGGGTGAAGATCAACAACGAGAACGGCGTGATCTACTATGAAAGCCTGCCCCTGGACAGCGGCGAGATGGACTTTGTGAACGAAAACGGGGTCGTGAACCTGGTGCTGGCGCAGGAACAGAATTTCGAGCTGGAGGCCGAGACGGAAGTGGGTAGCATTTCCACCTCCGGAGGCACCGTTGATGACGCAGGTGAAGGTGGCATCAAGATTGAAGTGAAAACCGAAGACGGGGTTGTCAAGAAGACCATCCGCCGCGGCGAAGGCGGCCTGAAGATCAGGGTGAAAACCGAAAACGGGGTCATTAAGCTGAGCGCGGACGGCCAGAACGACATGAGTTTTGTGAAGATGAAGATCAAGGACCTGAAGGGCGCGATCGGTTCCGCGATGGGTGAGGAGGACAGGGAAAAGGTAAAGAGTGCTCTGAACTCGGCCTCGGCGGCGGTGGAGAAAGCCATCGGCTCCATCAATGAGGACAAGATCAAGGAAAAACTCAGCGGTGCCCTGGGCAAACTGCAGAAAACGGTTGAGGAATTCGATTTCAAGGAAACCTCGGACAAGGTGGCAAAGACGGTGGACCAGATAGGCGACGAGGTTACCGACACCCTCAAGATCGTGCTCCGCAAAGTGAAAGACAGCGACGACAGGCCCCCCAGGGAGCATTTCGCCGGCGCCGAGGACTATTCGGAACCGGGCATTCTGAAGGAATTCATCAGAAAAACGGTGGATGCCGCCATCGCCAAAACGAGTGGCAAAGGCCTCAGCGACAGCGAAAAGCAGGCCGTGGACGAACGCAGCCGGGCCAAGATCCTGGAAATGCTGGAAAGCGGCAAGATCACCGCGGAGGAGGCGGAGCGCCTGCTGAAGGCCATCGGCAGAGAATAAAACCTTGACAGAAACCTGGCTCAACAAAGTTTGAGCCGAACCGGTCGGGATGTAGCGCAGTCCGGTTAGCGCGCTCGGTTCGGGACCGAGAAGTCGGAGGTTCAAATCCTCTCATCCCGACCATTATTTTTGTGGTCGTCGCGAAGGAACCATGCCTGAAGAAAAAATTAAGCTGAAGTATTATCTCAAACTCCTGTATCCTTTTGTGAAAAAGGATATGGGGCTTCTGCTTTTCGGGCTGTTCGCGATGCTTTGCACCTCCGCCCTGCAGCTGCTCTATCCCCTCATCCTGGCCGAGATAATCGACAAAAGCATCCCCAACGCCGATGTGGCGCAGATGTACCGCTTCGGGGCGCTGTTCGTGGGCGCGGTGATCGTGGCGGGCATCCTCTCCTATCTGCAGATCGTGCTGCTTTCCAAGCTGGGCGTGAAGATCATCACCCAGTTCAAGGCCCAGGTTTTCCGCCATCTGCTCACTTTGCCGGTGGAATGGTTCAACCGCCAGCAGGTGGGGGAGCTGATCGCGCGGGTGGAATCGGACGCGGAGCGCGTGAAAGCGCTGTTTTCGGAGCTTTCGATCCGCATCATCGGCAATCTGCTCTTCTTCCTCGGCGTTTTCCTGGTGATGTTTCTGCGCGATTGGCACGTGGCTACCTACGTGCTGCCGATGATGGCGGTGGCGATCGTGGGCTACTATTTCCTGATCAAATACCTTTCCAAATTCTATCGCCTAATCCGGGAAAAGAACGCTCTGGTGACCGCCAAGATCACCGATTTCGTGCAGGGCATGCCGATCATCCAGGCCTTGAACCAACAGAAGAAGGTCTATAACGACCTCAAGGCCGCCTCCGACGACAAATACAAGCTGGAAACCCGGACCAGCTTCATCGAATACGGCTCCCAGAGCGTTTTCATGCTCAGCTTCGAGGTGCTGCTGCTGATCGTGATCATCAAGCTCACGGCGCCGCGGATCATCGCCGGGGCGGTTACCCTGGGCACCCTGATCGTGTTTGTGGATTACATCTTCCGGATGATCTGGCCGCTGATGCAGATCTCGGAAAACGTGATGCAGATCCAGCGGGCCTTTGTATCGCTGAAACGCATATTGGAGCTTACCGACCTGCAATCCGAAGAAGCGCTGTTCACCGGCACCAAGAACCCCGCTTTCGAATCCGAGATCCGCTTCGAGAACGTCTGGTTTGCCTACAAAAACGAGGAGTGGATC
>JAJBBF010000081.1 GCA_020532215.1 Candidatus Cloacimonadota bacterium
AGGTTGACCAGCCAGGGATCAAAGCCTGCTTGCAACAGCAATTCACGGGTTTGTTCCGCCACCGGCCTGGCTCCGCCGTCGGTGATCAGGGTGATGCCTTTGCCTTCATGCAGGATCTCAGCGCGGCCCGGCGCGAAATCCGCCAAAGGCTGGCCGGAGCAGAGCGCTGTTCCACGCGGATAGCGGATGGCAACGGGCCCTTCCTGCCAGGCGGAGGCGAATTTGAGCATGGCGTCCAGTTCCTCGGCGGTGGAGGGTGAAAGGATGATAAGGTTGGGAATGGCGGCCAGCAGCGAGACGTCAAAGGCGCCGTGATGGGTGGCGCCGTCTTCGCCGACCAGCCCGGCGCGGTCGATGCACAGAACCACCGGCAGCCGGGGCAGGGCCACATCGTGGATCACCTGGTCCAGCGCGCGCTGGAGGAAGGTGCTGTAGATCGCCACAAAAGGTTTCACCCCCTTGCAGGCCATCCCGGCGGCCAGGGTCACGGCGTGCTGTTCGGCGATGCCAACGTCGAAAAAGCGCTTGGGGAATTTCTGTTCAAATCCGGTCAATCCGGTTCCGGTGGCCATAGCGGCGGTGATGGCAACGATCTTGGGATCCGTTTCCGCCAGGCGGACCAGGCTGCGGCCGAAAACCTCGCTCCAGCTTTCCCGGCCGCTGCAGACCTGCTTTCCGCTGTTTGCGTCGAAGGGCCCCACCCCGTGGAAAGAGGAGGAGTCGTTTTCCGCGGGCACGTAGCCCCGGCCTTTCTGGGTGACGACGTGCAGGAGCACGGGGCCCACCATGTGGCGCTGGATGCGGCGCAGGATCGAGGACAGCAGGGCGGTGTCGTGCCCATCGATGGGACCCACGTATTTGAAGCCGAGGTCTTCGAAGATGATGTTCGGAACCAGGATGTTCATCATTGATTCCTCCAGCTTTTGGGCGCCGAGGATGAAGCGGCGGCGGAGGTTGTCCGGCAGGGTTCCGCTGAGGTCCCAGATCTGCTGTTTGAGGGTGTTGTAGGGCCGGCTGGCCATCATCCGGGCCATGTATTTCTGCAGGCCGCCAACATTTTGGGAGATGGACATGGCGTTGTCGTTCAGGATCACCAAAAACTTGTTTTTCTGCAGGTGTCCGGCGTGGTTGAGGGCCTCGAAGCTCATGCCGCCGGTGAGAGCGCCGTCGCCGATCACGGCGATGCTGAAGCCGCTTTCCCGCTGCAGATCGCGCGCGCAGGCCAGGCCGAGGGCGGCAGAAACCGAAGTGCTACTGTGGCCGGTGCTGAAGGCGTCGCAGGGGCTTTCATCGCGGTTGGTAAAGCCGCTGATGCCGTTGAGGGTGCGCAGGGTGCCGAAACGCTCGTTACGCCCTGTGAGGATCTTCCAGGCATAGCTCTGATGGCCCACATCCCAGACCACGCGGTCTTTGAGGGGGTCGAAAACGGTCAGCAGGGCGAGGGTGAGTTCCACCGTTCCCAGGCTGGGGGCGATGTGTCCGCCATTGAGGGAAACCACATCCACAATGCGTTTGCGGATCTCCTTGGCCAGGAGCGTGAGTTCCTGGGGGCTGAGATCCCGGATGGCGGAGGCAGAACTGATTTTTTCCAAGATCATGTTTCTCTCCCGGTTGGGGGGATTGAACCCGCCCTGGCGGGACGCAGCTCCTCGGTTTTCACGAGGATGAGCTCCAAAATCACCAAAGCCAGCGCGGTGGCCAGCAGGATCTTCCAGAGGTCGTGTCCCAGGCGGGTATGAAAAAGCGTGTTTATCCAGTTTGGCCCCAAAAGCCTTGTTTTCTTCAGGTTTTGGTAGTCCATGGCTTCAAATTCGCTTTCTTGCAGCGGGGCATTCACGGCGATGGTTTTCTGCGAACCGTCCGGCAGGCGCAGGATATGGATGCCGGGCTGTTCCAGCTTGTGGGATCGGGTGGCCAGTTCCAGGCTCTGTCCATCGGGCAAAACGATGCCGCTGGCGTTTACGGTGTCGCCCAGCAATTGGTTTTCCCCGGCGGCGACCAGCGTGCCGGCATGTTCCAGGCTGCGGTAGGCGAAAACGGCGAAAGAGGCGTCCAGCAGGAAAGTGGAGCGCTGATCGCCGGGATCGAAGTTCCAAAGCACGAAGTTGTCTTTGGCCAAAGCGAAGATCTCCCCGCCCCCGCTCAGCAGGGTGGCACCGCCTGTTCCGGATAGCTTCCAGTATTCCGCCAGAGAGTTGTAACGGATATTTTTCCCGGACAGCAGCGAAGTGATGAAATGGTGGGGATTCACGTAGCCGATGGTTTTGGGCTCGCTCTGCCAGGCGCCGAAACTGACGCCGAAGAGCCCTCCCAGCAGAGAACGGTATTCCGCGGAGAGGTTGGGATCCAGGCAAAACAGGGCTCCGCGGCCGTTTTCGCTGAGTTTGGCGACGATATCGCGCAGTTTGGGCGAATAGGGGGCCGCGCCCGCAAAAACGAAGGTTTGGTAAGCATCCAGCAGGGAAAGGTTCAGCTGGCCGGGGTCCAGCTGGTCGATCCTGCCGCCGCTGCCGGCGTAGACGTCAAGCAGGGACCTCAGATAGAGGGGCAGGCCCCGTGACCCGGAAACCACGGCCACCCGCGGCGCCAACTGGAAGGGGAAGGAAAAGTAACTGCGGTTGTCCCGTTCCAGGCGGTCATCGACCACCTCCACGTAACCGCTTTGCCAGCCATCCTGCTGGAGGTCGATAACGATGCTTTGGTTAACGGTCTGGCGCGCCGGCAGGGAGACGAATTTTTCGGCGACCTTGGCCGCTCCGAGCACCACTTTCACCAGCACTTCATCCCGGTCTTGGCTGCCGTGGTTGGTGAGCTGGAATTCCAGGCTCTGGCGGCGTGATCTTTCCACCAGCTGGGGCAACACGCGGGCGTTGGAGCAGCTGAGGTTGGCCAGGTTCTGCCCGGCCGCGATGTTGATCACGTTGAGCGTGGGTTCGGGTGCCTGGGGATATTCCTGTTTCTGGCCGTCGGTGATCAGGTAGAGTTCGCGGTTGGCAAGCTGCGTTTCTCCCAGCTTGGCCACAGCCAGGTCCAGCATCGCCTGCAGAGGCAGGGGCGTATAGGTTGTGGCGATCTGGCCGATCAATTCCTCGGGCAGGCCGCCGGCGTAGATCTGCGCGTGGAGGCGGTTCCACTTGTCGTCTGAGCTCACCAGGATCAGGCGGTCTTCCTCTCCGCAGAGGCCGGATATCCTGTTCAATGCGTCCTTGGCCCGGTCCAGATTGCTGCGCGAACCCTCCACATAATCCAGGCTGTAGGATGTATCCAGCAGGATGGCGATGGCGGTGGGCGGATGCTTCTGCGATGGTTTCAGCCGGGCGGAAGTCAGCAGCGGCCTGGTGGCGGCCAGGGTAACCAGCAGGATGATGAGCATGCGGATGATCAGCAGCAGGATGTTTTTGAGGCGGGTGCGCTTCTTTTCCTGTTCCTGGCCGGCTTTGATGAAACGCAGGGAGGAAAAGACCACGCGCTTGGGTTTCCTTTTTGCCAGCAGCCAGATCAGCAGTGGCAGGACCGTCGCCGCCGTGAACAGCAGCAGGCCGGAATTCAGGAAGCTGAGCCCGCCCATGGCTTAAGGCAATCCCACTCCCAGGGAAAAGAGATACTCGCTGTCCCGGAGTTGCAATCCCTTGTTGTTGAGGGCAAAATCGAAGCGAAAGACGTTGTAGTTGTAGCCGGCGCCAAGGGTGTAATTGATGTTGTCCACGCCGTAGAAATCGCGGCTGTAGATCCCCACCCTGGCTGTGAGGGCCTGGGTGTTGTTCTGCCCCGAGGCATTGGCGGACTGCCAGTCCCAGAGATATTGCAAGCCCAAGTGGTAGGTGGTGTCCGGGGTTTTGGAAAGTTTGCCCTGCGCTCCGGCGCTCACGGTGAGATACTCGGTGCCATATTGGGCGCCAAAGGCCAGGCGGCTCTGGAGGGGAACGGAATCGTAGCCCCAATCCCAGTATAGCCGGGACAAGAGGTCGGTGGCAACCAGGCCGAAGGTGTAGCTTCCTGTTTGCAGGGTGAGGCCAAGGTCTGTGGAAAATCCTTTCACCTTGGTGTCGATGAAGGTGGTGTCCGGCCTTTCCGAACGCAGGTAAACCAGCCGGCCGGTGAGGTATTTGGCGTTCAGCCCGAAGCGGACGGGACGCCAGGAATTATCCGCGCCGGCGATGCTGATCTGCCATTTGTCCAGCTGGTAATCCAGATAGCGGTAGCTGCTTTGGTTGTTGGCAAAGGCCGGATCCGGGATTTCGACGATATTGACGGCGGCAACGGGCTGATAGGTCCAGGCGGTCTGCTGGGCCAGCAGGGTGATGTATTTAAACTGGCTGGGCCTCAGCACATTGCTGAACTGGGCGGCCTCCGCGATCGTCATGTCCTCGGCGCCTTTCACCCGGAAGGAAGCGGCGAACAGGCTGTAGTCGTTTTCGCCCAGCAGCGCGGGATTGGAATAGCTGGCATAGAAATCGCTGGCATTGGTCACGTTCAGGCAGCCCATGCCGATGGCCATGGGCGAGACGTTATTCTCCGGGGCGCCGTAATCGAATGAAGCTATGGGCAGAACGGCACCATAGGCTGCAAGTTCGGCGCAGAGAAAGATTAGGGCGAATAGGAGCAGGCTTCTCATCATGATGGGTCTCTCTGTAGTTTTTTACGGGTCCAGTTTCCGGCATAATAGCCCAAAACTCCGGTTAACACCCCCGCCACGGCATCCACGAACCAGTGGTAGTGGCAATAGACGGTGGCGATGGAAAGGAACAGGGAGATCACGCAGAACACGTATCCCCATTTGCGGGTGAATTTAAGCGCCGCGAAGCTCAGAACAATGGCGATGGCGATGTGGGAGCTGGGAAAGGCTCCGCCCCAATGGCTGCTGCGGCTGTAGATCAGCGCCATGATATGGGTGAAGAGCCCGCCCCGGTAGGATTGGGACAATTCATAGGCCTCGGTCAGAATGCGTCCACCCACCACGGGTACCAAGCTGTAGAATACATAGCAGACATAGAACACAAAAGTGAGGTTGAAGATCAGTTCCCTGAAGGCCGGCCGGTTCTTGATATAGAGATAGACGGGCAATCCGGCGATCATCGGATAGTAGCAGAAATAGGCAAAGTGAAAGAATTCCTGGATGAGCCAGTGGTTGTATCTTAGCCCCCAGACCAGGGAGGGATAGTAGCCCCAGATCTTGCGGTCGAGCTCCATGAACCAGGGATCGAGCCAAACGGGAAAGATAATGCGGCTCACCGCGTGCAGGGAGGAGTAAAAATAGGTGAAGAGCAGCACCGGATAGATGCCGCGGATGAAACGCAGGGTACGCAGCAGATTTGGCCAGCGGGAAAGATCCACGCTCCGCTCCAGCCAGGCCAGAAGCAGTACCAAGCCGGCTATGAGCAGATGCAAAGGCAGATGGAGCCTTGGATTCTCGCTTCGTCCCAGGAAGATGCCGATCGTCATATAGACCACGATCCAGGCGCAGTAGGCCAGGGTGATCTTGTCGATCGCGCTCAAAAGCGGGCTGGGTTCATTTTCTCTCCGGGTCCGGCTGGACGCCTCCCTCTGCTGGGATCCCCTGTGCATCTACAATTCCCCCAGTTTCTTGGAAACCGCGAAGTTGAGCGCCCCCATCAGGATGGCTATTCCCCAGACAATGGCCACGAAGAAGCGCGGCAGGTCCTCCCGGAATTGAGGCAAAAAGGCATAGAATACATGGCTGAGCAAGACCGGCAGGATCACGATAACATACTGGGCAAAGCGGATCTGTTTCCAGAGCACCACGATCAGCCAGGCCTCGGTCAGCGAGATCAGCATTGGCCAGGGCGCGAAGTAGAGCAGGTAGCCCGTGTAGGTGAAGATACCCCGCCCCCCCTTGAATCTGTTGGTGAGCGGCAGGCAGTGCCCCACCAGCATCGCCAGGCCGTAAAGCAGCATCACGTTCCTGTGGTAGAGCAGCTCCGCGCCGGACAGCGGACTGTGGGTGTCCAGCAATTTCGTCAGCAGCTCCACCACCAGCAAAAACAGCAGCGCTTTCATGATGTCCAGCGCTCCAACCAAAACGCCCATGGGACGGCTCACGTGGGTGTAGATGTTTTCCGTGTCCGCCAGGCCGGTTCCCACTTTGTAGATGTTCAGCGAGCGGAAGGTCTTGGTAAGAATGCGGGCGGTGGAGAAACAGCCGTAGAAATAGGCTGCGATAACGATCAGGACAAGGATCAGGATGTTCAATCCGCGCCTCCGTAGTTTCTTTTGCCAAACAGCACGGAACCCAGGCGCAGCAGGTTCGATCCTTCTTCCAGCGCCACCTCAAAGTCGTCGCTCATGCCCATGGAGAGATATCTCATCTCCACCCCCGGTAGGTTTTGGCCCGCAATCTTTTCAGCCAGGTTTCTCAGAGACACGAAATAGGGCCTGGTCTTCCCGGCTTCCAAGCTCATCAGGCCGATCGTCATCAGACCCCTAACGCGCAGGCAGGGCAGGGCAGAGATCTGCCAGATCATTTCCTCGGCATTGTTCAGATCAACTCCGCTTTTGGAGGCCTCGGCGGTGGTGTTCACCTGCACCAAAATGTCCTGGGTTAGGTTCTTGCGGCCCAAAGACTTGTTCAGTTCCCGGGCGATGTGGAGGCTGTCCACGGAGTGGATCAGGACGGGTTTGAGGCGGAGGAGGTTGTTGATCTTGTTGGATTGCAGGTGGCCGATGAAATGAAAGCCCTCGTAGGGGTTGCTCAGCATGGGGATCTTGCGCAGGGCTTCCTGCACCTTGTTTTCGCCGATGTGCTTGATCCCCAGGCTCAGGGCCTCGTCGATCACTTCCACGGGATGGGTCTTGGTAACAGCCACAAGCGTCACGTCGCCGCCCGTCCTGCCGCATCGTTGCAGGGTTCGTTCAATCCTTTCCTGAACTGTTTCGAGATTTTCCGCTATGGAGGGCATCGAGGCTCCTAAAACATCTATATTTCTCTGCAGGCCGGGACCGGAAAATCCCCGGGATGAGGAAGTTCCATCCGATCCTGCCTAACTTTCCCATTTTTGCCGCAGCCCATCCCTGTCAAGCAGAATCTCCCCCCGCAAATCAGCCCCTGGCAAGGCAGGCTGGGCGGCGATTATTTTGCTTGACAGCCTGAGATAGATTTTATCATTGATTCAAAGATTGTATTTTGGGGAAATATGAAAAAGATCCTGCTGCTGATCGTGGCTTTGGTGCTTTTGAGCATACCCGGCTGCCGGTTCAGCAAAAGTTATAATACTCATGAACTCAAGCTGAGCGGCATCTCGCGCAGGAAAGAGGTCGCCTATTCCTGGCGTTTTGGCGATCTGGCCGGCAAGGGTTACGACCACCAGCTTTCAGCCGCGCCCATTGCAGCCACTGCCCACATGCTGCTGGTCAGAGACCAGATCGGCAAGGATATTTCCCAGATCAACCTCCCCCAAAAGATCCGTGGCGTCAACGTGCTGGCCGACCCCCGCGATCACAGCCCCTGGCTGTTCCTGAGCGTGAACGACCAGAAAGCAACCTCTGTGCTTGGTTTCAAGTATGTGTGGGAAAACGTTCTCAAACGCGAGGAAAAAGTCTTCGCTGCCATTGCCCGCACTGATTCCCTGATCAACAGAGCCGACTTTGAATGGTTGGGCAATCTTAGGCCTGTCCTGCTGGAGGATATCGACCAGGACGGCGGGCCGGAACTGGTCTGCCTGGCCCAGGATGCTTACACCGTGAACCCCCGCGGCCTGATCGTCTACGATTTCGACAGTGGGGCGCTCAAGTGGCGTTTCGACCTCACCACCACGGTAACTTCCCTGGTCTGTGACGATTTCGACGGCGACGGCGCCAAGGAACTGGTCTGCGGCACCATTGCCTTTAAAAACACCAATCAGGAGCTGCGGGGCATGGACGATTCCCATTCCTGGCTGTTTGTGCTCGATTCCCAAGGTGTTCTGCTCCATTATCAGCTGGTCAACACCGGATACAGCGGTGTCCAGCTTTCCGCCGCCGACCTCGACAATGACGGCACCAGCGAGATCCTGGCCGTAAGCTCCACCAAGGGCAACGCGGTGACCCCCAATACGGTGAAATGGATGAACTGGACCGGCAGCAGGTTTGTTCCGCGCCGATCCTGGGAGCTGTCCGGTAACTTTTCAGGGAACGCCGCAGAGAATCTCTACAACGACATGGGCAATTCCGGCCGCAACTACATCCTGCTGACCGCGCTAAATTCTCCGCTGCTGGCGCTGGACCGGGACCTCAACCCCGTGCGCCACCATTTCCGGGATCCGGTCAGTTACGTTTGGGCGGTGGAGGATCTGGACCTGGATGGGGAAAAAGAGATCCTGCTGCAGACCGTGGACAACCGCTTCGTGGTCCTGAACAGCGATCTCAAGGCCACAGCCGAGCTCAGGAACCCCTATACCCTGGACGATGATTACCGCGTCGACATCGTGGGCATAGGTTCCGGCCGGCCCCGCGAGATCGCCATCTCATCCAGCACGGATGTGCAGTATTTCAGCTATCAGAGCCTGCCCCTGGGAGTTCTGATCGGCAGGATGATCGGGGCAAACCTGGCTTTCCTTGCCATCTTTCAGGCCCTGCTGTTGCTGGCCTTGATAATTTTCATCCTGCATCGCCGCA
The DNA here is from genome assembly GCA_020532215.1 of Candidatus Cloacimonadota bacterium. GTDB lineage: Bacteria > Cloacimonadota > Cloacimonadia > Cloacimonadales > Cloacimonadaceae > Syntrophosphaera. The sequence goes on from JAJBBF010000081.1 coordinate 8,611, forward strand.
AGGTCTTTCTCATGGCGATGAACAGCGTTGGGCAGGGCATGATCGTGATGGTTTCTGACGACCGGATCATCATCATCAACCGCTACCTGCAGGACCTTCTCAAAGACGACCAGGGAAAGCTGCCTCCCGGAAACCTGCGTTCCCTGGCCAATCTCTTCCCCGCCATCAGCGCTCTGCTGCCAGACTTCATCCGCAGCCAGGCGCCGGTTTACAAATGCACCCTCAGCCTTGGCCGGAATCAGCTGCGCCACTTGGTCAAGATCCAGAAATTGCGGGGTTTGGTCACCAGATTCCTGATCACCCTGCGTCCGGAGGTTCCCGATCTGGATTCCACCACCCTGGCCTGGGCCGACACCGCCAGAAGGCTTTCCCACAACGTCAGGCGCCACATCACGAACATCATCCTGGCCCTGAAGCCGCTGCAGGCGGATGGCCGGGACGAAACCCAGAAAAAATACGCAGAGATCATCAGAAGCGAGATCGAAAAGATCCGCATCTTCACCCACGCCTTCCAGCGTTTCACGGAACTCAAGGATTACGACCTCAAACTCCAGGATGTGATCCCCTCTGTGGAGCACTGCCTGGAGCGCTTGAGCATTCCGGCCGGGATCAAACTGATCAAGAACTGGGAACTGGCATCCGTGGAGGCCTGGATCGAACCGATCAGGTTCGAAGAAGCGCTTTCCAACGTGGTCACCAACGCGCTGGACGCCATGCCCCGGGGCGGAAACCTGCATTTGAGCGTGAAGAAATTTCCCAACCACGCCGGCGGGCAGGGCGGACTGAGCGTAATGATCGAAGTGGAGGACAGCGGCGTGGGCATCCCGGCCAAGTATGCGGATGAGATTTGGCAGCCGTTCTTCACCACCAAGGATTCCGGCACCGGAATAGGGCTGCCGGAAACGAAAAAGATCATCGAATCGATGGGCGGCACCGTTCTCGTGCAGAGCGAAGAGGGTTTCGGAACCGTGGTGACCTTCTGGCTGAAGGGAAGCCCGGATGGATAAGACCAGGATCCTCCTGGCCGATGACGATTCAGTTTTTTGCCAGCTGGTGGGTGAGCTGCTGGCGGAAAAAGGCTATGAGGTGATGCTGGCCATCAATACCGATGGGGCGCGCCAGGCCCTGCAACGCTCCGGTTTCGACATCATGATGCTCGACCTCTGCTTTCCCGCCCTGATGGATGGTTTCAGCCTGCTGGAGGAAGCCCGGGAAAAATATCCCCAAATGACCATCCTGATGATCTCCGGCGAGGGCCACATCCCTGATGTAGTGCGCGCCATACGTCAGGGTGCCTCCGATTTCATCGAAAAACCGGTCGAGCCGGAACAGCTGCTGCTGCGGATCGGCAATCTGAACGAGAAGCTGCAGCAGCTGAAACGACTGCGGCATCTGGAATACGCCGCCATCGGCATGGTGGGCGTCTCCGCCGAGATGGAGAAGGTCTTCGACGCCATCCGCGCCGCGGCGAAATACGACACTCCCGTGCTGGTCACCGGCGAAACCGGCGTGGGCAAGGAACTCACCGTCCGCGCCATCCACCGCCTGAGCAGATTCGGCATCCGTGATCTGGTGAGCATAAACTGCGCCTCGGTGCCCCGCGACCTCTTTGAAGCGGAGCTTTTCGGCTATGAAAAAGGCGCCTTCACCGGTGCCGTGAACGGCTATAAAGGCTACTTCGAATTCGCCCAGAACACCTCTTTGTTCCTGGATGAGATCGCGGAACTGCCTCCGGGGATCCAGGCCAAACTGCTGCGCGTGCTCTCCGAAGGCGAGATCCAGCGCATCGGCGGCAAGGTGGGAAGTTCCAACGCCCGCATCCTCAGCGCTTCCAACCAGGATCTGGAAGAGGCCATCCAAAGAGGGGATTTCCGCGAAGACCTCTATTACCGGCTGAACACCATCCACATCCACATCCCGCCCCTGCGCCTGCGGATCTGCGACATCGGCCCCCTTGCCCATCATTTCGTGTCCGATTTTTGCCTGCGCAACCAACTGCCCCCCAAGGAGATATCAAGCCGGACCCTGGATTGGCTGACCGGGCAGCAATGGCCGGGAAACGTGCGTGAACTCCGCTCTTGCGTGGAGCGGGCAGTGATTTTTGCCGAACGTGACATTCTGGAGCCGGAAGACCTGGTCGCGCCAGCGGATGAGCTTCAACCCGGATCTGCCTGCCAGGGGTCACTGCGGGAAAGCATGCGGCAGTGCGAAGCCCGGATCATCAGCCAGTACCTCCGGTCAAACGATTACAACATCACCCGCACCGCCAGGCAGCTGGGCATGGATAAATCCAACCTCAGCAAGAGGATACACGCCCTGGGCCTGAACCTGCACGCCTGATCCCGCGCCTCTGCATCCCCCAAAATCCAAAGTTGACCGGCCCTTAGCCCCCTCCCAATCACCCCTTGTTTACTTCCCGCACAGTTCCCGCCTTTAGTGCGGGAACTGTGCTGGAGGCGAGTGAGAGGCGAACTGGCAAGGGCTCAGGGCGGTACAAAAAAACAGGGGCCGCCGCGGCTTCCCCTGTCAGTAACTATCTGTGTATGTTCTACTTACCCGCGACTATGGAAACCATTTTGCCGGGAACTACGATCACTTTCTTCACGCTCCAGCCTTCGAGGCTGCGCTTCACGTTCTCCACTGCCATGGCCTGTTTTTTCAATTCCTCGGGATCGATATCCGGCGCCACTTCCAGCTTGCCGCGCAGCTTGCCGTTGATCTGCACCACGTAGGTGATCAGGTCGCGCACCAGATATTTTTCCTCGTAGCCTGGCAGGCCTGATTCATGCAGGAGTTCGTTGAATCCCAGCCTCTGCCACAGCTCTTCGGCGATGTGGGGCGCGAAGGGATACAGCATTTGGGGAATGATCCCGCAGGCTTCGGCATAGACGGCCAGATCAGCGTCGGAGAGCCCGGCGGGGTCCTTGACTGCCACGCAGTGGTTCAGATGCTCCATCACGGCGGCGATGGCGGTGTTGTACTGCCTGCGGTGCTGGCAGTCATCCAGCCATTTTTTCACCGTGCTGTGCGAGCTGTAAAGCAGGCCGCGCAGCGGAGCGGAGATATCCTCCAAGTCAGCTGACAGCTGCAGGCCGCGCTTGAGGGTGTCCAGATTGCTTTCGATCAGGCGCCAGACCCGGTTCAGGAATCGGAAGGCGCCCATCACGCCGTCGTCGCTCCATTCGGAATCCTTGTCCGGCGGCGAGGCGAAGAGCAGAAAGGTGCGCAGCGTGTCGGCCCCGAAGCGGTCTATGATGTAGGTGGGATCGACAACGTTGCCTTTGGATTTGCTCATCTTGGCGCCGTCCTTGGTCACCATGCCCTGGGTAAGCAGCCTGGCGAAAGGTTCGTCGCAGTCGCACCAACCCAGGTCACGCATGAATTTGCCGATAAAGCGCGCGTAAAGCAGATGCATCACGGCATGCTCGATGCCGCCGATGTACTGGTCCACCGGCAGCCAGTAATTGGCTTTGGCCGGGTCAAAGGGCGCCTGGTCGTTCCTGGGATCGGCGTAGCGGGCGTAATACCAGGAACTGTCCACAAAGGTGTCCATGGTATCCGTCTCGCGTTTGGCATCCTCACCGCATTGCGGGCATTTAACCCGGTACCATTCCGGAACGGACAGCAGTGGATTGCTGGTGGTGCGGCCCACCTGAACGTTTTCCGGCAACCTCACCGGCAGATCTTCATCCGGAACCAGGACCACGCCGCAGCGCGGGCAATGGATCACGGGGATGGGATTGCCCCAGTAACGCTGGCGGGAGATGCCCCAGTCGCGCAGACGGTAGGTGTGGGTAACCCTGCCGCAGCCTTTTTCCTCGATCAGAGCGGAAATGGCGGCTTTGGCCGCTTCGCTTTCCCGGCCGTCGAAAGGCGCGGAATTGACCATGATGCCGGGCTCCACGTAGGCCTGCGCCATCTCTGGCAGAACCAGGTTTTGCTCGAAGTTTTGGATCACCAGCAACATGGGGATGCCGTATTTTCTGGCAAATTCGAAATCGCGCTGGTCGTGGGCGGGCACGGCCATCACCGCGCCGGTGCCGTAATCCATCAGCACGTAGTTGGTTATCCAGATCTGCACCTTGTTGCCATTTAAAGGGTTGAGGCAGTATCTGCCGCTGAAGACTCCTTCCTTGGTGGTGTCCTCCGCGCCGCGCAGGATCTTGTCCTCGTTGATCACCTTGCGGCAAAAATCGTGCAGGGCGTGGTTGTCCGGCTCTTCCGCCAGCCATTTCTGCACCAGCGGATGCTCCGGCGGAAGGGCCATGAAGGTTACCCCGTAAACTGTGTCCGGCCGTGTGGTGAATACGCTGATCGCCTCGGAACCGTCTTCCAGCGGAAAGTCGATCAGGGTGCCCTCGCTCTTGCCTATCCAGTTTTTTTGCATGGCGAGCACCCGCTCCGGCCAGTCCGTCAGTTTGCTGAAATCGAGCAGTTCCTCGGCATAATCGGTGATGCGGAAGTACCACTGCTCCAGCTCTTTTTGGCTCACTTCGCCGTGGCAGCGCCAGCAGAGGCCGTTTTCCACCTGCTCGTTGGCCAGCACGGTCTGGCAGCTCTCGCACCAGTTTTGCCAGGATTTCTTGCGGTAAACCAGGCCCTTTTCGTAAAGCTTTTTAAAGAGATACTGGCCCCAGACATAGTAATCGGGCCGGCAGGTGCTCACCTCGCGGTCCCAATCCAGCCCGAAACCCATGGAATCGAACTGCCCGCGCATGGCGGCGATGTTTTCCTCCGTGGTGATGCGGGGGTGGGAGTTGTGCTGGATGGCGAAATTCTCCGCCGGCATGCCAAAGGAATCGTAGCCCATGGGCTGCATCACGCTGTAGCCCTCCATCATTTTCAGGCGGGCGATGGCATCGCTGATGGAATAGTTGGAAGCGTGCCCGCAGTGCAGAACGCCGGAAGGATAGGGAAACATCGCCAGCACGTAATATTTGGGCCGGCCGGTCCGTTCGCCGGGATTGAAGATCTGCTTCTCACGCCAGATCTTTTGCCACTTCGGCTCGATCTTGGAAAAAGGGTATTCCATCTTGTCTCCTTCCGGCCAAGGCAAATCTGCAGCCTTAGGCCTTGATACAGCATTTGTTGCGCTGATTTTCCCGGAGGCAGGTATTTGTCAAGGTCAAAGGTGAGATGCGCAAGGCCGCTGAAGATTTTTCTTGCCATTTTTTCGCCTTTCAGAATAATGAAATAATTATCGGCTTTGATGGCTCGGCTTTGCCACCATAGGCCGAAAGGCCGGTATAAAACCATGAAGCCAAAGACCAAACCTGAGCCGTGGCGCTGCTTTAGCGCGGCAGCCCGTATTTCCCGCCCTGCGGGCGGTAACATTATACAAACGCTCATGCCCCTTCAGGAGGATAACAACACATGAAAGCATTGATCAAGCGCTGGGGACTCTTCCTCACGATCAACCTGCTGGTCCTGGCCGTGCTGGGATTCATTATGCAGCTCATCGGGATCCCTTCCGGAGACTGGATAAATCTGCTGATCTACTGCGCCATTTTCGGTTTTGCCGGAGCGATCATCTCGCTCTTCGCCAGCAAGGCGATGGCCAAATCTTCCTACAAGATCACGCCCCTCACCCGCGAAACCGCAACCGGCAAAGCCCGCTACCTCTATGACACCATCGAAAAAATGGCCGCCCACAAAGGCATCAAGATGCCCGAATTCGGCATCTACCAATCCCCGGACAACAACGCCTTCGCCACCGGCGCTTCCAAGCACAAATCCCTGATCGCCTTCTCCAGCGGCATCATGCACAACCTGGATGAGGACGAGCTGGCCGCCGTCGCGGGACACGAAATGACCCACGTCACCGAGGGCGACATGGTTACCACCACCCTGCTGATGGGAACCATGAACACCTTCGTGCTGTTTCTGGCCAACGTCCTGGCCGCCGTGCTCAGCGGGCGCAGGGGCCAGCGGGATGAGAGCAGCGGCAGTTCCGGGATCATGAACAATGCCGGCCAGAGCGCCATCGCGATGATCCTGCAAAACGTGCTGATGATCCTGGCCAATATCGTTCTGGCCGCCCATTCCCGCCACCGCGAATTCATCGCCGATGCCGGCTCCGCCGAGCTTACCAGCCCGGGGCACATGATCACCGCCCTGGAAAAGATCAGCGGCGCCCACGTTCACACCACCCGCAAGGACGCCTTTGCCATCGCCAAGATCAACAGCAAGCAGATCATGTCCCTCTTCGCCACCCATCCTCCGATCGAAAAGCGCATCGAAGCCCTGCGCAAGTTGATGGTTTGAATAAAAACTTTACCCTTAAGATAGAAAAAATGGCCCTGGGCGGCCACGGGATCGGCTTCCACGATGGCAAGGCCGTTTTTGTGCCCTACACCGCCGCCGGCGACGAGATCGAAGCAGAACTGCTGCGTGAACGCAAGGACGTGGCCTTTGCCCGGGTGAAGGAATATCTGCGCCGCGGAGCAGGGGTGATACCCTCTTCCTGCGCTTACTTCGCGGCGGAGCCGCCCTGCGGCGGCTGCGACTGGCTGAACATCGATTACCCCACCCAGCTGCAATATAAAACTGATCTGCTGCGCGAGCTTTTCCAGCCTCTGGTTCCTGAACTGGAGATTCCCGCCACCCTGCCCTGCAAGGATAACCGGCATTACCGCAACAAAGCCTTTATGCCTGTGAGCGCCGGCCCCAACGGCCTCATCTTTGGCATCTACGCCCGCTGGTCCCACCAGGTGGTGCCGCACGAAGAGTGCCAGCTTCATCCGCCCATTTTTGACGCCATCGCCCGGCGCTGCCTCCAGATCATGGGCCAGACCGGCGTGAAACCCTACCTTGAGCATTCCCACACCGGAACCCTGCGCCACATCGGCTTCCGCTGTTCGCGTGACCGCGAGCGGATCCTGCTGGTGCTGGTAACCCGCTCCGGCAAACTGCCTTTCACCAAGCTGCTGGTGAAACAGCTTACCGCCGAATTTCCCGCCCTCGCCGGCATCGTGCAGAACATAAACCGCGAGCGGGGCAACGTGATCCTCGGCCCCGAGGAAAAGGTCCTCTTCGGCGAACCCTGGCTCAGCGACGAACTGGACGGCCTGCGTTTCCGCGTGCACTACCGCTCTTTCTGGCAGGTAAACACCTCCACCCTGGAGCAGATCATCGACCGGCTGAGCAGCCGGATCCAACCCGGGGAAACCATCTACGACGCTTTTTCTGGGATCGGGGCCCTGGGCCTCTGCCTGGCCAAAGACGCCAAAAACGTGATCTGCATCGAGGAAAACAGCAGCGCGGTGGCCGACGGCGAACTGAACCTGGAACAGAATGGAATTGCCAACGCCGGCTTCCTTTGCGCCAGGGTGGAAGACGCCCTCCCCGCCTTGCTGGATCCCGGCAGCGGCGACGCCCAACCCAAACCCGGCACCATCATCCTCGACCCGCCCCGGTCCGGAGTGCGCCAACCGGCTTTGGAAGCGCTGGTGGCGGCCCGTATCCCCAGGATATTCTACCTCAGCTGCTCGCCCATCACCCTGCGCCGGGATCTCAAATTCCTTCTGGACAGCGGGCTCTACCGGATCGAACACCTGCAGCCCTATGACATGTTTCCCCACACCTGGCACGTGGAAACCCTGGCCGAACTGGCCCTGATGCCAGAACAGGAAAACCGGTGAAATACCTCGCCGTACTGCTGCTCTTGTCATCCCTTTTTCTGGCCTCCTGTGAGTCCGACCCCACCGCGGCCGACGAATATGAGATCCGGAACATCATCTACGACATCTCCCGTGACTTCAGCTGGGGCGAGATCAATGGCATCATGGCCCACGTCCATCCGGATTTCCGGCACAAAGGCATGTACAGCGCCGAATTGCTCCAACTGTGGCAAAACCGCCGCGCCCAGTATGAACTCCTCGACTGCGATGTAAGCGATGTGGAGATTAATTACGACCGCGCCACCGTGTTCATGACCATGACCTTCCAGTCTGCCGGCGCCACCTACAGCTACAGCGAACCCGAGACCAGCGGCGACGCATCCTATTTCTTTTACGACGGAGGTTCCTGGCAACTCTACGGCGACCAAACCTGGCGCTGATCCTCATCTGAAATCCAGCCCCCTCCCAGCATCAATACGGGATAAATACGGGATCAATACGGATTTCATCCGTATTGATCCCGTATTTATCCCGTAATGATAATGGGAACGGGCCAAGAATAACCTTGTCAAAAACTGTCCCACAAAATTGGCCAAATACCTCTTCAAGAGCTGGCTCAGCGGTAACTTTTCAAGATTCTGCTTGACAGGCTGGGGGAGAGGCGAGCTTTAGTTTGCTTTAGTATATTTGTGGTCCGTATCTTTGATCTGGCCAATATTCCGAGCAAAAGAGAGGTTTTGCCATGAAACGATTCCAATTGCTGCTTCTGCCGCTGCTGGCACTGCTGTTTTTAGCCGCCTGCGAATCCGGCGGCAGCTTCCGCGTGATCAACCAAACTTCATACCCGGTGTACGTTACGCTGGAAGATGCGGATGAGGTGGCCATTCCCGGCGGCACCGAACACAGCTTTGCAGTGGAGACCGCCAACCAGCACATTTTAAACCCGGATGTGAGCGTGGAAGTGCTGGTGCGCCTGATCGGCGAGACTTACCAGATCTACGATGAGGGAAACGAAACCTACACCGATACCACCAGGATCGAGATCAAAGCCGGCCAAACCACCACCGCCTACATCAACCCCAACCGCGCCAGTTTCAAGGTGGTGAATGCCAGCAGCCAGGCCATCACCGGCGCCACCTTGTACAAACACAACTTTGTTGGTGTGGTCGCAGATCACGATCTGGGGCCCATCGCCCCGGGCAGTTTTGCTTTCCTGCCGGTGGAATATGCCAGCAGCAACAACAACTTTTACTACTATGCCAACGTGCGGCTGGAAGACGGCAGCACATACAGTTACGGCGGTCCCACCAACATCCTGGATGTGGACCAGCAGTTTCTGATCACCCTCAGCGATCCTGAATAAAGGAAGTTTTTGAAAACATGAAGATAAAGATATTCGCAAGCCTGCTGCTGACAGCGCTGCTGGCCGGGCTCTTTGCCCAGCCGGCCGAATTGCTGCAAATGCCCCTGCAGCAGGATCCCGCCGTTCTGGCCGGCCAATTTGACAATGGCCTCTCCTACTACATCATGCGCAACCCCAAACCCGCCAACCTCGCCGAAATGCGGCTGTACGTGGATATCGGCTCCGTGAACGAAGACGAGGACCAGCGCGGGCTGGCACATTTCACTGAACACATGGCCTTCAACGGCACCGCCAACTTTGCCAAAGCCGAGGTGGTGGAATACCTTTCCTCCATCGGCATGGGCTATTACAACGGCCTCAACGCCATGACCAGCTACGACTACACAGTTTATCAACTGAAGATCCCCACCGACGACAGCGCCAAGCTGAACCAGGGCCTGCTGATCCTTTCGGACATGGCCCACCAGCTGAGTTTCGAGGCCTCCGAGATAGAACGCGAACGCGGAGTGATCATCGAGGAATGGCGTCTGGGCCAGGATGCCGCCAGCCGCGTCCGCGATGCCCAAAACGCCGTGTTCCTGGCCGGTTCGCGCTACGCGGAACGCTCGCCCATCGGCACCTACGAGGTTATCAGCGGCTTCGAGCATGACACCATCAAACGTTTTTACCGGGATTGGTACCGCCCGGATCTGCAAAGCGTGGTCATCGTGGGCGATTTTGAGCCTCCCGCCATGCTGGCCCTGGTGGAGCAGTATTTCGGGGCCATCCCCGCGCGGGAAAACCCGCGGCCACGCGAAGATTTCAGTGTTCCCGAAAACCTGGAGCCCCAGGCCATCGTAACCACCGATCCCGAATATCCGAATAACGTGCTGCAGGTGATGTGGAAAAAGGATGTACAGCGGGTTACCAATATCGGCGGGTTTTATGACAATCTGGCCACCACGCTGTTTTACACCATGCTGAACCACCGCTTGGAAGAGCACAGCAAGAGACCCGATCCGCCCTATTCCTTCGCCGTTGCCACCGAATATCCGCTGCTGCGCACGATGTCCGCGGCGGCAATGTTCGCAATGTACACGCAGGGCAAGTCCGAAGAGGCTTTGAGCACCATTCTCACCGAGGCGGAACGGGTGCAGCGTTTCGGTTTTCTGCACAGCGAGTTCGAACGCGCCAAGATCGACGTACTGCGCGGCGCCGAGCGCGAAGTGGCGGAACAGGGCACCCGGGAATCCGGAGAAATTGCCTGGGGGATCGTGGACGCCATATCCAACGGCAATGTTTACACCAGCGCGGAATTCAGGCAGATGCTGATCCAGGAACTGATCGAACTGGTATCCCTGGAGGAGGTGAATGCCCTGGTGGCGGACCTGATCCAGGACAAGAACATGTTCATCGGCCTGGCCGGCCCCCAAAAAGAGGGACTGATCTATCCCGCGGAGTCAAGCCTGCTGGAGATCGCCCGCACTGTAAACACTTTGGAGATAGAGCCTTATGAGGATGTAACCGTCGATGAGCCGATCATGGAAATGGTTCCGCCGCCCGCGGCGATCGTGGGCGAAGAGATCGAAACCGGGACCCTGGTCAGGATCTGGACCCTGGCCAACGGCGTGAAGGTCTATGCCAAGGCCACCGATTTCAAGAACGACGAGATGCTGCTGCGGGCCGTCAGCCCCGGCGGTTCCTTCCGCTATCCGGCAGAGGAATTGCCCGCCTCCCAGCTGCTGTCCGGCTTTGTGGAGGAATCCGGCTTCGGCAATTTTGACTCCATATCGCTGCGCAAAGCCACCGCCGGCAAGGTGGCGAACGCCTCGCTGAGCGTGGGTGCGTACAGCGAAAGCGTGAACGCCTCCTGCTCGCCCCAGGATATGGAACTGATGTTCCAGCTGCTCTATCAATACGCCACCAATCCGCGTTTCGACGCCCAGGAGTATGATTCCCACATCCAGCGGATGAAGACCTATTACCAAAACCGCAACCTGGAACCGATGAACGTCTTCATGAACCGGATGTACAAAGAACTTTTCGCCTACCATCCCTATCAGACGGATTTGGCCGACGCGGATCTGGACGCGGTGGACCTGGCGGACCTGGAAGCGGTTTTTACTGACCGCTTCGCGGATTTCTCCGATTTCAGCTTCATCATCGTGGGCGCTTTCGACTGGGAACAGCTTAAACACTATTGCCAGACCTATCTCGGCAACCTGCCGGCCCTCAAGCGTGACGACACCCCCGCCGACCCCGGCCTGCTGCCGTTCAGCGGCATCCGCGAGGCCCGCTTCCACAAAGGTTCCAGCGACCGGGCTTTCGTGGCCAACTTCACCAGCGGGGACTATGAATACAGCCTCCAAAACGAGGTTGACCTCAAGGCCCTGGAATTTGTGCTGAACGAAAAACTGCGCGAGAATATCCGCGAGGAACTCAGCGGCGTCTATTTCATCCAGGCCTTTTCCCTGGCCTCCGATTATCCCCGTTCCTACAGCGCTTTGGGCACTTTCATGGGCTGCTCGCCGGCGCGGGTGGACGAGCTCAATGCCGCCATCTTCGCCACCCTGGACAGCCTCAAGGCCGGCCAGCTGGAGGAGAAATACGTAACCGCCGCCCGGGAAACCATGAAGCAGCAATACCAGGAAGACATCCGCTCGAACAGCTATTGGCTGAACCAGCTCCAATCCAGCGTCTGGCTGAAACGCCCTCTGGGCCAGTGGTTAAACATCCCCGCCTGCCATGACGCCCTCAGCCGCGAACGCATCCTCGCCGCCGCCAGCAAGTACCTGAATTTCGCGGAAAACAAGCTCAGCGTGATCATGCTGCCGGAGAGCGGGTTAAAGTGACGATTTCACAATAATCAGAGGATACTGACCGCTGGCGGATAGAGCAACGGCAGAATAGTGCCCTGTTGGCTTCATCTCTGCCGGTCCTGGCTGCCTGGGGGCGAAAAATGCCCTGTTTCCTCCGCCACACCGAAACGCTGAGAATCTCAGACAATGAATCTCCGCGCCTCCCAGCCTTGGCGGGCGAAACCCAACTGAAATAGATTGACACAAACCTGCACTTGAAATCATGGGTTCAGATATAGCTAAACAAATATAAAAACAGATAGATAAGGAGTATTTTCCATGGCTAAGAATATCAAAGCCACCATGGATGGCAACACCGCGGCCGCGCATGTCGCTTATGCCTTTGCCGAAGTGGCAGCCATCTACCCCATCACCCCGTCTTCCACGATGGGCGAGCTTGCCGACGCCTGGGCCGCGGACGGCCGCAAAAACATCAACGGCACCACGGTCGACGTGATCGAGATGCAATCCGAGGCCGGAGCTTCCGGCGCGGTGCACGGAGCCCTTTCCGCCGGCGCCGTAACCACCACTTTTACTGCTTCCCAGGGCCTGATGCTGATGCTGCCGAACATGCACAAGATCGCCGGCGAAATGCTGCCCACCGTTTTTTACGTAACGGCGCGCTCTCTGGCCTGCCAGTCACTCTCCATTTTTGGCGACCATTCGGACGTTATG
>JAJBBF010000052.1 GCA_020532215.1 Candidatus Cloacimonadota bacterium
CTCCAAACTGCCTTGCAGCAGAATGGCATCTGGAACTAATCTTGCAGCCGCAAGGAAACGGTCAATGGTAAAGTTGCTATACGGAGTCAAAAATGAATAAACCGACTATCGGACAACGCCTTAGCTTGGTGATTAAGGCAATGCGCCTCAAGGATTACCAGTTTGCCAATAAATATGGCATCTCCCGTGCCTCGCTATCAAGATACAAGTTGAACGAGAGATATCCCGATCCCGAGTTCTTAGAAGCACTCTCCAAAGATAAGATCAATATCCACTGGCTCTTTACCGGAAACGGCTCCATGTATGCCAAAGATGAGTTCCAAGAGCTTATTCAATCAAATCAAGTACCTACAAACCAAAACCCTCAAGACACTCCAACCCCAGCCATCATATCTCCAATCCTGCATCCCATCGCCAACCAAGACTTCGATCCTACTAGATCTATTACTTTTCCCATAGTGGGAGAGATTGCTGCCGGACCTCCGATGGAGATCAAAGACGAGTGGAGTCAGATGGGTCAGATTCAGTTGCCAAACTCATTTCTACCTGGCAACCCCAAGCAATACACTGTCTTTCAAGTAAATGGCAGAAGCATGGAGCCCGTGATCCAGCATCAGGACATTGTAGTCATCAAGAGCGATCAGAGTTGGGAAAATGCAGACGAGAAAATTGCAGTTGTAAGGACTGACGATGGTCTCACCATCAAGAAAGTACAGATCGACCACCACAGGCAACAGATTATCCTCCAACCATTTAATATAGACTACCCGGTTCTGGTTTTAGACTCGGATTGGAATTACGGAGCTTTCCTGATCGGCACAATCGCACTCCAATTGCGCTTTTTCTAATTTCAAAGTTCCGATTTCCCAACTGCTCTTTCCAAAGTCTGTCCAAACGCCTCGCTAATTTGCAGTAATAGTGTCAGCAAACAGTCCAAATACGTCCAAATAGGCGCTTGGACATTTCCAAAGCCAGTCCATCGTATCTCACAACCAATCAGAACCTTATCCCCACTTTCCCCTTGTGTCACAACTTGCAGCTTTGGGTGTCAGTTTATAGCTCACCTTCCCAAGGCACGCGCCAGCCGCCAGCGGGGCGAAATGTCTTGACATGGCGGGCTGACTATTTTTTGCAGGTTCATACTCCCTGCGATGTATTTCAGGTTAAGGAAGGTTCATGAGAAAAGAGCAGTTCGAGGAGTTCCTCAGTGCCCACGAGAAGCGGATCTACCACTATCTGCTGACCCTTTTGGGCAACGACAGCGACGCCAGCGACGTGGTGCAGATGGTCTTCATCTCGTTTTACGAGCACATCGACCGCGTGGAGGAGCCCACCGCCCTGGCCTACGTTTACCGCATCGCCTACAACAAGAGCATGACCTTCCTGAAACAGAAAAGCCGCTACGTGAGCCTCGACCCCCAATCCCTGGAACACCTTCCCGATACCAACCAGCCCCAGCCCGAGCATGATTACACCCCTCTGCACACGGCCATCCGCGAGCTTCCGCCCCGCCTGGCCAGCGTGATCCAGCTCCAGTATTTTGAAAAGCTGAGCTACAAAGAGATCTCGGAGCAGCTGGGCATCAGCGTTAAAGCGGTGGAATCGCTGTTGGTTCGGGCAAAAAAACAACTGCGGAAAAAATTGTTGAAGGATAAAAAGGAAGGGAGAGTATAGACTATGAAATACCAAACCCGGGTTGCCGCAGAGGCGCCCCAAAAGAGGAAACCATGAGATGCAGCAAAGCCAGACGCCAGATTGAGCTCAAGCTCGACAACGAGCTGAAGCAGAGCCACGCCCTGGAACTGCATCTACAGCACTGCGGCCCCTGCCGCGCCTACCAGGCTGAGGCCACGCAGCTCCAGCTGATCCTGCGCAACCAGCCCCAGGCTGAATTCCCCGGCTGGCTGCACCACCGGATCATGGACCAGGCCGCCCGGCACGACAGTAAACGAGTGCACCTGAAAAACAGCTTCAGGCTGCGAACCATCCCCGCGCTCGCGGCTGTCGCGCTCAGCCTCTTCATCGGAGTGGCGATCGGAAAAACCGCCTACCGCAACGTGAATCCCCTCCCCGCCAACGCCGTGGAAGTGTATTCACAGCAAAACGATACAACCGACACCAGGGAGCTGGCCGTCTTCGGCGAAAGTTCCGTGGCCGGCGACCTTTTCTAAGGTGAGGAAACAATGAGCAAACGCCTGCTGACCATCCTGTTACTCGTCTCGCTGTTCCTGAATGCCGGGATCATCGGAGGTTTGATCGTGATGGGCTGGTATCGCCAAAACCACATCGTCCACCACTATCAGCCGGAAGGCCCCTCCTCCAGGGACCGCGACCGGATCGAGATACCCGAATTGAGAGATCCCCAGGTGATCGCCCTCCGGGACAGCTTTCTGGTGATCAAAAAAGAACTTTTGCAAGAACTGGCCAAAGACCCTGTGAACGAGGCCAAAATAACCGCCATTATCGAAAGATCCATCGGCGCGCAAAGCGAAATGGAACGCGCCCTCGCAGACAAACTTTTGGAATACAGAAAATCCCTGGGCCCCGCTGAAGCCAAAGAACACTTCAACGGACGCCTGGATCGTATGGAACGATACGAAGAAAGAAGAAACAACAGGAGAGAAACAAAATGAAAAAATTAACTCTGATCACAATAACCATCCTGATGCTGGCCACCCTGCTGGTCGCTCAGGGCACCGGAAAAGACTATCCCCAGAAACCCAGAGACCCAAACGCCTACGGCCCCGGCCGCAATGCCAAGCTGATCCCCCGCCCCGAATGGGACGGCACCTCCATGGACATGCTGAAAGAGCTGAACCTCAGCGAAGCCCAGGCCTCAAAACTCAGCGAACTCCAGGTTGCCCAGCGAAAGGCGATGAACACCATCAACGCCGAGATCGACAACCTGCAGATCGACCTCAGGGAATCCCTCAAAAAGGATGACTTCGTCTCCGCTAAAAAACTCAACGACCAACTCTACGAAAAGAAACGCCTCAAAGCCAACACCCGCATCGAACACCGCGAACAGATCCTGAAGGAACTCACCCCCGAACAGCAGGAAAAATTCCGCCCCATGTTCATGGAACGGCAATACGGACGCCCCAACGGCGCCAACCACCCCATGCCGCGCCAGCTGAATGAACTGAACCCCGTGCAACTCCACCGCCACCAGCGCAACATGATGAACCGCGACTGCCAAGGCTGCGAAGACTGCCAGGATAAAACCGAAAAATAGAACCATCCCCCTCCTCAGTAAAGATAGACAAGCGCCGGGTTCTCACAGCCCGGCGCTTTTGCTTTGCCTGAAAGTAATCCTGGCCGCGGATGCCTCATCCACCCAATCCCTGATTACTCCGAGCTCGCTGTGTGGCCTGAGGCAGGATCCGGCACCAACGTCAGCCCAAACTTGATCCGGGATCCAGCCAACCCAAAGATGGATTCCTGTTCGACTCAAGCCAAAGCCATAGTACATTGCCCAGAATGACGAAGGTTCATGGCACGGCTCCTGCGATCAATACGGGATAAATACGGGATCAATACGGATTTCATCCGTATTGATCCCGTATTTATCCCGTATTGATGCTGGGAGCCAAACAGGGAAAAGCTGTAGAATTCACGGCAAAAATGATGCGGGGATAGCTTTCACGCAGGATTGGACTGGGATGTTTGAAAGTCTGGAGATTGAAAATCAGATTTTGCCTAGAGCTTAGCAGTTCATACGAGCACTTGAACTCCACGATAAAGGCTCCGTTTAACAAATCTCTTGACAACTTTTTTACGTTGCTTTTTCTAACGATTAGGTATTAATTGGGAATGTTTCCATCCCAATAACATAACGACCTAAAGGAGTATCAATGTTCAGACCCAAGTATTCTGGCACTGGCCTGATCGCTGTATTGGTCATACTGACAGCGCTATTAGTTGCTTCATGTATCAAACCCACATCACCTGACAACAAAACGGGCGTCGTTGCAGGTACTGTATTTGGAGCCGGGCGCACCAGCCTTAGCGACGTTACGGTATCGATCGGCACTGTGACAGCAAACACAGATTCAAATGGAGATTTCATCCTGCCGGCAATTACGCCGGGAGCCAAGGTATTGGTTGATTTTACCAAGGATGGATACATCCCCGTGCAAAAGGTAGTTTCTGTTGAAAAAAACCGCACGACTTACATTTCCTGCACTATGTTCACCCCCGCAACCAGCACTTTTGAAGCCAGCGCCGGGGCGGCTTTGTCGGATGGAGGTTCGGTAATAAATATTCCGATCAATGCCTTCGTAACCTCTACCGGGTCAGTGTTCACGGGAACCGTCACATCCGAAGTCAAGTACTTTGACCCCATGAATGCCCAGAACCTGGATGCCTTCCCCGGTTCCTTCTCCGGAGTACAAACCGACGGCAATGAAACCATGTTCGAGTCCTACGGTTTTATCTATGCTTCGTTCACTGACGCCTCCAATCCGGACACCGATCTTGCCCTTGGCGCAAATCAGGAGGCATCTTTGAGTATCCCGATCCCAGCCGCCCTGGCGGCCGGTGCACCCGAAACCATGCCCCTTTGGTACTACGATGAAGTTACCGGTAAGTGGATGGAACAAGGCAGCGCCACCAAACAAGGCGATTTCTATGTTGGCGATGTAAGTCACTTTTCCTATTGGAACTTCGACCATCCGATCCAAATCGACGACCAATCCACCTTGACCGGCAGAGTATTAGCGGAAGAAAGCAAGAGCCCTGTTGCCGGGGCACAGGTTGTGGCGACGGGTGTCAACTACGGCGGTTATACAAGCGTTTACACAGATGCCAACGGCGATTTCGCTGTTTCCGTAAAGGCCTCCGCGCAAGTCAGATTGCAGGCTTTTGCAGGACAGAATTTATCCATGCCCACCGATGTGATCAACACTCCTGCCGGCGGCCAAACAGCAGCTTATGGCGACCTCATAGTGGCAGACCTGTCTTTCACGGTGATTGGCAAGTTGCTGGACACTTCCGGGAACTCTCTCCCCCAGGGTTATGGTATGATCAGCCAGGAAAACCCCCCAGATGGTGTAATGCCTTTCAACGCATGGATCTCTATCGATGAAAACGGAAACTTTTCGACCGACGGCAGTTACACAGGGACTGAATCACAGATACAGATCCGCATCCAGTTCATGGAGCGTTCCGTTTCCTACTCTAATATCATCACAATGTTGATACCCCAACCCGGGCAGGTGCGCAATCTTGGAAACATCACGATGCGCCCTCCTGGCAAGCTCAAAGGCAGAGCGAGGACTGACGGCGGTGAATGGATCCCCAACCAATGGGTTTCTTTCAACCAGGAAGGAGCAACGGGAGAAGGCTCGTATTTTAGTGGCAACTCCGATGAGGATGGTTACTTCATTCTGGAGGGACCCCCCAATGCCAATCTAACCAGTATGAGGGGGAATATATACTTCGACGATCAGTCCTGGGAAAGCAATCTGATGAATTTGCAGTTTCCCGGTTCCGGATCTCAAAGCAACATCGGAACGGTGATCTTCACTCCACAAGAAACTGACACTGCGAAGACAGCACATTAATGACCTTAGGGGGAAGCTCGCAACTGCGGGCTTCCCCATTCATTAATCCCGGTTTTAAGGGAGCCTTCCCCTCTCACCAAACCAAGCGTTACGGCAATTCATCTCTCGGTGGTACTCACCTCTTCGGGCTATATCAGCAGGATCCTGTTTTACCCTGTATCAAGCAGTATATTGATACACATTTCAATCAAATGGCTTGGGGGGGGCAGGTTGTCAGCAGATAACATCCGGGTGTAGCTAAGATACCAGATCGGACTGGAATGTTTGAAGTTATGAGCGAGGGCTTGTACTTAGCCATTTCTTTTCTCACTGACACCGCCCCGAAAAAAAGAGATTGACAAGAAACAAATGGGTACGTTTATAGTGAGTTATGCTTGAATAACCGCAAGCATGCAAACAACAGCTTAGGGAGGTTGTCATGAAATACTATCTGATCGCTGTTCTACTTTTGGTTTTGGCCGTTCCGGCTTTTACCGAATGGACCATTGTTGGCTCTTATCCGATCAGCGGCAAGGCTTCCGGATTGGCTTCCGACGGCACTTACCTCTACTTCGGCATCTACGGTTCGGACGGAGGGCGCGTCTTCCGCTTTGACCCCGCCACAGCGCAGGAAACGCTGCTCTTCAACAACACCGCCATCAACGACAGCTACGGGATGAGCCATGACGGCCAGCATCTCTGGATCACCGACCACACCACCTCTTCAACGGTTCCGGCTTACGCCATGCAGCTGGACCTCACCGGGAACATCGTTTCCCAGTTTAATCTGCCGGATCACTACATGTCCGGGATCGCTTATGACAACGGCGATTTTTGGGTGATGACCTATTATCCGGACCCCGGAACGGTTTACAAAGTAAACTCCACCGGCGCTGTGCTGCAGCAGTTCACCCCTCCCAACAACCAACCCTGGGACATCTGCAAGGAAGGGAACAACCTCTGGATCGTGGATTACAACGCCTCCGCGATCCATAAAGTGGATCAGGCCGGCACAGTGCTGGAAAACCATCCAGCCGAGATCCAGCGTCCCGCGGGGATCACTTTTGACGGGCAGTATCTCTGGTATCTGGCCGGGCCGCTGAACTCTCCCAGCACCCTCTACAAGGTTGACCTGAGCGGAACCGGCACTCCGGAGATCGACCTGTCCTTCGACGAACACTACTTCGGCAACGTGGTCATCGGCCAAAGCGCCACGGCGGACATCAGCATCTCCAATACCGGCACGGGCGACCTGGTGATCAGCAACATCTCCTTCCAGAGCGGCGTTTTTTCCTCCAACGCGGTGTTGCCCGATACCCTGGCCACGGGTGAAAGCGTGGTGGTGACCCTTACTTTCACTCCCAACGACTGGGGTGAATTTTCCGATGTGATGAATGTCCATTCCAACGATCCGCTCACCCCGGCCGCGGCTGTGGATCTGAGCGGATACGGGGTTTTCGCCAGCGCCCACATCAACGTGCTGCCGCAGGCGCAGGAATATGGCGGAGTGCGGGTCAACGCCGATACCGGCAGATTTTTCACCCTCAGCAACCAGGGCATGACGGATCTGCAGATCAACAGCGTAAGCTTTTCCGATCCAGCTTTTTACATTGACGGCTCGGTGCAGCTGCCGATAACCCTTTCCACCCGGGAGGAGTATGATTTGCGGATCTGGTTTTCACCCTCCTCGCCGGGCCAGTACACTGCTACCGCCAGCTTCGGCAGCAACGACGCCGGCAACCCGCAACACATAATAAATCTAACCGGTTCGGGGCAGACAGTGGACCTCGCGATGGGCAACCAGATCTGGGAATTCCAGATCCTGGACGGCACATTCTCGAACATCCGCGCGATCAAAGCCATCCCCGACATCTGGGGCAACGGCCTGGCCGATGTGATCGCCTGCGGCGAGGACGATTACGTGCGAGCCTACAACGGCAATTCGAGCGGCACCGCTGATGTCATCTGGGAAAAGCACATCGTTTCCGGACCCGTTTCCTCCTACCGGGGCCTGTATATCTGCGAAGACCTCGATGCCGACGGAATTCTGGATGTGGTGGTGGGAACCAGCGGCGGGGACAAATCCGTGCGGGCTTATTCCGGCAAATCCGGAACTCCGCTCTGGACCTTCAACACCAATATCTACGGCAACGGCGGGGCGGTTTACCAGGTGGACGCCGGCCGCGATTTCAACAGCGACGGGATCCCGGACGTTTTGGCGGCCACGGGTGACGACATCAATGAACAAGGCCCGAAACGGATTTTCCTGGTCAACGGGGCCACCGGAACCATGATCTGGGAACGCTATGCCATGGGGCCGGCTTTCTCCGTTGTCAGCGTTGACGATTTCACCGGCGACGGGGTGCCGGACGCTGTGGCCGGGGCCTCCAACGAAGCTGAGACCCAGGCCTGGGTGCACGGCATCAACGGAGCCACAGGCTCGATAGCCTGGTCCGTGCAGCCTGCCGGAACCTCGGTTTGGGCGCTGGCCCAGATCGACGACGTCAATGGCGACAGCATCGCCGACGTGATCGTGGGTTCCTTCCAGGCCAACGGCAATTACTACGCCCTGAACGCCACCACCGGCGCGACCCTGTGGTCGGAATCGACAGGCGCTTCGCTGGTGATGCAGTTCGAGGTGTTGGGAGACGTAAACAACGACGGTTACAACGACATCGCCATCGGGCACGTCTCCCCGCATACCGCAGTGATCAGCGGATTGACAGGTCAGTACATCTGGTCTCAAAGCACGGCTGACAACGCCTGGTACCTTGCCAACGGAGGCGACCTGACCGGGGATGGCATCAATGACCTGTTTGTGGGAACCCTCTATCAAAGCAACGCTGCCTACTATATCGACGGCACCAGCGGAAACATCCTTTCCACGATCTGGACCGGCACCCCCGTGGACGCGATCGGCGCTCTCGGCGACGTGACGGGTGACAATTCCAGAGAGATGATCGTTGGCGGCAGGGACGGCAGCATCCGCTGTTATTCAGGCGGCCCGGTAACCCTGCCCAATCCCGGCTTCATCTCCGGCAACGTTTCCATTGCGGCCGGACCCGGAGCGGTGACGGAGGTTGTGGTCGCCGCGGGCGCGGTGAGCACCTCTCCGGACGCTGAAGGAGATTATTTGCTATCTCTGGAGCCGGGCACCTACACAGTTACCGCCACCCTGACGGGCTATATTGCAGCACCGATCTCCAATGTGGCTGTGATGGCGGGAGTTACCACCCCGGATATTGACTTCATATTGCAGCTGCTGCCCCTGCAGCCGCCGGTGAATCTGTCCGTAAATGCGGTAACTGGCGTTTTCAGTTGGGAAGCCCCCACCTCAGCGCATCAGTATTATCCCGAGAGCTATGACGTTTATCTGGATGGCGTTCTGCAGGGCAATACGGATGAATTGGCCTGGACCTATGCCGACCTGGTTCCCAACACTAGTTACGTAGCTGGTGTGGCGGGCGTTTATCCCACTGGGGATTCGGAACTTGCCACTCTGGGATTCACCTTTACGGGAGTCGGAGTGGAAGACCCCGTGCCCTTGGTGACCAAGCTGCACGGCAATTTCCCCAATCCCTTCAATCCGGAAACCACGGTCCATTTCTCTCTGGAAAAAACCCTGCCCGTGACCATCGATATCTACAACGTGAAAGGTGAAAGGGTGAGACGCCTGGTGGATGCCGAGCTGTCCGCCGGAAACCACCGCCGGATCTGGGACGGCCGGGACGATAACAGCGAAGCCCAGGCCAGCGGGATCTATTTCTATAGATTCACTGCCGGAAACCACAGCGAAACGAGCAGGATGCTGCTGCTGAAATAAACTTATTGTGTTAGAGTATCTGCATAAGGGACTCCAACCTCAAACAAGGATAAGAACATGAAATACGTCCTGAGCGCGTCCCTAATGATTGTGGCTTTCAGCCTTTCTGCTATGGATGTGGGAGGCATCATTTCGCAGGATACCACTTGGGGTTTACAGAATAGCCCTTATCGGTTGGTATCGTTCTTATACATTGCTTCCGGTGTAACTCTCACCATAGAGCCGGGTGTGCAGGTTCAGATAAACGGCGCTTCGATCGAGATAGATTGGAATGGTTTCTTCTGGCATGGAACCATAAATAATCCCATAGAGCCAATTGCTAAAATGATTGTTGTCCATGGCAAGATTGTGGCACATGGTACTCAGGCCTATCCCATTGTCTTCGATACCTGGCAAAGTGACCAGCTGTTTCGGTGGGGAGGAATCCATTTTACAGAAAACGCTCAAAAATCTGAATTCGAATACTGCCATATTAACCGCACTTTCATGGGGATTATTGATTACACTTATCCAAATAGTTGGGGGGCATTATGCGTGAGGAATGGTAGAATTGATGTAAAATATTGCACTTTTGAAACTAATACTGCTGCGATTAGCTGCGGCAACCTTCTGGAAGACACGATCATATATGGGTGCAGGTTCACTTCTTACAATCTCAGTGGTTTTCACTTCACTTCTAGTTTTATCAGTGCCGGCTCTGATCTTGAAGATGCACCCACGCTAACAATAGCCAGATGTGAGTTTTCCGGAACTGCAACAGATATTACCGGGGGTGGCAGCCATCGTGAGATTATATTTAATAAGTATATCAACTTCAATGATACTGATGCAAATAAGGAACTGTCTCGATATGTAGGGTCATACAACATGTATGGAAATGAATCTTATAATTCACAAACCAAGTTCTTTTGTATGTCATATACTGACGTGGATACTGTCTATTGCCGAAGGAACCATATCTATAAACCGAATATGGGTTCCGGATATGCAAGCTTACAATCGTCTGGCCCTGGCTACAATGTCTTGTCAGACAACTTTGGATATGGCCATGTAAAATTCTACAATACAAGTCGAGGTTCGGATATTTACAACAACATTTTGGAAACAACCGGCTACTATGCCTATGGCATAGAAATCTGGGGAGGGGCCCATACTGTGTTCAATAAACCCAGAATCTATAACAATTTGTTTCGGCATTTTCCCCCAGTGGGTTCTGACGGTGGGGCAGTAGCAAAATTCAACGAAGTGTCGCCTCTGCTATTTAATAATAGTTTTATCAATTACGACACTATTCTACTGGGGTATGAGACAAGCCCATACTTCTATAATAACATCCTGGATGGCCATACTAACACCTCTTCAGCAGATTATGTCGATGGTTACCCGCCCATCTTTATGAATAACTGCGTGGAGATTCCTGTGCCCCCGCTTTATGACGGAGGAGGCAATATTATGGCTAACCCTCAGTATGCCGATTCCTTAGGTAGTAATTTTAGTTTAGCGCATGATTCTCCCTGCATAGATACTGGAGCTTATCTTCCCGATCTGCCTGATTTCGATATAAGATATCACAAGCGCATCGCTTCAGGTACTGGCGGTCAGCAAACAGTAGACATCGGTGCCTATGAATATAATTCTGTATATATTGGCGGGCTAAGGGGAATCGTTTTCAACCCTGATAATGGTGATATGATTGACTGTGCCAAGATAGAGATTAACCAAAAACTTCCCGAATTCAGTGACAGTTTGGGGTGCTTTGAGTATCCAACAGGACCTGGATTATATACGATCCGGGCAAGCCGCTGGGATTATGAAGACCAGATCATAGAAAACGTAGTTGTCAACGAAGGCGAAATAGTTCAGGTGGCGATCCCTATGTATCTTACAACGACTGACACAGATGATCCGGTCATCCCATCTATAACATTTTCAACACTAACTAATTACCCCAACCCCTTCAATCCAGAAACCACCATCAGTTTTATAACTCCTCGGGAAGGATCGACAAAGTTATCTGTGTTCAATATCAAAGGACAGAAGTTAATAACCCTGCACAACGGTTTGTTACGTGAAGGGCATCATCGAATAGTCTGGAATGGACTGGACGAGAAAGGTACTGCTGTAAGCTCGGGGATTTATTTTGTGCGGGTTGAGATTAATGGCATATCTCAAACTCATAAGATGATACACATGAAATAGGCGATAAACGCCTTCAGTTTGTTACAGCCGGTTCCTCTGGTTCAGGAGCCGGCTTCTTTTTTCCCAACGGGGGCGACGTAGATCACGAACTCTTCCTCTCCGTCCAAGCCCAGGCATTCGTTCATGTTTTCGTCCATGAAAGCGCCGATCATGCAGGCTCCGGCGCCCACGGCCTCGGCGGCGAGGTGGATGTTCTGGCCCCAGTGTCCGGCGTCCACATACAGATAGCGGTAGGAACGCTGCTGATAGCGCCAGACGGCGCGGTAGGGCCGGGCGCTGAGGATGAAGGTGACCGCCGCCGTGACCACCATTTCCTGTTCCATACAGCCGTCCAGTATCCTCTGGGCTATGTCCTCCGGCGCTGACAACCTGATCAGGCCGTGCTTGAGCGGATGATACCAGTAGAGGCCGGGGGTCAGGTTCTGCACGTTGTTGACCAGCAGATAGCATTCAAAGGGATGGCGGCTGCCGGCTGAAGGTACGTTGCGGAAGGTAACCTCGATGTTTTTACCGCTGCGGAAATCGCGCGCCCAGCTGGCTGCCCAGAGCAGGAAGGAAAGTTCCTCCTGAGACAGGGGCTGATCGGAGTATTTGCGGAGGCTGCGGCGTTGGCTGATAGCCTGGCGCAGAGAGATTTCCGGCACCGGGATCGCATCCACGGCCGGCAGCGGAATTATCTCCCCGGAGGGGGCTTTAACCGCTTCGGGGCAGGGTTTGCCGAGCTGCTGGTCGCTGGTGCCGCCATAGATATAGCGGGTAAGGCGCACAAAATCCGGGCCGATGGTCGCCGCGCGGGGCAGTTCCTGCTGGATCCGGCGCACTTCTTCAGCGTGGCTGGTTTCCAGGCGTTCATACTCTTCGGCGCTGAGTTTGGCCGCTTCCATCACTTGTTCCCGGTTTGCGCCGTGAGCCTTGTGAAAGAGGTAGTAAAAGGTTTTTTCGTCCATGCTTGATCTCCTTGGTCAATCGCCCATGCAGATCCCCAGGCCGCGCGCGGTGCGCACCAGCCCGGAACCCGGATCCACGTGGTTGTAGGTTTTGATCGCTTCGCTCAGGGGCACGGCCACGATCTCCGGATGGCAATAGGCGGCCATTTGACCCCATTTTTCCTGCAGCACCATTTCGAAAGCCGCCACCCCGAATTGTGAGGCCAGAACGCGGTCGAAGGCGCAAGGTTTTCCTCCGCGCTGCAGATGGCCGAGGATGGTTTCCCGGATCTCGATGGAGCAGCCGGCGTCCTTGAGTTCCTGGGAAAGCCGCAGTCCGGCTCCGCCCAGGCGGATGGGCATGGCGCCGGGATCATCGCTGGCGGTGTAGCTCATGGTGCCTTCCCGGGGTTTGGCTCCTTCGGCGATCACGATGTTGGCAAAGCCTTTGCCGGAGGTGATGCGGCGGTTGAGGGCATCCATCACCGAGTTGATGTCGTAATCGATCTCAGGAATGAGGCAGACTTCGGCGCCGCCGGCGATGGAGGCGTGCAGCGCGATCCAGCCGGCGTAGCGGCCCATCACTTCCAGGATCAGCACGCGGTGGTGGCTGGCGGCGGTGGTCACAAGCTTGTCCACGGCGTCGGTGGCGGATTCGACGGCCGTCTGGAAGCCGAAGGTGAAGTCCGTGTCCGAGAGGTCGTTATCGATGGTTTTGGGGACCCCGATCACGGGGCAGCCAAGTTCGAACAGCCCCTGGGAGATCTTCTGCGAGCCATCGCCGCCGATATTGATGACGGCGCTGATGTTCTGGGCGCGCAGGCGGTCCATCAGATCCGCGGAGCGGTCGATAGTGGTCCAGGATCCGTCGGTGTTCTGCACCGGCCAGTTAAAAGGCCCGCCGCGATTGGTGGTACCGATGATGGTGCCGCCCTGAACGTGGATCCCGGCAACCATTTCGGGTGTGAGTTCCACTATTTGCATGGGGTCCAGCATAATGCCGTTGAAGGCGTCGATGCTGCCCAGAACCTCCCAGTCGGATTCAAACGCGGCGCGTTTTACGATGGCGCGGATCACGGCGTTGAGGCCGGGGCAATCTCCGCCTCCAGTGACGACAAGCAGCCTTTTTCTCATAATCTATCTCCAAAAATGTTATGGGGTCCCGCTATTGGGAATCAGCAGCGGGATTTAATGATGCCGGCATAAACAGAGCGGTTGGCCTCTATGATCTCTTCCAGAGAGGGTTCAGCGATATTCGGATACCCTTGCACCGCGGCGGCACAGAGTTCATGGATTTCGGGGAAGCTGATCCGCTCTTCCAGAAAGAGGCGCAGGGCAGCTTCGTTGGCGCTGTTCAGCACCGTGGGCAGGATACCTCCGGTTTTGGCGACCTCAAGCCCCAGATAATAAAGCGGATAGCGCTCCGGTGAGACAGGAGCGAAATCCAGCCGGTTGAGGCTGAGCAGATCTGTCTGAACCAATTCCGAAGGCAACCGGTGCGGCCAGGACAGGGCGTAGAGGATGGGCAGTTTCATGTCCGGCGCGCTAAGCTGGGCCAAAAGGGAGCCGTCAACGAACTCCACCAGGGAATGGATAACGGACTGGGGATGCAGCACAGCGCCGATCTTCTCGTAGGGCAGCCCGAACAGCCAGTGGGCTTCCATCACTTCCAGGGCTTTGTTGAACATGGTGGCGCTGTCCAGGGTGACTTTCGCGCCCATGGACCAGTTTGGATGCTGCAAAGCCTGCCGGGGCGTGACGCTGCCGAAATCCGCGAGCGGCAGATCCCGGAAAGAGCCACCGGAAGCGGTGATGTGGATCCGGCTTATCTCGGAAATAGGATGCGCGCCGATGGCCTGAAAGATGGCGCTGTGTTCGCTGTCTACGGGCAGAAGTTCCACTCCGGCCTTTTTGATCAGCGGCATCAGCAGATGGCCCGCCATTACCAGGGATTCCTTGTTGGCCAGGGCCAGCCGGGCTTTCCTGCCGGCGATGGCAAAGCTGGCGCGCAGGCCGGCCGAGCCGCTGATGGCGTTCAGGGCGGTGTCGTAATCCTCATCCCGGAGGGCGTTTAGCAGCTCCTTTTCACCGAAATATAGCTTCATATCGGGGTATTTTTGCCGCAGGCTGGCCTGTTCCGCTGGATCCCCGATACCGGTCAGGACGGCCACGGGAACCTTGAATTCACGGCAGACAGAAGCGAGTTTTTGGTGGTCAGTATGAGCGGAAACGAGGCTGAGAGTAAATTGGGGCGCCTGTTCGCGCAGCACGGCCAGAGTGGAAAAGCCGATTGAGCCCGTGGCGCCAAGCAGGGCGAGTTTGCTCACCATGTGTAGCTGAGTGACAGCCGCTGCGAGGCTCCCAGTTCGTCGGGCGAGCCGTTGCGCCAGGCGAAATCGATGCCCAAGGCCTTGTAACGCACTCCCAGCCCGGCGGTGAAGCAATCCGCGTCCCAGCCTGCCATCACGTTCAGCGCGGGGATCGGCGCCACCAGCACTCCAGCGTGCAGATCGGCGCTGATTGGCCCGGCGGAAAGGTTTGATGCCTCGCCGCGGCCTTCCGCGAAAAGCTGGGCGCGCAGGGCCAGGTGGACGGGGATATCTTTAAGAGGTTTGAAGCCATAGCCGAGCTCCAGGTCCAGATTGGGAATGGCGACCTCGTGGGTGCCGTTTGCCCAGATGATCTGGGTGGAAAAGAAATCGCGCAGGTTAGCGGCGGCGCGGAAGCCTTTGCCGGCGTTCCAGAGCAGGCCAAGATCAGCGCCCAGGCCGAAACCGGAGTTTTCAGCCAGGCTGCGGTAAGCCAGTTTGGGGGTTACCCCAAGATGCAGGTTTTCGCTCAAGGATCTGGCCAGGCTGCCGTAGAGGATCACATCATGGTTGCCGACCGTTTTCCAGACCTCGGGGCGGTTTGAATTGCTGAGGCTGTCATCGGGGTTTTCGAGCTGGGTGAGCTTGATCTCGTCGATGCCAATATGGTTGATCTGGATGGAGGCCCGGGTTTTGGAACCAAAAACAGCGCCCAGCTGGTTTTGCTGCATCAATCCCTCAAAGTGCTCCACCCGCATCAGTTCCATTCCGCTGACGCCGGGTTCGGCCAGCAGCGCGGGATTCCACCAACCCACGGCCAGTGAATTGCCAAAGGTGAGGCCGGTATTGCCCATGGCCTGGTTCTGCACGCCTGAGCTCAGCTGAAAGATCTCGCCGGCGTATTTAGTAGCGCCCAGCAGCGCGGATAGCGCCAGAAAGAGGATGGCTATGTATGGCTTTTTCATTGTTCTACCTATAGGGACAATATATCCCAAAGCGCGATTGCGGTAAAGAAATTTGTTTCCAGGGGCGGCATCAACTGCCCAAAATTCCCAGCAAAACGCCCGCGGCCACGGCCGAACCCACCACCCCGGCCACGTTGGGTGCCATGGCGTGCATCAGCAAATAGTTCGTGGGATCGTATTTCTGCCCCATCATCTGGGAAACGCGCGCGCTGGCTGGAACTGCGGAGACGCCGGCATTGCCGATCAGGGGGTTGATCTTGTCTTTCACAAAAAGGTTCATAAATTTGGCGAAGAGCACGCCCATGGCGGTGGCTATGGCAAAGGCGAAGGCGCCTAGGAAAAAGATCCCCAGTGACTGCGGGGTCAGAAAGACGTCGGCAGTGGTTTTGGCGCCCACGGTGAAGCCCACCAGCACGGTCACGATGTCAATCAGCGAAGTCCGGGCCGTGAGGGCCAGGCGTTCCGTCACGCCGCATTCCTTGAGCAGATTGCCCAGAAAGAGCATGGCCAGCAGCACCACACCGCCGGGGGCGATGATGGCCGTCACCAGAAAGGTGATCACGGGGAAAAAGATCTTTTCCTTTTTGGAAACCTGGCGGGGCGGTTTCATACGGATCAGGCGTTCCTTGGGGGTGGTGAGCAGCTTCATGATCGGCGGCTGGATCACCGGCACCAGGGCCATGTAGGAATAGGCGGCCAGGGCGATAGGCCCGATCAGGTGGGGTGCCAGTTTGGAGGAGATAAAGATCGAAGTGGGGCCGTCCGCGCCGCCGATGATGCCCATGGAGGCAGCTTCCAGAACGTTGAATCCCAGCAGCAAAGCGCCCAGAAAGGTGCCAAAGATGCCCACCTGGGCCGCCGCGCCCAGCAGGATCAGCTTGGGGTTGGCGATCAGGGTGGAAAAATCCGTCATGGCGCCGATCCCCAGAAAGATCAGGGCCGGATAGACACCTTTGTTCACGCCAAAATAGAGGTAACTGAGCACGCTGCCTTCGCTGGCGACGCCCAAACCCTGCTCCAGCATTCCGGGGATGTTGCCAACGATGATGCCGAAGCCGATCGGCACCAGCAGCAAGGGCTCGAAACCTTTCACAATGGCCAGATAGATGAAGACTATCCCGGCCGCGATCATCACCAGGTTGCCCCAGCTGAAACTCACGAAACCGGTGGTGTTCAGGATCTGAAGAAATTCCTGCACTTAGGCCTCCAACTCCACCAGCGGATCGCCTTCCTGAACCGTGTCGCCTTTCTGAACGTGGACTTTGAGGACCTTTCCGCTCAGGTTGCCGTGGATCTCGGATTCCATCTTCATCGCCTCCAGGATCAGCAGGGCCTGGCCCTCGTTCACAAATTCGCCTGGACGCACCTTCACCTCGATGATGCTGCCGGGTAGCGGCGCGCGGATGACCTTGTCCACGGCGGCGGGTTTGGCCGGCGCGGGGGGAGTTTGCTGCCGGGCGGGTTTGGACGCGGGTTTTGCTTTGATCTCGATCCCGGACAGGGTCATCAGCAGATCGCCTTCCTGCACGGGGGCGCGTTCTTTCACGTGCACTTTTTCCACCACGCAATCAACCGGGGCGGCGATCTCGGATTCCATCTTCATCGCTTCCAGCACCAAAATGGTCTGGCCTCTTTTCACCTCGTCGCCCTCTTGAACTTTGAGGGAGGCGATCACGCCGGGCAGCGGAGCGCGGATCTCGCCGGTTCCGGAGGCAAAATCGCTGGACCAGGCCGGAGCCAAAGGAACCGCCTGTTCCTGCTGCGGCAGCATGGGCACCCGGGAAGGCGCGTCATCCTCGATCTGGATCAGGTAGTCCGTGCCGTTGATGTTGATCTTGGCGTGGCTGGAGGAATATTCCAGCACCCGGGCTTCGTAGCGCTGCCCGCCGATGATCAGTTTATAGGTTTTCATGGTATCAGCTCCTTTTCCGCAAAATGTTCCGATTGGGCATGTTAAGCATCACGCTGCTCCGCCATTGGTCCGACCGGGCCCGGCGGAAGGTGAGCAGCAACCGGCGCCGTTCCTCTATTTCCTGACGGTGCAGATGCAGCGCGGTGATGGCGGCGGCGATCACATCAGCGTTCAGATCCGCGGGCTTGGCTTTTACTTTGCCGGAGGGCGTCAATACCAGTTTGCCGCCTTCGGCTTTGGGCTTGCGGTTCAGATGTTTGAGCTGGCTGATCACCACCGCGGTGATGGCCAGGGCGGAAAAGACGATCAGCACGCCAAAGCCCAGCAGCGTAAGCCCAAAGCTCATTTTGTTGTCGTTGAATTCCTCTTCAAAGGCCACAAATTCCTCCGGCGTGCGGTTCAAGGCCTGCAGGGAATGGTTGTCAAAGCTCTTGTCGGCGCTGTCGATGCCGGCGAATTGGCGGATCTGCTTCACCGGCAGCTGCTTTTGGGTGGCCAGTTCACTGAGGGTGCTCAGTTCCGTGAAGCCGTAGATGCTGTATTGCTGGGCCAGCAAAGCGCGGTAGGGGGTGATCCCCAGCCGGCGCAGGCTCATTTTGTCCAGCACCTCGTTGCTGGGCTCTATGCCCAGATACTCCTTCCAGCTGGCCAGATCGGTGATCTCCAGCTTGGCGGCCACATTCTGAAGATTGTCCGTGTCCCGGAAACCGTAGGCGCTAACCACCTGGCTTTCACGCAGCTGCAGCAGGCTGTCGGACATCGCCTGGATCTGCAACTGCAGGTCCTCGATGCTGGAAAGCTCTGTTTCCTGGGCCGGCAGGGCAAAAACTCCCAGCAGCAGCAGAAGGGCAAAAATTAATCTCTTGTTCATGTATCTGTCTTAAAGCGGCATGTTTCCGTGTTTGCGGGGCGGGATGCTGTCCTTTTTGTTGGCCAGCATTTCCAGGGCGCGGATCAGGCGAAAGCGGGTTCTGGCGGGCTCTATGATGTCGTCGATGTAGCCGCGTTCAGCCGCGGCATAGGGATTGGCGAACTTGGCCGCGTATTCGCGCTCCCGCTCCAGCAGGGTCTGTTTGGGATCCGCCGAGGCTTTGGCCTCCTTGCGGAAGATCACTTCCACAGCGCCTTTGGGGCCCATCACGGCGATTTCCGCGCTCGGCCAGGCGTAAACCAGGTCAGCCCGCATGTGCCGGCTGTTCATCACACAGTAAGCGCCGCCGTAAGCCTTGCGCAGGATCACGGTGATCTTGGGGACAGTGGCTTCAGCGAAGGCGTAGAGCAGCTTGGCGCCGTTGCGGATAATGCCGTTGTGTTCCTGGCTGGTGCCGGGCAGAAAGCCGGGAACGTCTTCCAGCACGATCAGCGGGATGTTGAAGGCATCGCAGAAGCGCACGAAACGCGCCGCCTTGATCGAGGCATCGATATCCAAAACCCCGGCCAGCACTTTCGGCTGATTGGCCACGATGCCCACCGGGAAACCATTCATCCGGGCAAAACCGACCACGATGTTCTGCGCGAAATTCAGCATCACCTGCAAAAACTCGCGGTCGTCCACGATCTCGTGGATCACGTCCAGAATGTCGTAGGGCTTGTTGGGATTTTCCGGGATCAGATCTTCCAGCGGGGCGCAGACCCGGTCCACCGGATCGTGGGAAGGCTCGTAGGGCGGGTCTTCCATGTTGTTTGAAGGCAGAAAGCTCAGCAATTTCCGGATCAGCAGCAGGGTCTCGTCCTCGCTGTTGGTGAGGAAATGCGCCACTCCGCTTTTGCTGGAATGCACCATCGCCCCGCCCAGGTCTTCCGTGCTCACGGTCTCGTTCAAAACTGTCTTCACCACCTTCGGCCCGGTCACGAACATGTAGCTGTTGTGTTTTTCCATCAGCACAAAGTCTGTGATGGCAGGGGAATAGACCGCCCCGCCGGCGCAGGGGCCCAGGATCGCGGAAATCTGCGGAATCACCCCGCTGGCCATCACGTTGCGCCAAAAGATCTCGGCATATCCTGCCAGGGCGTCGATCCCTTCCTGGATACGCGCTCCGCCGCTGTCGTTGAGTCCGATCACCGGGCAGCCGTTTTTCAGCGCCATATCCATGATCTTGCAGATCTTTTCCGCATAGGTTTTGGAAAGCGAGCCGCCAAAGACGGTGAAATCCTGGGCAAAGATATAGACCAAACGCTCGTTGATGGTGGCGCTGCCAGTGATCACACCGTCGCCGGGATACACTTGCTCCTCCATGCCAAAATTGGTGCAGCGGTGCGTCACGAAGAGGTCAAACTCCTCAAAACTGTCCGGATCGACCAGCTTGGCGATTCGCTCGCGGGCAGTGAGTTTTCCTTTGTCGTGCTGTTCCCGGATGCGTTTGGCGCCGCCGCCGAGGGTGGCCTCATCGCGTTTTTCCCTCAGTTTGATGATCTGGGTTGGGGTTGCCATGTCTGGATCCTTATTTTTGGTGATTTGTTCTGTATATGCTCTGGCCCCGGTACTTTCCGGGCCGGCCTTTCGGATGCCAGATTATTTAACTCCGTTGTTTCGTAAAGTTTTATTCTGGCTGCGGGCGGGGGAAAGCTTCGTGGCCAAAAGCGGAGAGATCAGCGCAAACGTATGCTTTTCATGGTCTTGCGTTCACCGGAGGCCAGCATTTCCAGCAGATAAACCCCGTTCCCGACAAAGCGGCCGGTTCTGTCGCGGCCGTCCCAGACGAACTGGCAGAAGCCTTTGCTGCCGGCATTTCCGCTGAAGCCAGTGATTTTTTGTCCGCGCAGGTTGTAGATATTGATCTCAACTTCATCTCCGGCTTTGGCGGACCGGCAACTGATCTGCAGAGAGCCCGCGAAAGGATTGGGCGAACAGCTCAGAGCCAGCTCTAGAGCGGGAGCAAGGGATTCCTCAACTTCCACTGCCGGATAGAGTTCGGGGACGACCTGAGCCACAAAATCCCGCGCCTCGCCGGCCAGCATGAAATAGAGCGGAAAGCCCAGCAACACCATCGTTCCGCCGGCCTGAACCCGGATCGCCAGCGGCTCGTTGTCGTTCTCGCCGCCGTTCAGAATCTCCGCCCTATATAGCGGATCCACCGCTCCGGTAAATACATAGCTCATGGGCAGCATGCCGTTCCAAGGTGCCGCCAGCTTGGCGGGGTCCGGATGCAGATCGGGATAAACGTCGCTCTGCGCGGAAACCAGCACCGCCGAATTGTTCAGCGCCGGCGTGATCCCCGGCAGAAAGCGGTTCAGGAAGGCGCTGTCGAACTGGCTGGGGTATTTCCAGCCGGAGATCAGCAGGGTTCCGCCGCTGAGCACGTAACTGCCCAGCTGGTTCTGGTAGTTGATGATCTGCATGTCCGTGAAATCGTCGCAGTGCCA
>JAJBBF010000131.1 GCA_020532215.1 Candidatus Cloacimonadota bacterium
AGCCCAGCAGAGTTCCCAGCAGGAAGGTGGGCAGCAGCCGGAAAGGATCCAGATGGAAAACGGCAAAGAGCGCGGCGCTGGCCAGAACGGGATACCAGAACTTTTTGCCCTCGAAAAAGCGCAGCAGGAATCCGCGGAAGAGCAGTTCCTCGCAGATCCCGGGAAGCACCGCTATCACCAGGAACATCTGCCAGAGCGGCAGATCCAGCTGGAACAGCTTGGATAGGTTTTCAAGGTAATCCGGCGGGAAGGGGAAGATCTGGTTGATCAGCTGGCCGATGATGGCCACCACGATCGCCGCGGATATGGCGATGAAGGGCACCAGGGCCACCTCTTTCAGCTTCGGCGCCTTCAGCCGCAGCAGCTGCCTGGCCTCCGCGCCCTTGAGTTTGACGAACCTCAGCACCAGTAGCACCGGCAGCACGATCACAAACACCTGGGTTTGCACCAATCCCTTCACCAGATCCTGCATTTGCCACTTGGAGCCAAGGTAATACAAAGCCGCCAGGGCCAGCGAATAGTAGATCAGGCCGTTGAGAGGGTTGAAGAAGCCGCGTTTGTTCGTCCGCACGGTCTTGATGCCGCCGCTGTCATCCTCGGTGCGGAACAGCACCGCTTCGGAATGGAAGAGGCGCACGGTTACCCAAATGGCGAAAACATCCAGGATCAGGGTGGTTCCCACCGTGATCAGGAGGTGAGAAAGCTGCCATTCGCCGATCAGAACAGCCTTGAACAGCAGGGCAATGTTGATCACCGGCACCATCGCCAGCAGGTTGCTGATCTCGACGGAAGGGATGAAGCTTACCATCCCCATCAGCATGGAAGCGATCATGATCGGCTGTTCGTAGGTGCGGGCTTCCTTCATGTTGCGGGAAAAAGTGGAGATGGACAGCAGCAAAGCGGAGAACAGAGTGGCAAGGGGCACCATCGCCAGCAGCAGGATCAAAAAGGAACTCACCGGCAGTTGCAGGCTTTGGGATCCGGTTTCGAACTGACTGAACAGATAGCGCACAGACAGGCTGATACTGATGAGGTTGATCACCACGTTGAGCATGGCCATGGTGAAGATGGTGAGGTATTTGCCCAGCACGATCTCGCCCCGCGAGGCCGACGATACCAGCAGGGTCTCCAAGGTCCGGCGTTCCTTTTCCCCCGCCACCAGGTCCGCCGCCACCACCGAAGCGCCGGTTACCAGCATCAGGATCACGATGTAGGGCAAGATCATGCCCAGCACGCTGCCCATCTTTTTGGCGGTGGTGGAGGTGTCGATCTGGTCTATCAGCAGGGGCTCGATGTACCCCTGCTCCACGTTGAGGGCATCCAGGCGTTTAGCGATCAGGGCCTGCGCCGTCTGCATCAGGGATTTTTCCAGCTTGCCGAAAAGCAGCTGGCCTTCATCGCCGGAAGCGTCGTATCTGACCCCAACCTTAAAGGTCTGCAGTCCGGAGGGTGAAAGCGAATCGGAAACGCTCACCACAGCCTTGATCTCCTTTTCCGCATAAAGGCGCTCCAGTTCCGGCGGTGATTCCAGAGTGGTGAGATAGGGTGTGTTTTTCAAGCCGCTGAGGATTAGGTCGTAAGCCTGCCGGGCGTCCTGGTTCTGGACGGAAAGGCTGTCCAGCAGTGCGATGGTGGCTCCGCGCTTTTCCAAAACCTCGTTCTGACGGCTCATGATGGCGCTGAAGCCGATGAACAAGAGAGGATACAGCACCACCGGCAAAACGATGGTGGCAAAGAGGGTGCGCTTGTCCCGCAGGATCTCCAGGATCTCCTTGCGGAAAATTACGAGGGCTTTCTTAAAACTCATGGGCTGCCACCTCCGTGTCGGTTCCGGCTTGATTCACGTAGTAAACAAAGATGTCATCCAGATCGCTGAGGCCGCTTTCCGCGCGCATCTGCTCCAGCGTTCCCTGCGCCAGCACCCGGCCCTGGTGGATCATCACGATGCGGTCGGCCAGGCGCTCCGCCTCGCGCATGATGTGGGTGGAAAAGAGCACGCATTTGCCGCGCTCCTTGCAGCTGCGGATGAAGGAGATGATATTGCGCGCCGTGAGGATGTCCAGGCCCGAGGTCGGTTCGTCGAAGATCATCACCGGCGGGTCGTGGATGATGGAGCGCACGATGGAAACCTTTTGCTTCATGCCGCTGGAGAGGAACTCCATCTTCTTGTCCAGAAAATCATGCATGTCCAGAAGCCTGGCCATTTCTTCCAAACGGGTTTTGATAGTTTCGTCATCAACGCCGTAAAGGCGGCCGAAATAGGTTACGAATTCCCGCGGGGTGAGGCGCATGTACAAACCGGTATCGCCGGAGAGAAAACCCAGGTTGCGGCGCACCATGTCCCCCTGAGTGAGGACGTCATAGCCCTCGATCTGCGCGCTGCCGCTCTGGGGCTGGAAAACGGTGGAAAGGATGCGCATCGTGGTGGTTTTGCCCGCGCCGTTCACCCCCAAAAGGCAGACGATCTCGCCGTCGGCAGCCTCGAAACTTACCTCATCCACCGCCCGGAAGCTGGTTCCATCCTTCTTGGGAAACTCCTTGACCAATGATTGGACCTTGATCATATTTTTCACCTTGTGCTTATCGCTTCATTTGCGGTGGATGATTTTCAGGCGGCGCTTCCGTGTCAAGAACATTAGCCGCGGCTGCTTCAGATCCATTAATGCATCACATCATATAACATATCTTAATATATTGCATATCATGCTCATAGAAATACAAGTCTTTGATATCCTCCAGCCCCCACCCGAGCTCCCTCAGTTCCAGCGCATCCGCGCCTCCCGCCTGGCTCCCGCCTCGGATGCGGCGATCTGGCGGGAGGCGGACAAGGGGTGAATCTGCAGGGCTTTGGAGGCAGACTATGCAGACCAACGCAACAAGCATCCTGAATAGGTTTTACTTGACGGAAAACAGTATGATGGATTCTATAGATTTATGGAACGAATGGAATTAATACAATACTGGCTCCGATCTGCCGAGAATGACTCGGAGACCATGGAAAAACTCTATAAAATGGAGGAGTATCCATGGGCGCTTTTTTTGGGACAACTGGTATTGGAGAAAACCCTCAAAGCAATTTACACACAGAATGTTGATTTTGAGGTGCCAAGGATACATGACCTTGTCCGGCTTGCTGTTCTTGCTCAGATTGAAGTACCTCAGGCTGAAATTGAATCCATGGATATAATCAGCAGCTTCAACTTGAACACCAGGTATCCGGATTTCAAGCTAAGCTTCCACAACCAATGCACCAAAGAATTTACTGCTCAATACATGGGAATCATAAGGAGCTTGCACCAATGGCTGCAATCATTGATAAAAATGAAATGATCGACCTTATCAAACGCTACCATGACGTTTTGAAACAATCAATGCTGATCGATGCCATCTACCTGTTTGGATCCTATAGCAGGGGCACCGCAGATCAGGACAGCGATATTGACCTCTTGGTGGTTTCCCCGGACTTCACTGATGATATCATTGAAGACCGCATGAAACTAATGCGAGCCCGCAGAGAGGTTGATTACAGGATCGAACCCCATCCTGTCCTGCGCGGAAAACTGGATTCATCAGTCTTGTTCACGATCGCGAAGAGGGAGATGCAGAGGGTCATCTGAAAACATCAATTCGAAAAGCAGCATCGCTGCCCTAAGGGAGAAGTCATGAGCTTATATCTGATGGATATTGCAATATTCGCTATAGTGATGGGCAGCCTGTTCCTCTACCTGTACAAAGCGCCTGTTAGATATATAAGATACCATACTTGGAAACATGTTCCCATCCCAGGCAGCGTTCCATTTCCCGAACTGCAAGAAAGAGTCAGAACCCAGTTGCAAAACAGAAGGCTAAGCTCTGCGGGGAAAGATGGCGACCTTATCTACTTCAAAGAAACTCCCTCAATGTACAGTTGGGGGAACACTTACGTGATCAGCCAAAACGATGGGCAGCATAGCACCTTGTATTATCGGGGTTCTTTGATCAAGTGGAGAGTCGATAAGATGAATCTGGACAATATGGTTTTCATTCTTGGCGATGCTTCCGCCAATGATCCCAGCTGAACCTCAGAGAGCGATCAGGAAAGATATTACCGAGGAATGAGTTAATGTGAGAGCAGCAAGAGGCCAAGTGCTAACAACGCGAAGTTTTTAGTATCAGTTTACGATCCCATTGGGAAAAATCTCCACAGAGTAGCTGGCGGAACGGATTAAAAAGCTTGACGAAAAAGGGCGGGTCAAAAAGAATAGCAATGTTACGAATCACATTGCCCGGAACAGCAGACACGTTCGTATCGAGGCAACTCATCATCCCGATCAAATCATCAAGTGAGGATCATCCTTATGAAAGACGCGTTTGGCCTGCTCAACGCCATCGAGGCCACCAACGTACTGGACGCCGCCACCGGAAGAGGCGATTTCATCACCATCCTGAAACAGAACTTAAAATCCTGGGTTCAGATCATTGGGGTCGACATCTCTGAAAAGAGCATTGACCTTGCCCAGAAACGCTTTCCGGAGAACGATGTTGAGATCTACCGGATGGACCTGGAAGCCCTCGATCTGGAGGATGCCAGCTTTGACCTGGTGACCCTGTCCAATTCCCTGCACCATCTGGAGCATCCGGACAAGATCTTCGCGGAACTGCTGCGGGTGCTGAAACCCGGCGGCAGGCTGCTGGTGAACGAAATGTACCGGGACGGCGAGCAAAGCGAAGCCCAGAAAACCCACATCCTGATGCACCACTGGCATGCCGCCATCGACCAGCGCAACGGGATCCATCACCGCGAAACCCTCAGCCGGGAAGAGATCCAGGCCATCTTTGGCAAGCTGAAGCTGCGGCGCGTGGAAGTGAAGGATTATTACATTCCCACGGACAATCCCAAGGACGCCAGGCAATGCGACAGCCTGAAGCACAATTGCCTGCAAACGCTGAAGCGCCTGGAAAACCAGGAAGATGCCGAGGATCTGATTAATGAAGGGAAAAAGCTGCTGGAGCGTATAGACAAAGTGGGATGTGCCAGCTGCAGCAGCCTGCTGCTCACCGGGATCAAACCCACCCCTAAAAAGCAATGAACAACCAAGGAGAAATAGATAATGGCTGATACAGAAAACCTGTTTGAACTACCACAATCCCAGCTGACCAAGCTGGCCAAAAAATATGCGATCCCCGGCTACACCCAGATGCGGGGCAACGACCTCGTCTTCAAGCTGCTGGAATTCCAAGCCGCCCAGGAAGGCCTGGCTTTCGTTACCGGCTGCCTCGAGATCATGGACGACGGCTTTGGATTTTTGCGTTTTCCGCAAAACAACTATCTGCCCGGGCGGGACGACGTTTACGTTTCCCTCACCCAGGTGCGCAGATTCGGCCTCAAGAACGGCCACATGATCTCCGGCCCGGTGCGCTCGCCCAAGGAAGGCGAAAAATACTTCGCCCTGCTGCGCGTGGAAGCAGTTAACTACATGGCCCCCACCTCCATGCAGGACCTCAGGACCTGGGACGAACTAACCCCCTACTACCCCACCGAACGCCTCAATCTGGAATTCGACACGAATAACTATTCCACCCGCATCATAAACCTCTTCACCCCAATCGGCAAAGGCCAGCGCGGCCTGATCGTCGCCGCCCCCAGAACCGGAAAGACCACCCTGCTCCAGGATACCGCGAACGCCATCCTTACCAACCATCCCGAGGTCTATCTGATCGTGCTGCTGGTGGATGAACGCCCCGAAGAGGTGACGGAGATGAAAAAGATCCTGCGCCCCGGCAACCGCGAAGTGATCAGCTCCACTTTCGACGAATCGCCCAAAAACCACACCGCGGTCAGCGAAATGGTGCTGGAAAAGGCCAAGCGGATGATCGAGCTCAATCAGGACGTGGTGATTGTTTTGGACAGCATCACGCGCCTGGCCAGGGCCTACAACAACATTACGCCCTCCAGCGGCAAGGTGCTCTCCGGCGGCATCGACGCCAACGGCCTGATCAAGCCGAAAAAGTTCTTCGGCGCCGCCCGCAACACCGAGGAAGCGGGCTCCCTCACCATTATCGCCACCGCCCTCATCGACACTGGCTCCAAGATGGACCAGGTGATCTTCGAGGAGTTCAAAGGCACCGGAAACATGGAATTGGTGCTGGACCGCAGCATTTCCGACATGCGCCTCTACCCTGCCATCGATCTGGTGAAAAGCGGAACCCGCCGCGAAGAGCTGCTGCTCACCCAAAACGAGATGAACCGGATGTACGTGCTACGCAAGTATCTGAAAACCATCAGCCCCATCCAGGGCATCGAAACCCTGCGGAAACGGATGCAAACCACAAAGAGCAACGACGAGCTGCTGAACTCTATGAGCAACTAATCGCCATCCCCCGAGGTCAAATCCCCATGCCCCGAATCCTGCCTTGGACCCTGTTGCTGCTGATCCTGCTGCCTGTGGCCGCTTTCGCGGCTGAACTGCGCAAGGAGTTCCAGGCGCTGGAACAGCTTTACCAACAGGGAAAGCTGTCCGAACTTTCCACCCGGCTGACGGGCAGCACAGCCAAAAACGACGAGGAACGGGCTCTGCAGACCTATCTGAGCGCCATGCTCAAAAAGAGCCAGGAAGACACCCTGATCCTGCTGCAACAAGCTATCGACCGTTATCCCTCCACCCATTACGGCCAGCTCAGCCGGCTGGAGAAAGCCAAGCTCCACATCCTCGAACGGCAGATCCCGGAGGCGGAAGCCCTGCTCAAAAAGATCTCCTCCCCGGACATCCCGGAACGCTTTTACTGGCTGGCCTACTGCGCCCAGAACCGGGATGACCCCGCGGCAACCATTGCCCAGGGGGAAAACTATCTGCGGGCCGATCCCCGCGGCAAATTTGTGGAAGACACCCATTACCAGATCGCCGGAGCTTACCAGAGCCAAAAGAAATACTTCAGCGCCATTTCCACCCTGGAAAAGCTGAGGGCTTCTCCCGGCCTGCCCAAAAACCTGCAGTATTTCCACTATCTGCTGGGCCTGATGCACCATCTGAACAGCAACTGCGCCGAGGCCTTCCAGAACTACAAGGCCGGTTTTGAACTTAACCGCAAGTCCCAGCTGGCCTTCGAGATCGAGGACCGGCTGTTCGAACTCAAAGGCAGATACCCCTCGCTGGTTGACCTGGCTTTCCTGTATCCCTATACAGCGCTGGATCTGCCGGAGATCATTGTGGAGACCCTGCCGGAAGAGATTCCGCCCCAAGCGGCGCTGGATCCGGACTCCCCGGCCCGGCTGGCGGCCAAGCCCAGCGGCGGTTATTTCGTCCAGGCGGGGCGTTTCGGCTCGGAAAACAATGCCTGCACCCGCACCCAGGAAGTGCGGAGCTTGAAGGTGAAGGCCAATTATTTCGAGGACAAGGGCAACAGGTCCGTGCCCTGGGTGGTGATCAGCGGCCCTTACTCTTCCCAGAGCGAGGCGTATACGGTGCGCCAGATCCTGCGCGGAAACTCCATCGACTGCTTCATCACCCGCTTCTGATCCACGGATGAAACTTCCCCCGGTTGCCAAGCTAACTCCGATGCTCAGGCAGTTCCAAGAGGTCAAGCAGGCCCATCCGGACAAGCTGATCCTCTTTCGCATGGGCGATTTTTACGAGACTTTCTTCGAAGACGCCCACACCGCCGCCCGGATCCTCAACATCACCCTCACCTCCAGGGACAAGAACAACGAGAATCCCGTTCCCCTGGCCGGCTTTCCCTACCACGCGCTGGACAACTATCTGGACAAACTGATCCAGGCCGGGCTCAAGGTGGCCATCTGCGAACAGACCGAAGACCCCAAAAAAGCCGTGGGCCTCGTCAAACGCGAAGTGGTGGAGATCATAACGCCCGGAACGGTGCTGGACCATTCCCTCATATCCGGCAGCGCCAACAACTTCCTCAGCGCCGTTTGGTACGAGGATCCAAAACGCAGGATCGGACTGGCCAATCTGGACCTCTCCACCGGCGAATTCAATTTCACGGAATTGGGGCAAGACGATCTGGTGAACGAATTGCTGCGCCAGAGACCAGCCGAGATCATCGTGGATGGCAGCGCTTCCGAGGCCTGGCTGAAGAACCTCAAGCTGGAATACAGCCCCACCGTCACCATCTTTGACAGCTGGCAGTTCAAGCCCTCCGAGGCCGCCTCCACCCTCAAGAAGCATTTCCAGGTGCATTCCCTCGAAGCCTTCGACGCCCAGGGCAAAACCGCCGGGGCAACGGCAGCCGGAGCCACCCTCGCCTACGTTCAGTCCCTCTACCAGGTGCCGCTTTCCCACATCAGTTCGCTGCACTACTATTCCCTCGGCAGCTTCATGCAGCTGGACGAGATCAGCCGCCGCAATCTGGAACTCACCCGCTCCATCCGCTACGGCGAACGCCACGGCAGCCTGCTGGCCGTTCTGGACCAAACCCAGACCCCAATGGGTTCGCGGCTGATCCAGAACTGGCTGCTGCATCCGCTGCTGGATCCCGCCAGGATGGTGGAGCGGCAAAACCTGATCAAGGCCTTCCTCTCCAATACAGCCTATCTGAAAGACACGCGCCTCAGCCTGCGCGAGATCGGAGAC
Source organism: Candidatus Cloacimonadota bacterium (assembly GCA_020532215.1). Lineage (GTDB taxonomy): Bacteria > Cloacimonadota > Cloacimonadia > Cloacimonadales > Cloacimonadaceae > Syntrophosphaera. Next base: position 8,568 of record JAJBBF010000131.1, read on the forward strand.
ATTTCCCGGCTTGTTTCCAAGCTGGGGGCGCTGAGGGTGAACCCACGCGAACTGATCGCCCTCCGTTCGTATTTGCTGGTTCTGGGCGAACTGCGGGAGCAGCTGCGGGCTTATTCCGAACCCCTGATCACAGCCCTGGCCGATGCTTTGGAAGGCTTTGAAGACCTTGCGGATTCCATCGGAGCGGCCATCCGCCCCAAACCACCCCTCACGATCACCGAAGGCGGCATCTTCAAACAAGGCTATAACAAGGATCTTGATGAACTGCTGGAACTCATCCATGATGGCAAATCCTGGATCGCCAGGCTGGAGGACGACGAACGCAAGAAGACCGGTATCAGCACCCTTAAGGTAGGTTACAACCGCGTTTTTGGCTATTACCTGGAGGTCAGCGCCGCCCAGAAATCCAAGGTGCCGGATTACTATGTGCCCAAACAGACCCTGGTGAATTCGGAGCGCTATATCTCGCCCCGGCTGAAAGAATTCGAAGCCAAGGTCCTCAGTTCCGAGGAAAAGATCAAAAACCTCGAATATGAGCTGTTCAGGGACTTCCGGCAGCAGGTGGCGGCCCGGCTGGAAGCGCTGCAAAAACTGGGCGAAACCGTCGCCCTGATCGACGTTCAGAGCAGCCTGGCCTGGCTGGCCTGGCAAAACAACTATTGCTGCCCCCAGTTCACAAGCGATCGCGCCCTCAGCATCACCGCAGGCCGCCATCCCGTGATCGAACAGCTTATCGAGGACCAGGATTTCATTCCAAATGACACCGCCCTGGATTATCCCGACACCACCATCGCCATTATCACCGGGCCGAACATGGCGGGAAAATCCACCTATCTGCGGCAGGTGGGGCTGCTGGCCATCATGGCCCAGATCGGCAGTTTCGTGCCCGCCAAAGAGCTCCGCATGCCCATTTTCGACCGCGTGTTCACCCGGGTGGGCGCTTCCGACAACCTCGCCCAGGGCCAAAGCACTTTCCTGGTGGAGATGATCGAGACAGCGAATATCCTCCACACCGCCACTCCGGATTCGCTGATCCTGCTGGACGAGATCGGGCGCGGAACCTCCACTTTCGACGGCCTGAGCCTGGCCTGGTCCATCATCGAATACATCCAGAAATATAAACACACCCTCACTCTCTTCGCCACCCACTATCACGAACTCACGGAACTGGAGAACATCTATCCGGACATCCGCAACTACAATGTGCTGGTGAAGGAATACAACGACCAGATGATCTTTCTGCGCAAGATCGAACGCGGCGGTGCGGACCAGAGTTACGGCATCCAGGTGGCCCGCCTGGCCGGGATCCCAGACCGCGTAATCCGCCGGGCCCGCGAGATCCTCAAAAACCTAGAGGAACACGAGATCTCGCCCCGGGGCCTCACCGCCTCCATCCGCCGCAGACTGAACAGATCCACCCCCCAGATCGAGCTCTTCGAAGTTCTGGCGGACAAGGCGGAGGAGCTTGACCCCATCATCGATAAGATCAAGGACCTCGACCTCGACGCCCTCACCCCCATCGAGGCCTGGCAAAAACTCAAGGAACTACAGGACATGTTATGACAAGATCAGCTTTCTCAATAACGGCGCTGCTGGCGCTGGCCCTGCTGCTGGCAGGATGCGGCGCCAACCAGGGCAACCTGGCCGGACGCATCAACGGCCAGCCCGTGACCCTGGATGTTTTCAACGACTCCTACCGCGGCCACTATACCAATTTCCAGGTGCTGAACAACCGCGCCCCCTCCCGCGACGAACGCGAACAGATCAAGCGGCAAACTTGGTCGGACGCCGCCAGGGGCGTGATCCTGAGGCAGTATTTCGCCAAATACAAGATCAGCTGCACCCCATCCGAAGTGGTGGATACCCTCAGCAAAAACATCCCCTCTTACATCCTGAACTCCCCCCGCTTCATGACCAACGGTGTATTCGACCCTCAGATCTACAACCAGTCACTGCTCTACGACTCGCCGGAAAACCTCGCCCTGCTGCGCCAGGATTATCTTGACTGGAAGGTTCCGATCATGAAACTAATGCCGGAACTCATCAAACACGAACTGCTGGATCGGGCCGAGAGCAAGCTGATCACCGAGCTGCTCCAAAGCACAGCCGATCTGGAATTCACCCTGCTGGAACTGGGCGACATCGATCCCTACATTTCGCCGGACGAGGTGCGCAGTTACTATGAAGCAAACAGCGCCCAATACCGGCTGGAACCTTTTGTGAGCCTTTCCTACGCCACTCTGGAGGTCTTGCCCTCCCGCACGGACATCCGCCTCACCAATGCCTACGCCGATTCCCTCTACCGGGAGCTAAGCTCCGGAACGCCGGCAACAGACTTGCTGGAGGATGTTCATCCCTTTGCCACCAATCTGCAGTTCAAAAATTCCGGCTTCATCGCCGTGGCTGAACTCGATGCGGAGCTAAACAACTATCTGAGCGCTCTGCAGGAGGGCGCCTGGGGCCAGCCTTTGGCTTCCGCCACTGGCCTCAGCCTCCACCAGCTGGAAAAGCGTACCAAGAGCATGTGCATCTTCAACACCCTCTGGGTGCCCTACCAGCCGACCGACTCCAGCATCGAGGGATTGCGCCCTTCGGCGGAACTCGCGGTGAAACTGGCCCGGTCCCGGGGCCTCGCGGTGGCCTGCGAAGAGCTGTCGCTGCCCCGAAACAAGATCCACAAAGACGATCCCGCCAGCCTGTGGTTCCCCGATCCCCAGATAGTTGCCGGCATCCGCGCCCAGCTTTCCGGCCAACCTGCCGGCCATGTTTTTGACGCCCTTTATTCCTCCCTCGAACGCAAATGGGTGATCGTGGAGCTCAACGAAGCCTCCCTGGACGCGCTGCGCCCCCTGGCCGACGTGGAAGCCGACATCAGGGAAAACCTGGCCCGGGACAAGAGTGAGCAGCTGGCCCTGCAGATCTCCGAGCGGATCATCAGCGGGCAGGATATGCCTCCCGCCAGCGCCAAAACCAGATCTTTCGAAGGTTTGACGGCAGATTCCCGCGCCCTCGGCAAAAACACGCCCCAGATTTTCCAGGGGATCCTCCGCCGCCATCTGCAAAACATACCCCAGGAAGCCTTTATCATGGACGGCATGATCTGGATACCCAGCGTGATCGCTGTTGAACGCGACAAGAAGATAGAGGTTAGCGAGGACAGCATCGAGGCGGTTTTCACCGCGAACCTCTCTCCGGATTGGTTCGATCGCTGGATGGACCGGCAGCTAAAACAAGCCTCGATCCAGAAATACCTGGATTGAGCCTGACTGCGCGGCTATAGCCAACCCACTTAATCCCCAAATCCCGTAAAGGCGGAGACAAAAACGGCCGGAGGTGATCCTCCGGCCGCATCATATCACCCCAGGGCGGTCATTTCAGCAAAACCGCCTTGCGGACGGCATTCAAGGCCGGTGATTCAAGCTTGAAGAAATAGATACCGGAAGCTGCGGGGCGGCGGTTGTCGTCGGTTCCGTCCCAAAGCACCCGGTGGGTTCCGACGCCGAGTGGACCATCCGCCAGATGGCGCACCAGCTGTCCCCTGATATTGAAAACGCTCAGTTTCACCGGGGCAGCCTGGGCGAGGTCGAACATAACGGTGGTGCTGGGATTGAAGGGATTGGGGTAGTTTTGATGGAGCTGCGAGACTAGCGGCGGGGTGAGCGGATCATCGCCATCCACGTAAGGATAAGCAAAAGTGACGTGATCCGTGGCCAGGCTTTCGCCGCCATCGTAGCTGGCTACAACATAGTAGCTGTAATCCCCTTCCAGCGCGAGTTGCTCGGAATAGGACGCAGCCGGGGTGAGTTCCATCAGTTCATAGTTACCGGAGTTAACTTTGCGGAAGACCTGGTAGTTGAGCACGGCGGACGGAGGCTCGGATGGCTGATCCCAGAAGAGGAATAGGGAATCCTGCTCGATGTCGAAATCCAGGGCGGCCGGGGGATCCAGCCAGATGAGGTAATAATCCTGGTTTATGCTGGGGTTACCCAGACTCAGGGTCAGGGGAAAGACGCTCTGTTCTTGGTATCCGGTGCCGGAGGCGGTCAGGTTGTGGATCCCGGTGGGCAAAAACAGGGCGTAGGCTCCGCTGCCGTCGGGGCAGGTAATGATGGGCGCTGCGTTATGAACGCTGATGGAGGCGAAATCCTCGTTGGGGCGCGAGGTCTGGATCGAGCCGCTTACCTTTCCGGCAAAGGGGATGAAACCGGTGGTCTGAACGTCGTCGATATACCAGCCCTGGCCCTGGATCATGGTGTCCGCGGCAAAGGTCCAGCGGATCATCACGGTCTGGTTTGAATAGGCGTTCAAAGAAAAACGCGCCGGCACCCAGCCGGAGCTGTTCCCGGCGAATCCGGGCCCGTTGAGCGCGGAAACGTTGGACTGGGTGTAGCCATCCTCCGGGTAAAGCAGGGTCCAGGAAGAGCCGTTGTTGGTGGATATTTTCACATTTCCGCCGTCGTAATTCAGCTCGGTGTCGAACCAATGGTAAAATTCCAGCACGAAATTCCCGCCGATGAAGATGGGTGGGGAGGTAAGGGTCCAGTTCACGTTGTTGGGATACTGCTGGTTGAGCAGCGTGCCCCAGACCTTGGAGCCGGAATGGGCTCCGGAAGAGGCATCCGTGCCCCACTGCCAGGCGTTCGTGCCGGGCTGGGCGGAGAAGCTTCCGCCGTCGGTTTCGAAATCTTCGAACATGCCGGTGGTGCCCACATTGAGCAGGAAAGATTCATTCTGGGCGTCCACCGCTTCACCCAGGTAGGTGAGGTAAAAGGTGAGGTTGTTGCCCACCATCACATCGGGAGACAGGCTGATCTCATACACAGCCTGGCTCATGGCCCCGGCCGGGATGGACGGGATGAGCTGCTGGGAACTGATCAGGGTGACGTCGTCGCTGAGGCACATGATGTTGCTGGTAAGGTTGTAGGCGGCCACACTGCCGTTGTTTACATAGTTCACGATCAGGCTCAGGGTTTCGCCGGGATCGGCCAAACCGTCAACATCGCCCTGGAGATCGCTGATGTAGATCCCGCTTATCTCGATGGCGGGTTTTTTGATGGTGAGGCTGAGGGGATAGGTCCAGGCATTGCCGTCGATGGTAACGCTGAATTCCAGCGGCACCACCAGGTCGCCGGGGCAATCCGGTGAGGCGGTCAGCACAAAGGGGACCACATTCACGGCGGAGCCGCTGCCGGGGATGTCCGGGCAGGGGCTTTGGAAACTGCTTATGGTCACCTGGGGGCTGGGGGTGGAAACAGATATCTGAACGTTGGTGGCGGCGTCGATGCCCAGATTGTTCAGCTTGATGCCGATCTCCGCGCTTTCGCCCGGTTCCAGCCAGGAATTTCCGTTGGCATCGTTGAGGATGAGTTCGCCCACCACCAGATGGGCGTTTTGATGCAGCACGGGCACGGTGGTGATGAGCAGGGCTTTCCCGCTGGAGAGAGGCTGGGCGGCGGGCGGATACTGGTTGCTGAAAGTGTATTCGAGGCCGCGGAGGTTGCTGTGGTCGCGGATGCCCACGGTCGCGTACTTTCCGTGCACTGGGGTATAACCGCCGCTGCCGACATCGACGTTGTTGAAGACCTTGTACTGGATCTTGACCATGCCGTCGCCCAGGCTGGAGGGATAAAAGAGGGGATCGTAGAAGATCACCTGGAAGGTCTCCTCGGAAGTCCGGTTATAGCCGTTTTTCAAGTTGTTATACTGGATGATGAAGACGTGGCCGTCGGGGTCATACCAGCGGTAGATGCCGCCGCCGGAGAGGATCACGAGGTCGTCCCAGAAAGGCGCGATCATCGGCGAAGGCCCCTGCCCACCGGGCATGCGGGCATTGCGGAATTCCCCATCGTTGGTAACCCCCAGGGCGATGAAGCCGTTCACGCAGACTGTTATCTGGTCATAATCCACCCCGTAATAGCGGAAGCTGAAAGGCAGGTCGATGGTTTCGAGGACGTCGCTGCCCACCTGGTCGCCTTCGTCACCGGTTGTTCCGGGATCGTTCAGGCCGGTTATCTGAGTGCCGCTGCCGCCGAGGCTGGGCACGATCTCGATCCATTCGTAGCTGGGGCAGTCAGGATAGGCGGTGTCGGATACGTCATAAATGAAATAGCCGTATTCATCCGGGCCGAGTGGTGTGTTTTGGGATACCGATCCGATGGGCAGAGTGAAATGGGTGATCTGCTCCAGGCCAGCGTCGTTATAAAGGCGGAGTTGGAATGGGATCATCATTCCAGGGATCAACAGGGGCCGGGCGAAAACACCGTAACCGTCGATGGAGTTGGCGCTCATGCCGGCTGGTATGTTCCCGAAGAAGGAAAGCGCGTCCGTAACTTCCACCAGATCATTAAGCACGGTCAGCTCGCCATAGACGTCCGTGGCGCCGAATACGGAGGAGTTGGCGACCGTGAGGGTGAGAATGCCGTTCTCGGAGGGATCGAGGATGCTGTTGCCGCCGGCGCTGACGCTGTAATTGCCTACCGCCAGGTCCGCATTGAAAGCTCCCAGGTGAAAGATGAGCTGATAGCTGTTTGCTGCCGAGTCGGTAAGATCGAGAATGAAGCGGCAATCGTGGAAAGCGGGAATGTTCGGATCAAAGCTGATCAAAAAGGGAACGCTGTTGGTCCCGGTGCCGTTGGCGGCGATCGCCGGATAGGCGCTCTGAGCTTGCTGCACCTGGGCCAGGGGATCGGCGGTGCTCAGGGTGGCCGAGATCCCGTCTATGAAAGCCGGAGTGGAATTGCTGATCTCCAGGCTGAGAGCGATGGTTTCCCCCGCGTTGATGAAGCTGTCGCCATTCCCTGAAGATCCCGCGCTGCCGTTGTCGGTGATGGTTTTGGCAAAATAGACCAGCGAGCCGGCCTGATCGATGCCCAAGACCTGCTGAGAGGGTTTAAAATCGTGCTTTGAGGCGGTGATCAGCAGCTCAGTGTTCACAAAATTGGGAACCTGCAGGGTGGCGGTGCCCGTTTCGTCCGTGAAGCCTTTGCCCACCACATCGCCATAGCCGTCGCTATAGAGGGTAACGCTTACCCCAGCCAGAGGATTCAGACTGGCGTCACTCACCTGGATATCCACCAGGGTGGTGCCGCGGGGGATGGAATCCGGGGCATCGATAACAAGGGATCCGGGAATGCCGATGAAAGTTTCCACCGTGGGGTCGCCCATCAGGTTGCACCAGTGGGCAAAGTAGTTGGTCTGAGTGGGGTTGGCCTGCCCGTAGATGCTGTAAAGGTAGAGGCGGCCGTTGAGCAGCGCTTCGCCCATGCTGCGCATCTCGTGAATGTAGATGCCGTCGAATATGCCGCAGGAAAGGGCGTTGTTGAACATCGTATGGGTACCGGAAGTGGCCATGCCGATGGCGGTGAGGGCGCCTTTGGGCATGGCTTCGGTGCCCAGGCGGACAAAGCTTTCGGAGGTGGCTGTCCCGTAGCTGGAGGCATAGCTGCCGGTGCCGCAGGTGAGGATCACCGCGTGAGGAAGGCGGGGCCCGTTGTTCAGCGTGTTGGAGGGATCCCAGCCGCTCATGCCGATGTAGCCGCGGTAATTGAAGAAAGCCACGCCCTGGTTGATGCCGGAGTTGATTGTGGTAGAATAGCCGCCGGTATAGTTTTCGATATAGCTGTAATCGGGATTCACGGTCTGGGTCATCTCGTGGATATGCTGGTTCGTGTAAATGGTGGAGATTCCGGAGCTGGAGGGATCGCCGATCAGCAGCATGCGGTTCAGCCAGGCGGCGGCGTCGGGGGAGTTGTTGATGTTTTTTTCGTAGGTGTAGATCTTGTTCAGAAGCGTATTCAGCTGGGTGAGGTTTTCGGCGGAAAGGCGGCCGATGAAAACGTCTCCGAGCAGGTCGCCTCCGGCCAGATGGGTGTAGGGATAATCGCCTTCGCCGTTGTAGGAACTGAAGGTTTCATACCAGGCGGGGATGGCGTAGCTGCCGACGGTATCGCCCAGCAGGATGATGAAATCGGGGCGGGTGTCCGGATTGTCGTACTGGCTTTGGATATAGTTTTTGATAGCGGTGCTGCTGGTGCCGCCGGCCTGGGTGGTGCTGATGGCGGTCACGGTATAGCCTTTCTGGCGTTTCCAGGTTACGAATTCGCTGAGTTTGGTCTGGAAAACGGGATCGCTGTTGTTGCCGTGGATCAGCAGGATGCGGGCGTGGGCAGGCGCGGTCACCAGATTGCGGTAATCGGCGAAATTGGCGATCTGGGCTTCGTAGAGTTTCTGGAAAGCGTAGCTGTAACTGCTGTAATCCGCCGTTTCGTTGAGGCCGGGGTCAGAGCTGAAATCCAGGGTGACCTCGATATCGCTGTAATGGGCCAGGCGTTTGGATACAGGATCGTATTGGCAGGGATAAACGTTGATCTGCACCACGCGGAAATCGCGCAGGATGGCCGGTTCGGAGCCGCTGGCCAAGCTGGCGGGATAGGGCTGGCCGGGAGGAGCTGTTTCATTTGAAGAGCCATCCGGGGAAGCCTTGGGATTATCCAGAGAGCTGTATTCCACGTCGCCGTAGCTGTAGGACAGGGTGTAGCTGCCCCGGGGAGGGATCGCCACCATGGTGCTGAGCACCGGAAGTTCCGGCTGGCCGGGCTCCGAAGTGTTGAAAGCGCCGTCCATGCGCAGTTCTTTTACGGTGCGGCCGTTTTGGGTGGCCTCAGCCAGGGTAAGGGCGGGCACGGAGACCGCGAGTTTAAGCTGGTCTGCGGAGCTCCGGGCGATCGAGAAATAATTGGCAGTTGGTTCAGCGCCGAGAGCGGCAAGGCAGAGCAGCGCCAAAATGCTTAATGTCAGGATCCTTTTCATCCTCTTTTCCTCTTATATCAAATTAAAAACCTGGAGCCGGAGCCCCAGGCAGGAACATTTTCAGTTGTATCGATGTTCGGAAACTTCGCTTAATCGATGGCATAGATGAGAACGCCCTGGTCCCGGGCGGCAACGATCAGTTTTCCCTGGTGGAATTTGGCGTTGTTGGTATAGCCGGCGGAGCTGAGATTCTGCTTCAGGATCGGATTTCCGGGTGTGCTGACGTCGAAGAGGTAGATGCCGCCGCCCCCGGAACTCACCACGGCCAGATTGCCGGCCACATCTATGGAAGTTGCATAGCCGGTGGTATCGAAGGTTTTCACCAGCAAGGGTTCGCTGGGCGCGCCAACGTTGACCACGTTCAAACCGCCCTGGCGGCTGGCGACGTAGGCGTAATTGTTCACCACCTTCACCTGCAGCGCTTCCCCGGGCAGGGAAATTTCGCTGATCTCGGCCTTGGTGGCGCGGTCGTAGATCACCAGGCCGCGCTGCTGGGCGGCCACGTAGATATAATCTGCGTTGGCATCCAGGCCTGCCGCTGTGGCGGGGGTGTTGATCACATAATCCGTGCCGAGGTAGAGCTCGCCGTTGTAGCGGGCGTACATCAAATTGCGCCCCGCGCTGAAGAAGCCCTGGACGATGTTTTCATCCTGGGGATCCGGGATGGCGCTGAAGGAAAGGGACTGGAGGCCATCCGTGCCGCCGGTGATCGAATCGATCAGCCGCAGCGAATCGGGATCGGAGTAGTCGATGATGCGGATCTTGTCCGCGCTCACATATTCGCCCAAAAAAAGCATTTTGTGTTCGCCCACCGCGGAGACGTTGCGGATGTTCACCAGCACGGCATCCGCGCTGGGGGGATAAACCTCAGGCCACCAGCGCTGGGAATGGTCCGTGGCGTCGATGATGGAGATCCCGCCCTGGTCCTGGGCCACAAAAATGTTATCCCCGTCGAAAGACAGGTCCACGGGGTCGCCCACCACCTGCACCTGTTTGATCAGGGTGAGGACGTCCTGGTCCTGCCAGGCGGGATTGCGCCGGGCGCAGCCGGTGAGGGCAAGCAGCACCGCCGCGAGCAAAATCATCTGCTTTTTCAGCATCTAAAAATCCTCCCTTGGATATGCCAGCTTGGGCTGGCGCGGATAAACGATGCAAGAATCGTTCCGTTTTTAAACAAGAAGCCGTTCCTGTGTTTTGGTGCACCTCAGCCGGTTTCGCCCTTAGCGATCAATGATCTACTTCTGGCCAGCCTCCCCCTGAGTTCCCGCCAGTCAGGGGGGAACTTGGCGGGAGGTTAAGCAGAGGCAGATGGGAGAGGGCTAAGGGCGGGATCTGCGAATTTGAAGGCGGGCAAAAACCCCATTTCCGCCATCCGGCCAGGCCTGCACCAAGAGGAGCCCGGAAGCGGCATCTTTTCCTTGACAAGGCATCCCTTGTCTGATGTGTGGATTCACTAAACAAAATTCGCGACCCCGATCTGGAGGAAAAGTGACGCTGCTCAAGAGAATACTGACGGCCGGCCTGATCACGCTGATGCTGGCGGGCATGGGCTGCAGTAAAAACGCAAGTCTCTACAGACAGGCAGCGAAACACTACCGGCGCGGCGAACTGGAAGCAGCGCTTAACACTTCTGTGCAGGTATTGCAGAACAAACCCTCCTATGCCAAGGCGCAGAAACTGCTGAAAAAGGCCTATCCCGAGCTGCTGGCCTTGAGCGAAGAGCGGCTGCAGCAGCTCGACGCGGAGACGCCGGAAGACCTCTGGGACCAAAAAGTGCAGGTATACAGCCAGCTGGTGGAGTATCAGGAACTGGTGAAAGAGCTCGATCCGCTGGTGGATCCCAAGACCGGCGAAAAACACAGCTTTGAATACCGCGATTACCAGGACAAGCTAAACCAGAACAAGCTTTCCGCCGCCGAATACCACTATCAGAAAGGCCTGGCGATCCTGGCCCTGAGCGACGCTCCCGATTCCCAAAGAAGGGCGGCCAAAGAATTTCAGGAAGCTCTGAACTATGTGCCCAATTACCGGGACGCGGCCCAGCTCTTCACCCAGGCGCGGGAACTTTCCACCAAACGCGTCGCGGTGGCGGTGTTTGAGGACAAATCCGGCACCCGCAGCCGCTATGGCAGCCTGATCGACCTGCTGACGGACACCATCATCGCCAAACTGGTTCAGGACCCCGTTGTGCGCGAATATTGGGACATCGTTAGCCGGGACCAGATCTCCGCCCTGCTGGAGGAACAGCAATACGGGGAAAACCAGCCCCAGGAACCGGACAGCGGCACCGGGCTGGATCGCTTTTTGGGCGCGCACGAGATCATGACCGGCAAGATCATCCAGGTGAATTACGTGCCGGAACGCATCAGCGAATTGGAATTTAAAGAAACTAAATACATGGTCACGGGAAAAGAGCAATACACCACCGACAAAGGCAAGGTGCGGGAACGCGAAGTGAAAGGCGATGTGACCTGCACCTGGAAAAAATACACCAAGACCGCTTCCGTGCGGATCACCGCGGCCTTCAGCCTGATCGAAGTGAAAACTGGCGTGATGCAGCATGGGGACACGGTGACCGCGGAATTCGCGTGGTCGGATGATTGGGGCCGCGTGGTGAACGGCGGCGACGAACGCGTTCTGGCCAAAGAATCGCTGGAAATGATCCGCCGGCCGGAACCCTTTCCCCCTCCGGAACTGGACATGGTCAATCTGGCTTTGAACAAACTCAGCGACGAGATCCTGGCCAAGGTGCGCGAACACGTCCAGAAATAAGGGACCCGCTTTCTGTTTGGCTGATCGCAGCGTTTCCCCCATTCCTGACCCCGCGTGGCTGGCGCGGCGCTTAAAAGCATTGACAATCCAGCCGGAACCAAAAAAAGAGTTTTGCCAAGAAAAATCCTGTTGGAGACAGATATGAAAAACATCCTTGTCCTGGGAGCAGCCGGTCAGATCGGATCGGAACTGGTTCCCTACCTCAGAAAGATCTACGGCGATCAGAACGTTGTAGCCACCTACCGCAGCACCCCCCTCATCCCCCAGATCATGGAAGGCGGGCCCTGCGAGAACATGGATGCCCTGGAGGCGGAAAAGATGTTCGCCGTGGTGAAAAAGTACAACATCGACACCATCATCAACCTGGTGGCGGTGCTTTCCGCCGTGGGCGAATCCAAACCGACCCTGGCCTGGAAGATCAACATGGACAGCATGATCAACTCGCTGGAAATAGCCAAAGAGACCGGCGGAGCGGTGTTTCTGCCCTCCTCGATCGGCGCTTTCGGACCCAGCACGCCGATGGACAACACGCCCCAGGATACGCTGATGCGCCCCACCACCATCTACGGCATCTCCAAGGTGGCGGCTGAACTTCTGGGCGATTATTACTTCCTGAAATACGGTGTGGATACCCGCGGCCTGCG
>JAJBBF010000093.1 GCA_020532215.1 Candidatus Cloacimonadota bacterium
CAATCGACCAGGGCTGGTTTTAATAATTCTAATAATTCACAAATTCCCCTTATACGGCCGCTTTTGGCTTGTCTCATCCAGGACCAGGGTGGAGAGAGACCAAGATACTGTTATACATATACTTATATATAATATATAGTAATATAGTAGGTATTAGTAGTTATATAGGTATATATATGTTATATATGTTCTTGCGTCCAGGATTTGTCATGTTTCTGGATTTTCCTCTTCGGCAGGGGCCGTGTATAGGGAATTTGTGAATTATTAGAACTATTAAAATGGCCCTCATTCAAACCGAGTGGGTGGAAGTGATCAACCAGCCAGCAGCCCGGAGGGCGACATAATGATAGCGAGGGTGCGGCCGAGCGCAGCGAAGCAAGCCCCTCGTAACGAAACAAGAGACAAAAAAATGGAGATTTCCTCCACCCCTCCCCGGAAACGTGGAACGCTTCCAGGGAGGGGTGGAGGCCTGTTAAATCGGTTGATCTGTTCATTTAACGAGGGGTTCCGAACCGCCCTAAGCCGGTTCTTCACACCCTCGCTATCGTTCTGCCGCCCTCACGGGCTGTAGCCACCCGGTTTGAAAGAGAGCAGTGAAGAATGGTCTCCCCCGTAAGAGGGGAACTTGTGAATTATTCGAATCATTCAATTTTAATGATTCCCCAAATTCACCAATTCCCCCTACACGGCCCCCTTTTACGAATCCCGGTCCAGAACCAGGTCCAGGATATATAAGATACTGATAGATATAGTAGATAGATATATTATATAGTAATATAGTAGGTATTAGTAGTTATATAGGTATATATATGTAATATATGGTCTTGCGTCCAGGTGCTGTCTTTACCGGCAAATGCCCTCTCCGGCGGGGCCGTAAAGAGAGAATCAGTGAATTTAGAGAAACATTAAAATGGGTCTCCCCCGTAAAAGGGGAACTTGTGAATTATTCGAACTATTAAAACTGCCACACCCTGCGGCAATTCATTCCAGAAACCAAGCTATTCCCACTCTGGTTGCGGGGCTTTGAACTCCCGGCTTCGAGCTGTTCAGGATGACACAGCGTTCGTGGCTGCCTACCTCAGAACCATCACCCTGGCCGTCTGGCGGAAATCCCCACATTCTACGCGGATCAGGTAGATCCCGCTGTCCAGGGCTTGGCCTTCTCCATCTTTGGCTTGCCAGAGCAGGTCGCGGTTCATGGCGTCCACAGAGCGGATCTCCTCTTTCAGCAGCTGTCCCCGGAGGTTGTAGGTGCTCAGGGTAACGGGTCCGGAGGATTTGCCGGGCAGGCCCAGGCTAGCCTTATCCCGTGCCGGATTGGGCCAGACCCGCAGGGACTCGGTCACCGGAGGCGCGCCGTCATCCGCGGCGGTGTCCGAGGTGTGGGCGAAATAAAAATCGTAGCTGGGAATGCCGTCCCCGCCCACCACCAGGGCTTGCGTCAGCAGCCCCTCGGCGTTGAATGTGTTTTGCGCATAATAGTCAACGGTCACTTCTCCCGTGTCGGCATCCACCTCGGTATTGTAGGCGAAGGTCTCCGGATCGTACCACACGCCCTGGGCATTGGCGCTTTGCTCGGTCATCTGGGAAATGATCCAGCTGTCATTGAGATAGGGAACGCGTGTGTAGTCGAGGATGTAGCCGGGCAGGTGCTGGCTGTGTTTTTCGAACTGGTAGCCGGGGGGTAACTGCTCGCCGGAATAGGTATACTGCCGGCGGCGATTATTCACCCAGTTGAGCGAGTCGGCCGAGCTGAGGGTGATCTCCTCCACCCGGCGCCCCAGGCTGTCGAGGGTGAACACGCTGTCCAGCCACTGATCGGGCTGGGTGTCATGCACTTTTTTGATCTGGGTGCGGATCAGCTTCATATCGGAGTTGTAGCTGTGCCAGGCATGGTAGTGGTAGGAGTTATAGCCGTACCAGTCATCCTCGTGGCAGTAGCCCTGGTAGTCCATTTTGCGAGTGCGGGTGGGGGGAATGTTCGGTTCCAGGGTCAGGGGGCTGGTGATGAGATAGTGGTCCGGATACAGGATCAGTTCGCCATTGAAACCCAGGTTTTCATAATAGTCGCTGGGGGGAAAGTCGTACATCCAGCCCTGGTGGTGGCGAACGATCTGTATTACCAGCAGAGGTATGTCCGGAGCTTGAGTGTAGGTGTAATAATCCTTCGACCACCAGTCCGGCCCGCCGGAATCGCCGCCCGAAGCGTGGCGGTCAATGCCGCTCAGATAATGCGTTTGGGGAAATTCCTGCCCCGCCAGCAGCGCCGGGAACAGCGCCAAAGCCAGCAGGACGCCCAGGCTTGCATTCCTTTTCACTCTTCCTCCCCGCCGGATATCCCGCTTTCGCGGTGGTGGCTGACCGGGCCCGCATGATTTCCGGCTCGTTGGTATGTTCGGTCAACAATGCAGTTTATGCAAGAAACAATCCGAAGCTTGCTTTTTTTAACTACGGAAAGGCCTTTATGACAGTGTCCCCATCCTTGATCGGTTCCACTGCCCCTCCGGCCTGCCTCCCGGGAGATGCCCGCCTCTGGTGCGGGGATCAGGCGGGAGGCTTCCAAGCAGCCAGATCGAAAGCCCTATGCGGGAATCCTTGCCAAAGCAAAGGCCTGCCAGAGCGGCAGGCCTTGCGAAGACCGGGCTGAAACCCGGAGGGGTTGAGTTTATTTGAAGATCAGCGGATCCGCTTTTCCGGCCAGCTGGACCTCGAGGACGGGACGCTGGTTGGTGCTGACGTATTCCCGGGAGCGGAAATAGCTGATGGGGATGTTGTAATCGTTCCAGGGAACGAGGTCGGTGACTTTCCAGCCATGATTGGCATTGGTGCCATTTACGAAGGCCTGGACGTCGGAGGTGACGTCCCAATCCATCCAGTTGAAGGTGCTGGCGGGCACGGTACCGGTGGCAGAAGCAACGGCGGCGTAGGCGGGTTGGTTGTTCCAGGTAACGGTTGCCTCGTTCCAGGGTTGGAGTGCCCGGAACAGCGACAGCGTCCTGCCGGCGGGATCGTTGTCTTTAAATTCGTAGTAATACAGCTTCAGGGTGGCCGAAGCGACGGTGGAGGAGCTGGGTACCGAAGAGAGGTCGAACCAGACCAGGGCGTCGATCTGCCAGGATCCGGCCGGAGGCGGATACAGCGGATTTCCAACCGCGTTCCTTACGGTTAGGCGTTCTCCGCTGCCGTCGTTGGCGTTCGGCATGGTCACATGGATGCTGGCATCCATGGCGGTTGGATATTCTTCCTCACTGAGGATCACATAGGCGGCAGAGGCGGTAAGGCTGGGATTGTACAGCGGGTCGTGGCTGGTATCGGTATCAAAGGCTTTGGCTTTGACGGTGGCGGACTCGGTGAGGGTGAAGGGGATGCTATACAGGAGTGAGGAGGTGGTGGGGGTGGAGCCGTCGGTGGTGTAGCGGATGT
Organism: Candidatus Cloacimonadota bacterium; assembly: GCA_020532215.1. GTDB lineage: Bacteria > Cloacimonadota > Cloacimonadia > Cloacimonadales > Cloacimonadaceae > Syntrophosphaera. Next base: position 3,424 of record JAJBBF010000093.1, read on the forward strand.
CCACATTGGATGAGGCGCAGCTGATGCTGACGGCCACAGATGTCATGTAATCGCCGGCAGCGGGGCTGATCACCGGGGTCGCCACCGCCGGGATCGATATCGTGTAGGTTGCCGTGGCTATGTTGCTGGGCAGCCAGTTACTCTTGAACGCCCTGGCTTTGAGAGTGGTGCCGGAATTGATGTTCACTGGCCCGGTGTAGAGGGTTGAGGCGGTGGTGGGATCGTTGCCGTCGGTGGTGTAGCGGATGGAGGCGCCAGCGGTGGAGCAGGAGATGGTGACGTCCTGGTAGCCAGTGTAATCTCCTCCCCCCGGGCTGAAAGAAGGCTGGGCGACCTGGTCGGTGGAGGCCTGGGCGAGGGTAATGCTGTAATCGAAGACAGTGGCGCTCCACTCCAATTCGAAGCTCAGCACTTCAAATTCCACCCCGGCGTCGGCCTTGAAGCCACCCATCAGGGTCCACCAGGGGATGTCCAGTAAATCGGCGTCAAGAGCCAGGTATCCGGCGGCAAACACGAAGGGGCCTGCCACGCTGTACATGTTCAATTCCAGTTGCGGCCCCGCGGCGACGGAGGCGTTCAGGCCCACGGAGAGCGAAGGCGGTTCGTAGTCGAAACTGAGGTCGTAGTCGCTGTAGGTGGACCATCTGGGGGAGTTGCTCTTGTTGTATTTGACCCCGGCGGAAAAATCAGCGTTGGCGGTTACGGAAGTGGTGATTGAAGCGCCGCCACCGGCTTCGAGTTCGAGGACAATTGCCACGGAAGGGGTCATCCAGACCGGCACCGGGCCGGCCATGAAGGAGATCATCGCGAAGGTTTGCTCGTAGAGCTCTATCTTCTTGTCCACGCTGAAGCCGCCGGTTATCTCCAATTCTATGGTTGCGTCCACTTCTCCGTGTCCGCCGGCTTTCAGCTTGTGCAGCCCATTCCAGAAGCTTACGCTCGCACTGAAGTCACAGCCAAGGGTGAAGGTAAGATCACCCGAAACCGTCAGTTCAACCCCGTCATCCAATGGTATAGTGACGTTCAGGTTGAACGGGAAGCTGAAGTCCTTGGCGCCGGGAACGAAAGTGATGCCATCCACCAGGGCTTTGGACGACACCACATCGGAGACCTTCAAAGGTTCGCTGAAGTTCAGCTGCAACTGGTCAAAGGCTTCCTCCAGCTTGGCGCTTACCGTTTCGATGAAGATCAGGTTGCCCTGGGGATAGGCACTTACAACCTTGCGCATCAGGCCGGAGGGGATCTGGGGGCAGGGCGCCATCACCAGGATGTTCCCGGGGGTGTAGTAGGCCACAGGAGCGGTGTTGAGTAGCACCAGGTTCATTTCGTCGAGATGGGCGAAAAAGGGTAGATCAGCGGCCGTAAGCACTTGGGTGAGGGGTGATGGGATCGCGGGGATGTTGTCGTCGGCGATCACCTTGGCGCGGTAGTTGGTGCCGGAGGGGATGCCGTCCTGGCTGTAGTCCCAAACTATCTGGCGGGGAGCGCCCTGTTCGGTGGCTTCCACGATCCCGATATCCCCGCTCAGGGAACCGGGGCCGGGAAGGATGCCGTAGGTGAGGCCGCCGTCGTCCGATATCTCCACCGAGACATCACACAGCAATTCGTCGGGATGGGCGAGATAGTAGTCGATCACCACCAAGTTTTCCTGCTGGGAGGCGGTCACAGCGGTCACTTCCGGAGCGCCCGCGAAGAGGCACAGGGCGGCGAAGAGCGTGGCGAGGGTTAGGATTGTCTTTTTCATGGCTTCCTCCCTATTTCAGCAACACCAGTTTGTTGCTGCTTACGCGGCTGGGTGAAACAAGGCGGAGCAGATAGATGCCGCTGGAGCAGCTACGCCCGCGGCTGTCCCGGCCGTCCCAGACCAGTTTGTGGAATCCGGGGCTGAAGCTCTCGGACCTAACCAGCTGCCCGGCCAGGTTGTAGATGCCCAGCACCGCGGTCTCGTCCGCTTTGACCTCGATCTCGAGGTTGGCGCTGGTTCTGAAGGGATTGGGCCAGGGATCACGCATCAGGGTGATTTCCGGCAGGGGCGGAGTTGAGGCGGGCTCCACCGTCACGCTGGCGGGGCCGTGGAAATTGCTGCCGCAATAGTCGGCGCTCTCCAGCCAGTAAAAATAGGTGCTGCCGAGGGTCACCTCCTGATCCGTGTGGCTGTAGCTGTGCGGCTGGGAGGTGTTGGTGGCCGGGATGCAGACAGGGGTGAGCAGCTGGGCTCCGGCCAGTTCCGCCGTTGGGGCCCGGTAGACGCGGTAGCCCACCAGGCCGGTCTCCGTCTGGCTGGTCCAGGTCACGGAAACGTAGTTTTGGGCTGTAATCGCGGCGGTGAAAGATGAAAGCTCAACCGGCAGGGTCGGCACGATGATGGTGAAGATGTTGGACTCCCCGAAGCCGACGAGTCCGTGCAAGCTTCCCAGTAAAGCGAGAAGCAGAATGAGGATAGGAAGTTTTTTCATGCTTGACTCCTTCTATGGGGATTTTAAGGGGGGAGGCCGGAGCTGTTGAGGAATATCAACAGACAACCGGAAATTTATATTGAAGGCCGAGGGGTTTTGGGAACAATCCATGGCGTTAACCTCCTTTGCCACAGGATTTATCCGGTCTTTCAGCCACAGCTGGCAGTTTTTGCGGAAGGCTGGGTCAATCGTCGCCGTTGCTTCTCTAGCAAACAGCCGGCCTTCAAGCACAAACCGCTTTATACCTGTAAGTTGCGAGTTGTGTAAGCAACCGGAGTATCACAACTGATATTGTAAAAACGTGATTATTTGTCAAGGGGAAAATCAGGCCAGGTCAAGGGAGGGCAGGCTGCGAGTTTTTTTATTGACACAATCGGCTTTTACGGGGGAGGGTCTTGTTGCAAGAGACACCAAAGGATGGATGCAATGCCTTCAACAAAGATCGGCGGCTCCCGGATCGAACTGCTGGCCCGCTGGCTGCTTGTTCTGCTCAGCGTTTGGGCAGGCGTGAACTACTTTCTGCAGGGAAACATGGTGCGGGTGCTTTCCGCGGTTTTGACCGTGGTGCTGTTCCTGCTGTTCCCGCTCTTGGGGAAGCTATTTAAAATATCCTTGCCCCTGCCTTTCAAGGTGATCTGGCTGCTGTTCATCGGAGCCTCGATGTATCTGGGCGAGCTGCACAATTTCTTTTACCGTTTCGCCTGGTGGGACGAGTTGATCCACTCCGGCTCGGCCATGCTGCTCACCTACGCGGGTTTGCTGTTGCTTTACGTCCTTAGCCGGGATCAAAGGATCCATCTGAAGTTGGGGCCACTACTTACAGCTTTGGCCATGATCTGGTTCACCCTGTCGTTTGGAGCGGTCTGGGAGCTGTTCGAATTCGGAGTGGATCAGGTAATGGGCCTTAATCTGCTAAAGGGCCGCGCCGGCACCGATATGAGCGGGGTGTACGATTTCCAGAGGGCTCTGCTGAACACCATGGGTGATCTGGGCATGGACCTGGCCGGGGCGCTGATCGTGGCTGTGGCAGCGTTTTTCCACTTCCGGGGCGGGGGCAGATCCTGCTTTGGCAGACCGCTGGAGCTGTTCATCAAAAACAACCCCAGCCGCTTCCGGCAGGACGCCGGACCGGAGGACTGACCCCGTTCGCGGGAGTCCTGATTACAGGTCTTCTCCTGCAGCCGCTATTTGATCAGGGCCATCCTGTGCTGCCGGAGCTGGCCCGCGCACTGGATCCGCAGTTCATAAACGCCGGAGGGGAGTATCGCTCCGTTGATATCTATGCCATTCCAGAGCAGGCTGTGGTCTCCGGAGGTCTGGAATTCATCGAACAGGTTTGAGACCAACTGCCCGCGGGCATTGTAAACAGAGATCCGTGCCCTGCCGGGTTCCGCAAGCGTGTAACTGATCCGGGTGGAGGGATTGAAGGGGTTGGGGTGGTTGGCCAACCGGGAGATGGCAGGCTGAATGTTGTCCTGGACTGCCACGGCGCCGATGGTGAAAGTCTGTTCGGGGGCGAAGCCTGATCCCGCGAACGAGTTGTCGATGGCCTGCACGCTCCAGTAATAGGTGCCGTCGGCAAGTTCCCAGACGAAATAATCCTGGCGCTGCCAGGCATTGCCGGGCCGGGCCACTTTGCGCCAGCCGGTGGCGGTGTCCGCCAGAGGGCTGATGATATCGCAAGCTCCGGGGGAGGTTCCCACCCTCACATTGTAAGAGAGGCCGGCTGAGGGCGTTTCGGAATCGGTGGCCGGATCCCAGGACAGCGTGACGCTATTGCCTGCCACCACGCTGGCCAGTCCAGACGGGGCCTGGGGTGCGGTGTTGGCGGCAGGATTGATGTTCTGATAGAGTTTGTTCCAATAATTTCCGGACGAATAGTGCCCACTAACGCTCATGTCCAGCTTGCCGTCATTGTCATAATCCCCCAGGGAAACGGCCGCGTATTTGAGGTAGGTGAGGGTCTGAGCGTCTTCGTAGAGGCTGTTTTGGGGGTTGAAGAGGTAGAGTTTTTCCACAACGGTGGTGGTGGTGATCAGGCCATTCACGATCAGGTCCGGATAGCCGTCGTTGTTGATGTCGCCCCAGGCCACGTCACCCTGCCTTTCACCGGTCACGTTGGGTTGGGGGACGTCGGTGAAGACGTCATTTCCGTCGTTGCGAAAGAGTTTGAACACGCTGGGCTCGGAATTGCTGGAGGAACCGCTGAGCAGGATGTCCAGATCGCCGTCGCAATCGAAATCGTACCAGGAAATGCGGCTGTAGCGCAAGCCGGGAAGGGTAACCGGGATTTCGGAGAAAGTTCCCTCGCTATTCCCGGCCAGGATCATGGATATGTAGTTGCTTGTTCCCGCGCTGCCGGTGAGGGCGATATCCAGCCAACCGTCGTTGTTGTAGTCGCCAAAATCGGCATTTCCATATCTGATCCCCGGGGCGCCCACATCCACCTGGTTGAAGTTGAAATCCCCGTCATTGCGGAAAATGTGAATGTAGCCAGATGTAGTGTCGTCAACCGTTCCGCCGGTGAGCAGGATGTCCAGATCGCCGTCGCAATCGTAATCCCCGAAGCGGACTGAGCTGGAAACCCGGTCTGGAATACCGGCGTCCGAGAGAACAAAGCTTCCCGCTTCATTGATGTAGATACCGGTAAAATCTTCGCCCGTGGAGGATTGGCCGCAGACGAAGGCGTCCAGATCGTTGTCGCCGTCCAGATCGGCAAAGCCGACGCTGCCGTTGCCGGTGCCGGTCATACCCAGATCCAGGAGGGTGAAGACGGAGCTGCCGTCGTTGCGGTAAAATTTGTGGTAACCCTGGCCGCTGGTGGGGCCGTATCCCGCCATCAGCAGATCGAGGTCTCCATCGTTGTCGTAGTCGCCCCAGTCGCTTTCGCTGTACCAGAGGCCAAAAAGATCGTCCACGTCCACCACCAGGTAGTCGGTCTGGGCGAGCGCCGGCAGGGCCCAGAGCATGATCAACAAGAAAATCGTTATTTTCCCCACTGCTCCCAAACGCGCTGAATTGGTAGGTTCCAAGGTTTTCATGGTTACTCCCGAAAGTTTTTTCGATTATACCATTCCGCGGGATTTGTCAATAAAAAAATTGCCGGGCTGCCAGGCTGGTGATGTTCAGGCCCAAGGCGGTGGCAGCGAGTTTACCAACAAGGGGTTTGACAAAAAAGCGGCCGGGAAAAAACTTGAGCAAATTACTGGCTGACGGCCAAGCCCGGCAGAGGCAGCGCCTGTCACCCAAGGGGAACCCATGCAGACGATTATGATAGACGGAAACAGCCTGAGCCTGGAGCAGGTCGAGCAAATAGCGGTAAAGCGCACGCCCATCGCGCTTACGGACGAATGTGTGGCCAAGGTTCAAGCCTGCCGCGCCTATGTGGACGAGGTGATCGAGCGGGGCGACGTGGTTTACGGGCTCACCACCGGTTTCGGCAAATTCAGCACGGTCACCATCCCTGCGGACCATATCGCGGAACTGCAGCTGAACCTGATCCGCAGCCACGCCACCAGCATTGGCCCGGTTTACAGCACCGCCCAGGTGCGTGCCATCATGCTGCTGCGCATCAACGTTTTGGCCAAAGGGCATTCGGGCATCCGGCTGCAAACGCTGCAGACCCTGGTGGAGATGCTGAACCGCGGGGTCCATCCCCTGATCCCGATGCGCGGATCCGTGGGCGCCAGCGGCGACCTTTCGCCTCTTTCGCATCTGGCCCTGCCCCTGATCGGAGAGGGCGAGGCGGAGTATGAGAAAGAAGTTCTTGGTGGCGCGGAAGCGATGCTCAGAGCTGGATTGGAGCCGGTGCGGCTGGCTGCCAAGGAAGGCCTGGCCCTCAACAACGGAACCCAGGTGATGGCGGCCCTGGGAGTGCTCAATCTTTTGGAAGCCGAGCGCCTCTGCAAATATGCTGACGTCATTGCCGCGGGCAGTGTTGACGCCCTGCTGGGAACGGCACGGGCCTTCGATCCCCTGGTCCACAAACTGCGGCCCCATCCCGGCCAGGCAGCCAGCGCGGCCAATCTGAGCCAGCTGCTGGATCAGAGCCCGCTGAGGGAATCGCACAAGAACTGCGGCAACGTTCAGGACGCTTACAGCCTGCGCTGCAGCCCCCAGGTCCACGGTGCCACGCGTGACGCTTTGGCCTATGTGCGCGGCGTGCTGGAGATCGAGATCAATTCCGCCACGGACAACCCCCTGATCTTTCCGGCGGAGGAGAAGGTGATCTCCGGAGGCAATTTTCACGGCCAACCCCTGGCCCTGGCGCTGGATACCCTGGCGATCGCGGTGGCGGAGCTGGCTTCAATTTCGGAGCGGCGCATGGAGCAGATGCTCAACCCGGCCCTGAACCGGGGGCTGAATCCCTTTCTGGCCAAGCGCCCCGGCATCGATTCCGGCTTCATGATCGTGCAGCTCACCGCCGCCTCGCTGGTTTCCGAAAACAAGGTTTTGGCGCATCCGGCCTGCGTTGACAGCATCCCCACCTCCGCCAATCAGGAGGATCATGTGTCCATGGGTTCGGTTTCCGCGAACAAGCTGATCCAGGTGGTGGAAAACGTGCGCAACGTGCTGGCCATCGAGCTGATGATCGCCTGCCAGGCCCTCGATCTGAGGGGCATTCCCTCCTCGCCGGGCCTGGAAAGGGTGAAAGCCCTTTTCCGCCAAAGCGTTCCCGCCCTTCAAGAAGACCGGACCGCCTATCCCAATGTTCGCGCCGCGATCAGCCTGCTCGCCTCCGGAGCCATTCTGGAGGAGGTGACCGCTGCGGGCATAGATTTGTATTGACAGATTTGCGCTTCCGCGGCCGGCTGCCATCATGAGAAAAATTGTCCCGCTCCTGCTGCTGGGCCTGGCTTTGGCCTCCTGCATGCAGGTGAACACGATGTACAACGCGCGCAAGTATTTCAACGCCGCCCAGGCCAGGCCTCTGAACGCCAATGGCCGGCCGAACAACCAGGCCGTGGAGGAATACACCAAGGCGATCAAGAAATGCGGCATCATCCTCAGCAACGAAAAGCGGGACAGCCGGACCGACGACGCCCTCTTCCTGATGGCCAGGGCACTCTACTACAAGGGAAACAGCGCTTTCCAGGCCCGGGACCAGTTTGAGTCCCTGATCGAGGGATTTCCCGACAGCCCCTTCGTGGGCGAGGCGCATATCTATCTGGCCAAGGTTCTGCGGGACATCAACCGCAAAGAGGAAGCGGTGAACGTTTTGCAGGAATTCATCCTTGAGCCCCGGCACAAGAAGCTGCATCCGCGCGGCCTGCTGACCCTGGCGGAGTTCAACATCGCGGACAAGGATTATCTACAGGCCCAGTATTGGCTGAGCAGGATCATTACGGACTATCCCAAATCCGAAGAGTATCGCGAGGCCTACTACATCTATGGCCAAAACTATTATATCCAGGGGGATTACCAGGCCGCACTGGAGGAATTCCAAAAGATTGCCAAAGACCGGCGCATCGCCCAGGCGATGAAGCTGGATGCCCGCTACTATGTGGCCTTGAACCAATATCTGCTGGGTGAGTTTGAGCAAAGCAGAAAAACCCTGCAGAAACTGCTCAAGGACGAATTACGCCCCGATAAACTGGCTCAGGCGCGGGTCCTGCAGGCAAGGCTGCTGATCGCCCAGGGGGAAGCGGACAATGGGCTCGCGGAGATCGAGGAGATCAGCAAGCTCTATCCCCGCACGCTCAGCTCGGCCGAAGCGCAGTATTACGCTGGCGAATACTATTTTTACCAGGCCCGGGACCTGGATAAGGCCGGAACCGCCTACAACAAGGTCCGCTCGGAATTTGCCAATTCGGAACTGGCTGAGCCGGGCCAGCAAAAGGCCAGCGCCGTCAACCAGCTGAAAACCACCGTCAGCTTCGATCCCCAAAGCAACCTGCAGCAATATGTGGATTATCATATCGCGGCCGCAGAAAACTATTTCAATGTCTTTTCCCTGCCGGATTCCGCGCTGGTGATGTATCAGCGGGTCATCGACTCCCGCGACAGCCTGGTTACGCTGCGGGACTCTCTGGTGATGCAAGTGGAAGCCCGGCAAGGCGTTGTGGATTCGCTGGGCATTGCCCTGGCGGCTTTGCCTGAACCTGTTGCGGCAGACAGCCTGGCGCTTCCGGCAGATAGTCTGGAGATCGCAGAGACATCAAGCCCTGCCACGCTGGACAGCCTGGATGTGGTTGAGATCCTGCCGGAGCAGGAAGCTGCCTCCGACAGTCTGGATGCAGTCAAGATTTTCCCAGGCACGGAAGCGATAACTGATACCTTGGAGGTTCCGGAACTAACCGTGGCAGAAGAAGCTGTTTCCGATACGCTGGATAGCGCTGAGGTCCTGCCGGATCAGGAATCAGTACCCGACAGCCTGCAAATTCCGGAACTCACGGTGGAAGAAGAAGCTGTTTCCGATACACTTAATATCGCTGAGGTCCTGCCGGATCAGGAAACAATACCTGACAGCCTGGAAATTCAAGAAATCACAGTGGAGGAAGAAGCTGTTCCCGACACGCTGGATATCGCTGAGATCCTGCCGGATCAGGAATCAGTACCCGACAGCTTGGATACTGCAGAAATCTTCCCTGATCAGGAAGCGGTAACTGAGCCTCTGGAGATCCCGGAACTCATAGTGGAGGGCGAATCTCTGCCCGACAGCCTGGATATCCTTGAGATTTTTCCAGAGCAGGAAACCGTGGCCGACAGCCTTGGCCTGGAAGGAGTTGCCGGCGCCGCCTTCGCGGTTTCAGACAGCTTGGCGGAACTGACCGGGGAGGAGCAAGAGCCCGATATTGAGGAACTGCGCCAACGGCTACAGCGGGAGCTGACCGCGGCGGAAGCCGAGCTGGAAGGCGCGCGGGACCGCTTGGGGACTTTGGACGACCAATTGCAGCGTTACGAGCGGGAACTGATCCCCCTGGCCCTCTTTTCCCAGGCCAACATCCACAGCCGGTCCGGCCCTGACCGCTCCAGCATGGAAGCCATCTACGCGGATATGAGCGAGCGTTTTCCCCAAAACAAATACACCAACGCCCTGCAGGACCTGCTGGCCGGCGAGCCGGTGCGCCTCATCGATCCGGAGGAGGAAGCCCAGGAACTGCTTCTGGACCGCGCTTTCGGCCTGGCGGAAAGCAGCCCGGACTCCATGCTGGTGATACTGGCAGAACTGGCGGAATCGGATTACCTGCCGATCAGCCTGAGGGCCAATTACCGCCTGGGCTGGTACCATACTTTTGAAGCGCCGGATACCACCGCCGCCAAACCCTATCTGGACAAAGTTCTAGAGCTGGAGCAGAGTGGGGAATACGCCGGTGTGACCTCCCGCTTTTACGACGGCAGCAGATTCAGGCTCAACAAATTCGACGAGATGCTGGATTCCCTGGCGGTGGCGGACAGCCTGGCAGAGCTGGCGGATTCAACCGCGGCGGCCGATTCGCTGAAGCTGGAAGACGGCCAGCCGGCGGAGCTGGAACCCGAGCCGGAGATAGAAATTGGGGATGAAGCACCCCCACCGGAACTGGAAGAGGGTGAAAGCACCGACACCACGTTGGTGGAGGAGTCGCCGGAAGAGCCCGAACTTCCTGAACCGGATCCTGAAGAGCCTCTGCCAGAGCAACCTGCACCGGAGGAACCAAAGCCGGAAGCGCCTCCGCCGGGAGAAGATACACCGGACGAAGATCCCGACGGTTCCACGGACCTGAACCCGGATGGCCCCACTGAGTGACAGGCAGCTTTCAGCGCTGAGCGCGCAAAACTTTTGGCTGCGCCTGCTGATCCTGATCCTGGCCCTGTTCGCCGCCCTGGATGCCTCCTGGCGGCAGATCAGCATGCAGATGGCGCTGTTCTGGCTGTTCATGCTGCTGGACCTTTCCCTCTTTGCCAAGTTCCTGCGCGGCCTGCGCCTCACCCTGCCTTTCCTGGCAGCCTACTGGATGTTTGGTACCCTCTTTAAAACCGCTTTTCCGGATCTGCTGCTGTTCAGCCTCAAGCTTGTCTTCTTCATCGAGGCCAGCGTCTATTGCTTTGGCAATCTGCAGCTTGGCTACGTTCTGAGGGATACAGCCTGGCTGCGCAGGCACAAATGGGGCAGAGGCCTCATCCGCTTCCTTCTGGCCACGGCCCTCTACATCCGGGCTTACACCAGGCAGTTCAACCGGAACAAGATCCAGGGCCGCAGCAGCATCGGCGCGGTGCTGGACAGCCTGTTCGAAACCGGCGCCAAGGTTTTTGGCAATTCGGACGTGATCGAGAGGCAGCTGGGAAACCTGCTCCAAACGCCCCTGCCGCAAGATGACCAACCTTCCGCTGGCATCATCAGCCTGAGCCTGATGACCCTGATGGTGCTGATCAGCTCGGTATGAGGGAGCCATGGCCCGCTATCTGATGCGTTTGATGTATGACGGTGCAGCCTTTCGGGGCTGGCAGGTGCAGTGTGCCGGACGCAGCATCCAGGGCGACCTGATCTCCGCTTTCCAGCAGATCGGAGTGCGCCATCCTGGAGTTACCGGAGCGGGCCGCACCGATGCCGGAGTTCACGCTGTGGCGCATTATGCCCATTTTGATTACCGGGGCGGGATGGCCCCGCGGCAGTTGCTGCTGGCGCTGAACAACAAGCTTGGCGACGATCTGCTGATCACCGGCATCTGGCCGGTGGCGAATGATTTCCACGCCCGCTATCAGGCCATGGCGCGCAGCTACGTTTATCTGCTGGCCAGGGTAAAAACCCCGCTCAACCGCCTGCACACGGGCTTCCTGCCCCGCCGCGACATCCGGGTGGAAACGCTTTCGCGACTGGCCGAGGTGCTGCTGGGCCCTCACGATTTTTCCTCGCTCAGCCGCGACAACCCCCTGGTGCCCAATCATATCTGCGATATGCAGCGTTTGGATGTCTCCGAAGGCGGGGGCATCATCCGCTTCGATATCACCGGGGACAGATTCCTGCACAACATGGTCCGCCGCATCGTGGGCACCCTGGTGAACCTGGACCATGCCGGTTTGGGCCCAGACGCCTTGCGGAAAATAATGGCGGAGGAAAACCCCCGCCAGAAACTGGTGACCACCGCTCCGCCCCAGGGTTTGTATCTCACCGGGGTCCGCTATCCGAATTTGCGGCTTGACGAATCCGGGCCTTCTGAGGATTTGCTTTATTTCTTGAGGTGACCATGAAATATCAGATCCCCCGCGGAACCTATGACATTCTGCCGGAGCAAAGCCACAAATGGCAGAGGATAATCTCCGCCTTTCGCGAGCTTGCCGCCGCTTATGGCTATGAAGAGATCAGCACCCCCGTCTTCGAGCAGGCCGGGCTGTTCGAACGCAGCTCCGGAGAGAGTTCCGACGTCGTTAAGAAAGAAATGTACCGGTTCACGGACCAGAAAGGCCGCGAATTCGCGCTGCGTCCGGAAGGAACCGCCCCGGTGGCCCGGTCCTACCTGGAAAATCGCATGGACATCGGCGCAGCGGTCAGAAAGCTCTATTACATCGGCCCAATGTTCCGTTACGACCGGCCCCAGGCAGGACGCTACCGCCAGTTCCAGCAGTACGGGATCGAGCTGATAGGCAGCGACAACCCCTACTATGACGCGGAGGTCATCTCCCTCCTGTGGTTCTATCTCAGCGGACTGGGTCTGGCGAAACTGCGGCTGGAGATCAACAGCGTGGGCTGTCCCAACTGCGCCAGGGACTATGACGCTGCCCTGCAGGATTATTTCCGCCCCCACCTCGGCCAGCTTTGCCCGGATTGCCGGCAGCGCTTCGAGCTGAAACCGCGCCGCCTGCTTGATTGCAAAGTGAAGACCTGCAGAGAGATAGCCCAGGGAGCTCCTTCCCAGCTGGACTATCTGGATGAGCCCTGCCGCAAGCATTTTCAGGATACCCAGCACCAACTGGAACTAATGGGCATCCCTTTCACCATCAATCCCCGCATCGTGCGGGGGCTGGATTATTACACCAACACGGCCTTCGAGGTGAGCTACGAGGGCCTCGGCGCGCAGAACTCCCTCGCCGGCGGTGGGCGCTACAACGGCTTGCTGGAGCAGATCGGCGGCAAAAACATCCCCGCGATAGGTTTCGCCGGTGGTTTCGAGCGGCTGCTGCTGGCCCTGGAGGAAGAAAAAGTGCCGCTGGGCAATGCGCCGGCACCGGAGCTTTTTGTGGTCACCCTGGGCGAGGCCGCCCGGGAATATGTTCTGCCCTATCTCAATAAGCTGCGCCTGGCCGGCATCCAAGCCGAATACGATCCGGATAAAAACTCCTTCAAAGCCCAGCTAAAGGCCGCTGACGGCCGCCGGGCCCGCCACGCCCTCATCATCGGGGAAACGGAACTGGCTGCGCGCAGCGTGATCCTCAAAGACCTGGCCAGCGGCGAACAGCAAACCTATCCCCTGGAGCCCCTCTCCGTGCTGATCGAAGCCATCCGCCGCTGAGCTGCCGGCCCCCGGCTTGCCCGCGATCGGCAGATGGAGAGCCCTTAGTTCTTGTCCCCCTGCTTCTTGGCCCGGTCCAGCTTGTCCAGATACAGGGCTGTTTTGATCGACATGGCTACAAATATGCCAATGAACACCAGAATAAAGAGCAAGCCCCCCAGATCCATCAGCGTGAGGTATCCGCCCCGGAACTCAAGCACTTTGCCGTCCCAGAAAAAGAGGATTGTGTTGGTGAGTATGATGGCCAGCCGTACCTCGGTGGGGCCGAATTTCATGTAGGAAATGCGGAATTCCCCGTGCGTGTAGGCACAGACGTGAACGTAAACGTTCAGCAGCAAATAGCCGATGGCCAGCATCAGCGCGATCTCGATCCGCATCAACGGGGAAAGGCCAAAGCCCAGGCAGATTACCACGGTGGTGAAAGCGTCTGCCAGATGGTCCACAAAATAGCCGTAGCGCTCCCTCTCTATGTGCCTCACCCGGGCCAGGGTACCGTCCAGGCTGTCGGCATACCAATTCAGCACAAAGCCGAAACTGGCCAGAAACAGCCACCAGTGTGAATACCAGGTCAGCAGATAGGCTGCCCCGCTGAGCAGCGAGGAAAACAAGCCCAGCACCGTAAGGTGGTCGGGCGTAATCTTTTCCGGCAGAGCCAAAGCCAGCTTGCGGAGTATCTTTCGCTCCCAGGGTCCGGTGAAGGTGTCGATCACCCTCTCCGCTTTCTTCTCTTTCACGCTTTCTCCTCGATCTCCTTGTTGTCCTCAGAGAGCTTTAGTTTGGTTTTTTTGAGTTTGGGAAATACCAAAAACTCGTTGGCCACCAACTTGAACAGCGGGCCCAGGACCTGTCCCGCGATGTTGGCGATCAGATAATGCACGCCCAGAAAATGGGTCAGCAGCCATAAAATGCCCAGATTGACCACAAAATCGATGGATGCCGTTACCAGATTGTACTTCAGCAGCAGCAGCAGGTAATTTCTGGGAGTACGCTTTACCCTGTCCTTCCAGGTGATGAAGTAATGCCCCGTAAAGTTGTGGATGATGGCAATTTCGATGGCGATGGCGCCTGCGATCAGCAGGGGGATCTTCAGAACCCCGTGGGTCAGCCAGAGCACGGCGAGATTGACCAGAGTTCCCACCCAGGCGATCAGGTGGAAACTGAGCAGCTTCCGCCAGCCGCCATGCTTTAGTCTTCCAAGCAGGTGGGCTATCTTCATCGCGTCTCTTCATTCTCTCCGGATAACTCCCGGTTTTGTGGTGCTCCCTGACCCTTGAGCCAAGTTCTATCCATAATACCCAGGCCATATTTTTTGTAAAGGGGTTTTTCGCGGAAGCGTGAACGCGGATGCCGGCCACTGGCATTTTTTGCCTGGGCAAATCCCATTCCTGGTCTGATTCATCCGCAATCTCCCGGGTCTGCCGGTCAGATATGTTTGGCGATTTTGCTTTCCACCAGTTCCCTGATCTCGTTCATGCGAGCTTCTGATTCCGCCTCGAAGCGGGTTACCAGCACGGGTGTGGTGTTGGAAGCCCGCACCAGGCCCCAGCCGTCGCTGAAGGTGATGCGCGCGCCGTCGATGTCATTTACCTCGTAACCTTCGGCCTTGAACTCCTGGCAGACCTTGGACACAACCTCGAATTTCCGTTTGTCATCGCATTCGGTATGCAGTTCCGGGGTGTTGTACATCTTGGGTTGGTCGGCCAGATAGCTGCTGACGGGGGCAGCGGTTTTGGAGACGATCTCGATCAGGCGGCAACTCACGTAGATGGCGTCGTCGAAGCCCAGATAGCGGTCGCCCAGGAAAACATGGCCGCTCATCTCGCCGGCGAATTCCACCCCTATCTCCTTCATCTTCATCTTGATGTTGGCGTGGCCGGTTTTATACATCAGCGGTACTCCGCCGTGCTTGCGGATGTCGTCGTATAGGTTTTTGGAGCATTTCACGTCGGCGATGATGGTTTTGCCCTGGTTGTCGATCAGATAATCGCGGGCGAGGATGTTCAGGATCTGGTCGCCGAAGAGCATTTTGCCCTTCTCGTCCACCACGCCGATGCGGTCACCGTCTCCGTCCAGGCCGATGCCCAATTCGTATTCAGCCTCCACCACGGCCCGGGCCAGGTCCGCCATGTTTTTGGCCACGGTGGGGTCCGGATGGTGGTTGGGGAAGGTGCCGTCGGGTTCGCAGTACATCTCAATAAGTTCGCAGCCCAGGCGGTCCAGGATTTCCGGCAGATAGGGTCCGCCCATGCCGTTGCCGCCGTCGATCGCCACTTTCACCGGCCGCTCCAGATGGATGTTGGCGGTGATGTAGTCCATGTAGATCTCATCGATCGTATCGTCTTTGGTGTACTTGCCTTCGCCGCTGGCAAAATCTCCGCTCTGGATGATCTTCAGCACATTCTGCAGTTCCTCCGCGTAAACCGAACCCAGGCCCAGGTTGAGTTTGCAGCCGTTGTACTGGGAGGGGTTGTGGCTGGCGGTCACCATTGCGCCGGCGTCTGTTTGCAGTTTCCAGATGGCAAAGTAGAGCACCGGGGTGGCGGCCAGGCCGATGTCGATGATTTCGCAGCCGGTCTGCAGGGCTCCTTTCACAAAGGCTTCCATCAGTTTGGGTGTGGTGATCCGGGCATCGCCGCCCAGGGCGATCGAGCTCAGCCCTTTCTGGCGCAGGTAGGTGCCGAAGCCCTTGCCGATCAGATAGTAGGATTCTTCGGTCAGTTCTTCGTCCACAATGCCGCGGATGTCGTATTGGCGGAATACTTGGGGTTTGATCATGATTAACCTCTTATGTCGTTTCAATAATTTCCTGTATAATTGGCAGCATTGCCTCCAGAGCCCTGGCCCGGTGGGAAAGCGAGTTCTTTTCGAAGTCGGACATCTGGGCGTAGCTGCGGTTTCCGGGAGCGGGAATGAAGATCGAATCGTAGCCAAAGCCGTTTTCCCCGCGTTCTTCTGTGGAGATTGCGCCCGGCATCACGCCTTCCTTAAAGGCGACCACTCCGTCCGGGGCGGCCAAGACCGCGCAGGTTCGAAACTCCGCCCGGCGGTCTGCAACGCCTTTCAGCAGCAGCAGGGCCTTGTCCCGGTTGTCTTTATAGCTGCAGTGTTCGCCGGCGAAACGGGCCGCGAAGATACCCGGCTGGCCATCCAAAGCGTCGATGAACAAACCCGTGTCATCAGCCAGGCAGAGCATTCCGGTGTGTTTTGCCGCCTCCAGGGCTTTCTTGGCGGCATTGGCGCGCAGGGTGGGCTGGTCTTCCAGGGTGGGTGGTAGCTCCGGAAAATCCAGCAGGGAATGCAGTTCCACCTCCAGACCCGCCAGCAGTTCCCGGATCTCGGTGATCTTGTCCGGATTGCGGGAAGCGATCAGCAGCCTGAGCATATCCGCTTAGAGTCTAAACCATTTCTTGATGCGCTGCAGCACGTTCTTGTCCATGAACTTATCCGCGGTGGCGCTGATCTTTTGCATCAGTTCCAGCACATCGCCGTCGCCGCTCCAGTTGTCTTCCAAAACTTTGGGGTCGGTTTCGTTGAGCAGCATGTTCAGCCCCATCACCACCAACACCAGGTCGTCCACGGAGCCGAGGATGGGAATGAAATCGGGGATGATGTCCAAGGGCAGCATCACGTAGGCTATCACCCCGCCCAGCATGAGTTTGCGTTTGGTGGGCACCCGTTTGTCCAGGACCACGCGGGTTAGCAGCACAAAGAAATCCGGCAGGGCAAACAGGTATTCGGCCACCTTGTTGCCGGTTTTGCCGGTCTTTTCCTGGGTCCAGTCCTTGGCTTTCCGGCGCAGTTTCTCGTAAAACTGGAGCTTGGCCTTGTCCATGTCCACGATCCGTTCGTTCAGCTCTTCCCGCTCGGAATCGGAAACATCCTGTCCTGCAAAGATCTCGTCGTTCATAATCACCTCTTTATCCATTATTTCCACCCACTCCAAAATGGTCAATGACTTTTTTGG
>JAJBBF010000071.1 GCA_020532215.1 Candidatus Cloacimonadota bacterium
AGTGCACCGGCAGATGAAACAAGACCTGCAGTGGGAGAAAATGCGCCTGGCCAGCTACCTAAAACTGAAGAACCTCAATATGTTGATGACCATCTCTCTGTACTTCGTCTATTCTTGCAAGGAGATGATCGAAAAGATCGCGGAGGCCTTCCCCAAGATCATCTGCTTCAGAAAAAAGGACTGGGGCAAATTGCACCAGTTCGTCTATTACAGGCTCTGCCAAGTGATCAGGATCTGCCTGCAACGCGTCAGCCACTACAACAAGTCACCATATAGAGCCGATCTGATCGAACCATGGCAAATGAAAATCAGGCTGGTATAAAAAATGGGGGAATGCCAGCAAAGTTCTGATTGACAAAAAGCGGGGCCTGGAAAAAGGTGGCGCGCAAATGAAGCTGCTTGCTTCTGCCTTACTGCTGCCGTGCACGTAAGGTTGCGAAATACAGCAAGATAACATTTGGTAAACGATTACCATGAAGCAGGCGGAAGAATCTTCCGCCTTTTTCATTTCCGGTAAGAAGGAGGTTCTTATAATCCGGATCAAACGTGGAAAGGCACGCACGAAAGACGTGGTGCCGAAGGAAAGGATAAACCAACAGATCACGGCCAGCAAGGTGCGCCTGATCGGCCCCGACGGCAAGCAGATAGGCGTTCTTCCCGCCCGGGAAGCCCTGCGCAAGGCCGAAGAGATGGATCTGGACCTGGTGGAGATTTCGCCCAATACGGACCCGCCGGTCTGCCGCATCCTGGATTTCAGCAAATATTACTACGAAAAGGAAAGGAAAGCCAGGGAAGCCCGCAAGAAACAGCACGAGATCGAGATCAAAGAGATCAAGTTTGGCCCCAATACCGAAGAGCACGATTACAACTTCAAGAAAACCAACGCGATCAAGTTCTTCAAGCAGCACAACAAGGTGAAATTCACCGTGCGCTTCCGGGGCCGGCAGATGGCTCACAAGGAGCTCGGTTTCAACGTTCTGGAAAAGCTGAAAACAGACCTGGCATACCTGGCGGATGTGGATTCCGCGCCGGTGGCGGAGCGCAACCTGCTCTCAATGGTGATGACCCCCAAAAAGGACATCGACCGCATCCTGGAAAAGCTTGCCGAGGCCCCGGCCGAACCGGTGGCCGCGCCTGAAGCCGAAGCCCCCGGGACCACTTCGAAAGAAGCGGAATAAACCCCGGATATCCGCCCTAAGATAGATTTTATACACCCAAGGAGATAAACATGCCCAAGATCAAGACAAACCGTTCCGCAGCCAAGCGGTTCAAGGTTACCGGCACCGGCAAGATCGTGCGCCACCACGCCAAAAGCGCGCACATCAAAACCAAGAAATCACCCAAACTCAAACGCCACCTGCGCGCCAGCGCCATCGTGCGTAAATGCGACGAAAAGCGCATCAACCGCATGCTGGGAAACTAAAGGGAGAGAAAAATGCCAAGATCAGCGAATAACGTATCCGCCCACCGCAGAAGAAAAAAATACATGCTTGCCGCGCGGGGCAATTTCGGCCGCCGCAGCAAAACCTACCGGGTTGCCCGGCAAACCGTGGAACGCGGCATGGCCTTCGCCTTTGCCCACCGCAAGCTTAAAAAACGCCAGTTCCGCAGCCTCTGGATCACCCGCATCAACGCCGCCTGCCGCATCAACGACATGAGCTACAGCCGCTTCATCAACGGCCTGCACAAAGCCAATATCGAGATCAACCGCAAAGCCCTCGCGCATCTGGCCTGGCACGACAGCGATGCCTTCGCCAAACTGGTCGAGATCGCCAAAGGCTGATAAAAACAGGATCCCGGCCTTCCGGGGCCGCAACAGCAACTGAAGGAAACACGGTGCAAGAGCAACTGAGGGAAGCGGCGGAACAAGCCAGAACGGCGATCGCCGCCTGCCAGACCAACAACGACATCCTGAACGCCAAAGCCAGATACCTGGGCAAAAAAAGCCTGGTGAACAGCCTTTACGGCAAATTGAAGGATATCCCGCCAGAGGATAAACCGGCCTTCGGACAGGCGATCAACGAGCTCCGCGCCGGCATCGAGAAACTGCTGGCCGAGCGGGAACTGGAGCTGAAAGACCGCCTCCAGGAAGAACAGGACGCCGCCCAGGCGCAGGACCTGAGCCTGCCCGGCAATTTCCGGCCGCGGGGATCGCTGCATCCGCTGACCATCATCCGCCGCCGCATCGAGGATATCTTCATGGGCTTGGGTTTCGAGATCGCCGAAGGGCCGGACATCGACGACGAATTCCACAACTTCGACGCCCTGAACACCCCGCCGGACCATCCCTCCCGCAACCTGGCCGACACCTTTTACCTGGAGAACGGCTGCCTGCTGCGCACCCAGACCTCAACGGTGCAGGTGCGCGTGATGGAAAAGTATCCTCCGCCCATCCACATCATCTCCCCCGGAAGATGCTACCGCAACGACAAGCCCGATCCCTCCCACTCCCCCGTCTTCCATCAGCTGGAAGCCCTGGTGGTGGATAAAGGCGTTTCCATGGCCGATCTGAAAGACACGCTGCAAAACTTCGCCCAGATCATGTTCGGCGAAGATGTCCGTTCCCGCATCCGCCCGCACTTTTTCCCCTTCACGGAACCCAGCGCGGAGATGGATATCAGCTGCGTTTCCTGCCAGGGCAAAGGCTGCCGGGTGTGCAAAAACTCCGGCTGGCTGGAGCTTGGCGGCGCGGGCATGGTTGATCCCGCCGTGTTCAAAATGCTGGGCATCGATCCCGAGATCTACTCCGGCTACGCCCTCGGCTTCGGCGTGGAACGCATCGCCATGCTGAAATACAACATCCCGGACATGCGCATCCTCTTTGAAAACGACGTGCGCATGCTGCGCCAGTTCAGCGGGGAGGTCCTGTGATCATCTCCTGCCGCTGGCTAAGCCGCTATATCGAGCTGCCCGCAGACCTTAACCTGCTGGTGCAAACCCTCACCTTCAGCGGGATCGAGGTGGAGGCCGTGAAGCCCCTGCCCGAGCTTCCCGCCGGCGTTGTGGCCGCCAAAGTGCTCAGCGCCGAGCCCATCCCGGGCACCGACCATCTGCAGGTTTGCAGCGTGGAATTCGGCGCCGGGGAACCCGCCCAGGTGGTCTGCGGAGCGCCCAACTGCAAAGCGGGGATGATCTCCGTGCTCGCCTTGCCGGGAACCGAACTGCCGGGGTTAACCATCAAAACCGCCACCCTCCGCGGCGTGGAATCGCGCGGGATGCTCTGTTCCGAACGGGAACTGGGCCTTTCGGACAACCACGCGGGCATCATCGAACTGGATGCCTCCACCCCGGCCGGCAGCTCCGTGAACGAGATCTACGAACTTCCGGACACCATCCTGGAACTGGAGATCACGCCCAACCGGCCCGACCTGCTGGGCTACACCGGGATCGCCCGCGACCTCTCGGCTTCGCTGGGAAAACCCCTGCGCCTGCCGCCGGTGGAGCATCTGCCCGGAGAACCAAGCGAAGAAACAGCCTTGACCCTGGTTTTGGAAGATCCCCTGAAATGCCCCCGCTACACCGCGCGGCTGCTGGATGGGGTAAACGTGAAGGAATCCCCCCAGTGGCTGAAGACCGCGCTGGTCAAATCCGGCCTGAGGCCGATCAACAACATCGTGGACGTCACCAACTTTGTGATGCTGGAGCTGGGCCATCCCCTGCACGCTTTCGATTACGGGAAACTGCAGCCCCTGGACCCCAGCGACGGCCATCCCGCCGTTGTGGCGCGCCAGGCCCGGCCGGAAGAGGAATTTGTGGCCCTGGACGGCAAGAACCTGCGCCTCAATCCCGGCGACCTGGTGATCGCCGACGGCAGGGACGCCTCCGCTTTGGCCGGCGTGATGGGCGGCAAAGACACCGCCATCAGCGCCGCCACCACCTCCATAGTGCTGGAAGCCGCCTGTTTCCAGCCCGGAAGCATCCGCGCCACCTCTTACAAACACAAGCTCTCCACCGATTCCTCCTACCGCTTCGAGCGCCATCTGAGCCCCCACTACGTTGATCTGGTGAGCGACCGCGCCGTGCAGCTTTTCCTGGAAACAGCCGGCGGCAAGGTCTGCAACGAGCTTTACGACGCCTGGCCGGAGCCCCTGAAACCGCGCTACCTGGCCGTTCGCCCCTGCCGTTTCCGGCAGCTCATCGGCTATGAACTGGCCGGCGAGGAGATCATCCGCTATCTGGAAGCCCTGGGTTGCGAATTCATCCAATACGGTGCCTGGATCGACGGACTGATCGAAGACACAAGCCTGATCCACTGCCACCACCTGGAAGAAGAGAAGGCCGGCAAGACCGAATTCAGCGAGATCGACTGCGTCCATTCACTGTTTTTCCGGATCCCGCCCCAACGCGTGGACATCACCCGCGAAGCCGATCTGCTGGAAGAACTGGCCCGCCTGGCCGGCTATGAACGCATCCCCAGGAAGAAGGAAGCGCCGCGGATCATGGACCGCCACGCTTTCCGCATCCGCAGAGGGATCGAGGACTGGTTCGCGGACGCCTCGTTCCACGAAACCCTGAACTACAGCTTCTGTGATCCCGCCCAACTGGCAGACCTGGCTCTCGAGCCGGCCGAAACCGAGGCCAAACTGTTCAGATTGGTCAACCCCCAAAGCAGCAACCAGTCCGCCATGCGGATCACGCTGCTGCCCCAGCTGCTGGACAATCTGCGCTACAACCTCAACCACGGCGAGCGCAACCTCAAGCTGATGGAACTCGGCAAGGTCTATCTGAAAGAGGGGGATTCACAGGCTGAATATCTCTCCTTCGCCGCCGTCCTGACCGGGAAAATGGATCCCGAACACTGGAGCGCTGCCGGCAAGGCCATCGATTTCTACCAGGTGAAAGGCCTGGTGGAGGGCTTGCTGCGGCTGCTGGGCGTTCAGGAAACCAATACCGCAGCGCTGGAGCGTCCCTGGCTGTCCGCGGGGGACAACCTGGGCTTTTACGCCGAAGACCGCGTGATCGCTTCCTGCGGCCGCCTGAAGACCCGCGTAGCCCAAAACTTCGGGATCGATCTCACCCTGCTCAAACAGGATATCTGGGTGATTGAACTGGACGTCGATCTGCTCATCGACCTCACCCGCGGCCGGGAAAAGATCTTCCGCGAACTGCCCCGCCATCCCGCCGTGACCCGGGACCTTTCTTTCCTGATCAAGACCGGCGTAGCCTATGCCGAGATAGCCGCCGCGATCAAAGCTGTGAACCCAGATCTGATCCGCGATGTGAGCATCTTCGACCAATACCTTGGCCAGCAGGTTCCAGAGGGCTTTCGCAGCATGTCGCTGCGGATAGTTGTGCAGGACAGCGAAAAAACATTGACAGATGAGCGCGTTGACCAAGTACTTGCATCGGTGCGGGAAATGCTCTTTCGCGCCTGGCAGATAAACATGAGGTAAGACAATGGAAACAAACGCAACAAGCTTGCAAGATAAGATACAAAAACTGATCCACCAGTACACCGAAGACAAGAAAAAACTGGAGAAACTGACCCAACAAAACGAAGATCTGCGCGAGGAGAACAGCCAGCTCATGGCTCAGGTCGAAAGCATCAACCAAAGCAACAGCGGTTCCGGGGCACGCATCGAAGAGCTGGAAAAACAGCTGGCCAGCCTGGATGATAAATACCGCGAACTGCAGGAAACCATCTCCGGATTCGAAAGCATCGCCAGCGACGCCATCAGCCAGATCGACAGCGTTTTTCCGGAACTGGGCGATACCGATAAATAATGATGAAATCAGTTGAAGTCGAGATCTTTGGCCGCAGGTTCCGCCTGCGCACGGACCATCCCAAAGAGATCCAGGCCGTGGCCGCGGCGATCGACGCGGAACTGAACGAGCTCCGCGAACAATACGAAAACCTCGACTTCACCAAACTTTTGCTCCTGCTTCTGCTGAAGAGGCAGGATGAGATCAGCTCCCTGCAAAAACGCAGCACCGAACTGGAAAAGGAACTTGAACGCCTGAACCAGATGGTGGGAAACATCGTTGGGGAGATCTGAAGCCTTGGCCTGCGGAACCCGTGATATGGATTGCACAAAAGCTGATAAAAATACGGGAACCGAGCCATGGGTGGCATGCATGCCGGCTGGTCCCGGATCCATAAAGCCCACAAGGTAGGCGCCCACCTGATGCTTGGCTTTTAACAGACAAGCATACACGGTTCACGCGGGCCTTTCATTTTCGCAACGGCTGGGTGCGTAACCCGCCTGAATAGATCAAAAAGGATATTATGATGCCTAATAAATGGATCATGGCAGCCATCGGACTGGTCTTGGGCTTCCTCATCGCCCTGATCATCTACCTGATCAAACGCAACACTTCTTTCCACCTGATCTCCAGCGCCAAAACCATCGCCCAGGAGATCCGGGATTCCGCCAAAGCCGAGATCGAAACCACCAAAAAAGCCGCCATCCTGGAGGCCAAGGACGAGTGGTTCAAACAGAAAAAGGCGATGGAAGACGAGATCAAGGACCGGCAGAAAGAACTCCGCTTTCAGGAGAAGAAATTCAACGAACGCCTCGGCAGCCTGGACAAACGCCTGGAAAGCATGGACAGGAAAGAGGGAAACCTGGCTGAACAGGAAAAACGCCTGAAACACAAGGAAGAGGATATCGGCCGCAGGACCCAGGAAGCGGAAAGGATCATCGAAGACCAGCGCGCCAAACTTTGCCAGATCGCCGGCCTCAGCCGCGACGAAGCCTTGAACATGATGCGCGAGGAGCTGATCACCCAGGCCCGCCAGGTGGCGGCCAACGACGCCAAACTCACCATCGAACAGATCAAGCTGGACACCTCCAAGAAGGTGGCGGAGATCCTCTCCACCGCCATCCAGCGCCTGGCAGTGGACCACGTTTCCGAATCCACCGTGTCCGTCGTCTCCCTGCCCTCGGACGAAATGAAAGGCCGCATCATCGGCCGCGAGGGACGCAACATCCGCACCTTTGAAAAAGCCTCCGGGGTGGACCTGATCATCGACGACACCCCCGAAGCCGTGGTGCTTTCCTGCTTCGACCCCGTGCGCCGCGAAATAGCCCGCCTCGCCCTGGAGAAACTGATCTCTGACGGACGCATCCACCCCGGCCGCATCGAGGACGTGATCATCAAAACCGGCAAGGAGATGGAAGACACGCTGGTGAAGATCGGCGAAAAAGCCGTGCTGGAAACCAACATCCACAATATCTCCGGCAACCTGATCAAGATCCTGGGACGCCTGCATTACCGCACCTCCTACGGCCAGAACGTGCTCAAACATTCGCTGGAGGCAGCCTGGATCTGCGGCATCCTGGCCGCCGAACTGGGACTGGACCAGGAGATCGCCCGCCGCGCCGGAATGCTCCATGATATCGGAAAAGCGGTGGATCAGGAATTTGACGGCACCCACGCCATCATCGGCGCCAACATCGCCCGCAAGAACGGCGAGAGCAAGATCATCGTGAACGCCATCGAAGCGCACCACGAAGAGGTGGAGGCCATTTCCGTCTATGCCGCCCTGGTGCAGGCTTCCGACGCCATTTCCGGCGCTCGCCCCGGCGCCCGCAGGGAAATGCTGGAAACCTATATGCAGCGCCTCGCCAAGCTGGAGGAAATCGCCAATTCCGTGGAAGGCGTGAACAAATCCTATGCCATCCAGGCCGGACGCGAGCTGCGCATCATCGTGGAACCCTCTTTGGTGGAAGACGCGCAGACCCCGCTGCTGGCCACCGAGATCGCCGCCCAGATCGAAAAGGAAGTGCAGTATCCCGGCCAGATCAAGGTAACCGTGATCCGGGAAACCCGCCAGATAGCCATGGCCAAATGATCAAACTGCTCTTTTTCGGGGATATCTTCGGCAAACCCGGCCGGCAGGTCCTGTACGACCAACTGCCAGCGCTGAAGGCTGAGTTTGCTCCGGATTTCATCATCATCAACGGAGAAAACCTCGCCGACGGGCGCGGCCTCACCGAAAAAACCCTCAAACCCCTCTTCAACTGCGGGGTGGATATCGTCACCGGCGGCAACCATCTTTGGGACCGCCACGAATCCTGGGACTACATCCGCGCCAATCCGGCCATCGTGAAGCCCCTCAATTTTCCCGCTGAGGCACCCGGCAATCCGGTCTGCGTGCTGCGCAAAGGGGAGCTGGAGATCAGCGTTCTGAACCTCTGCGGCCAGATCTACATGCCTCCCTGCGATTCCCCCTTCACGGCGCTGGAACGCTGGTTTGAAGCCAACCCCGGTCATGAAGGGCGCTGCGTGCTGGTGGACCTCCACGCCGAATCCACCTCCGAAAAACGCGCCCTGGCCTGGTTCGCCGACGGCCATGTCTCCGCCCTGCTGGGCACCCACACCCACATCCAGACCGCCGACGCTGAGATCCTGCCCCAGGGCACGGCCTACATCACGGACGTTGGCATGACCGGCTCCCACGACAGCGTGATCGGCGTGAAAAAAGAGATCATCCTGCAAAAATTCCGCCACGGCCTGCCCCTGCGCTATGAAGCTTCCCAGCTCGGCCTGCAGGTCAACGCCGTTTATCTGGAGCTCGATCCCGCCACGGGAACGGCACTGAGGATCGAGCCGCTGAGGCGCCGGCTCCAGGATCTGGAAACCGAAGGTGAATGACATGGAAAAAGTGCTTTACGGCAAACCCCTGGCCGCCCTCATCCGCGCCAGGATCAAGGAACTCATCGCGGAACACGGGCTGGCCCCCCGGATGCGGCTGATCCAAACCGGAAACGACCCCGCCGCTTCCTACTATGTGCAAAACATCGTCTCCAGCGGCGCCAAGCTGGGCTGCGAAGTGCAGCTGGCCAGCCTGCCCGCCAATGTCGGCCAGGCCGAGCTGCTCTCACTCATCGCTGCGGCCAATGCCGACCCCCAAACCCACGGCATCATGCTGCAAAAACCCCTGCCGCGCCAGATCGACGACGCCCTGGCCGGTGCCGGCATCGACCCTGCCAAGGATATCGACTGCCTCAACCCCGTGAATCTGGGCCGGATCCTTTTGGGAGAGGACAGCCTCCTGCCAGCCACGGCTTTGGCGGTGCTCTGCACCCTTGGCCACTACCGGGTGCCCGTGGCGGGCCGGCACGTGGTGATAATCGGCCGCAGCGCCATCGTGGGCAAACCGCTGGCGAACATGCTGCTCTGGAAAAAACCCTGGGCCAACGCCAGCGTCACCGTCTGCCATTCCCGCAGCGCCAACCTGGAAGAGCTCACCCGCGGCGCGGACATTTTGGTAGCCGCCCTCGGCCAGGCGGAGTTCGTGCAGCCGGAGATGATCAAAAATAATTGCGTGCTCATCGACGTGGGCATCAACGAGCAAAAAAGGGCGGACGGGAAACCCGGCTATGTGGGCGATATCGATTACAACGCCTGCTACGGCAAAGCTTTGGCGATCACCCCCGTCCCGGGGGGAATCGGCTCCGTAACCACTTCCCTGCTCTTTTTGAACCTGCTCAAAGCCGCTCTCGCGGCCCAGGGAATAAATAAAACTGTTGACGATTTTCTCGACTTCATTTTTAAGGAATAGCAGTAAGAAAATATCCACCGATCATATATGGGAGGAACGATGCCAGATAAGAGCAGAAGACTCTTAACCCTTTTAACCGTAATGACTTTGACCCTGCTGGTGCTCACCGGCTGCGGCAAATTCGGCGACAAATTCCCCAACAAGGAACCCATCATCACCATCACTTCTTATGAAGGTTTCGACGACAGCGAATTGCTCGCCCCCTTCGCCGATACAGAATTTTTATTCCAGCAAAAGATCTTCTGGAACGCCAGCGATGAAGACGGGATCATCACCGGTTTCGCCTATCGCGTTAAGGACCAGATCGGCCCGAACGGAAACGCGATCGCCACCCCGGGCAACCACTTCATCGACACCACCGGCGAATTCACGCCCGCAAACGTGGTCGAGCGCTTTGGCACGGGCTGGGTGCTGCATTACAAGACCAACGCCGATCAGGACCTCCCTCTGGACCATCCGGACGCCCGCAAGACCATCTGGACCACCGCCAAATATGCCGTGATCAACTTCCCCGCCGCGGACGCCAATGGCAATCCGCTCAGCATGGAAAGCACTTTCGAGGTGATCGCCATCGACAACCGGGGCGGCATTTCCCCGGTCTATACACCTGCCGACGCAGCTGACCCCACCTACCCCATGACCAGCATGGCCTGGCGCAAATTCAACTCCACTTCCGCCCGCCCCACCTGTATCGTTACCACCACCAAGGGCAACCCCAACGGCGGCGTGGTCGGCTCTGGCATCCGGCTGGATTTCACCATGGACGACGATGATCCCTTCATCGATCCCACCCCCTTCAAATACGAGTTCAAGATGATGAAGATCGATCCCGCGGACAGCACCGTCATTCCCGGCACGGAAACCGACTGGATCGATACAGCGACCTCTGCCAACGACATTCACATGGACGAGTATCTGCTCACCCGCTACACCGATCCCGCCCTCACTTTCGACGTGGTGGACGGCGTAACCGAAACCCTCACCAAGATCGAAGCCCGCGCCTACGATCTGGCCGGGGTGGTCTCTGAAGCCACCCTCAACTCCCGGCTGCTTTTCGCCGTGAAAACAGGTTTTAGGCCCAAAACCGTGGTTTATCCCCAGCGCACCTACGCCCTGGGCGACAACCACTTCATCGACTATACCGACGAATCCACCCCGGAGATCCTGCCCTTCACCATCGTGGGCGGACTCCAGCGCTTCGCCACGCCTTTCTTCGTGGATATGGCCAACACCACCACCGCCATCAACAGCAACAACATCAAGGTCTGGCTCCGCTGGGGCTGGAGAGGCGAATACGGCGTTGTGCAGCCCTCGGGGAACATCCTGTTCCCGCCTCCCGGCAATGAAAGCCCCTACGACAAGAAAGTGAATACCGTCCTGGACCGCTATACCGACGAAAACTACTACAGCGAGATCACCCACTTCGACCTCCGCCTGGACGGCGCGCCCTACAACTATCCTCCCTACGCCAATTCCCACGTCTTCGACACCGACGGCACAGAATGGCTGCGCATACCCCTCTATTCCCCGCTGGGGCAAACTTTGGTGCTTACCACCCTGTCCAGCGGAGTACACACAATGCAAGTGCGCTGCGTGGACCTGCAGGGCGAAGTTGACCCCGAACCCGCCACCTATACCTTCACCCTGGTCGATCCCATAGCCCCGGAGAACCGCGAAGGGGTGCTGGTGGTGGATGACGATCTGGACAACGCTTCCACTTCCCCGGACGACACCGTTCTGGCCAACTACCAGCAGATGCTCTCGGCCTACAGCGGCACCAAAACCTTCATTCACCGCACCAGGGTCGGCATCCCCGGAGACACTTTCGGCGATTACCGTCTCCGCCATCTGGCCACTTCGGACCTCCAGCAATACAAGCTGGTTATCTACCACTGCGACAATCCCAGCGAAGCCGGAAACCTTAAGAACGAAAATGACGGTATCTCGCTCTACATGAGATCCGGAGGCAATTTCCTCCTCTCCGGCACCTCCCAGCTGGCCTCCACCCTGGACGCCTTCGTGCTGGCCACCCAGAGGACCTTCGTGAATTACCTGGGCGCCACCTACGTCTCACCGCCCGCCAGGATCCTCAACAACAACCTCTTGCAAAAGGCCTATTTCCAAACGGCCCTCGGCCAGGAAGGCTATCCTGATGTGGACCTTCAATACGGGGCCGGCAACGAGCCCAGCTTCAACGCTCTGGTCAACCTCCGGGAAGGCCTTTCCACCATCACCTATTTCCATACCAACAGCGCCAGCGCCGAGGTGATCTACCGCATGGGCATCAAGCCCGTGGGATATCCCGTGCAGGGACCCACCCAGGAAGAATATGACCTCTACAACAACCAGCCCATCGCCATGCGCACCGTTACCGGCAATACCCGCTGCTACGTTTTCGGCTTCCCGCTCTCCTATATGGTGCCGGCGGACGCCCAGGCGGCGATGACTCAAGTCCTCACCGACTGCGGATTGATCTAAAACCCTCTCATAAAATATACCACCGGCTGCTTCACGGCGGCCGGTTTTTTTTGCTGGAGTTGAGCACGCTGGAGTCGAGCGACGAAGGAGCATCGACTACAGCAAGCTTTAAGGGGTGGAAGGGCCAAAGGGTGAACATTGCTGAAATCGGGCAAGGGACGGGCATCGACGCCAACCGCATGACTTGTCGAACCAATAAGCAGTTTCCTGTCGTCCATGCTCTCTGCCTTCGCTGGGCGCCAGGATCAGTGGAATAACAGGATCACATGCCATATCCGCCCTGAGCCCTATCCCATTCACCCCCTGCCTGCCTCCCGTTAAATCCCCGCCTGCCAGGCGGGAGGTTAGTGAGGGGCTGAAGCGAAGTGAATGCGCAGGCGATAAGGGGGAGGAAAAGGAAAATCTGCCAAGACTAATTTATACAGCCAATCTCTTCCTGCCCTCCTATATAATGGCTAACAAATCCGGTCAGAAAAAACCCGAAGCGTGCTGCTCCGGGCCTTGCTTGAATGCTAACTACGGATCAGTGCACGACCCTGGTGCCGGTTTTGCCGGCGAAGGCGTCCACGATCCTGTCGATGGAGGTGATCAGCACTTCTTTGCCGCCGCGCTCAATGAAATCGATTGCGGCCCTGATCTTGGGCCCCATGCTGCCGGCGGGGAACTGGCCTTCTTCATAATAGCGGCTGGCTTCCTCCACGGTCAACACGTCGAGGTCGCGCTGGCCGGGTTTGCCGAAATCAATTGCCACCTTGTCCACTCCGGTGAGGATCACAAAGAGGTCCGCCTCGATGTTCAGGGCCAAAAGGGCGCTGGCGAAATCCTTGTCGATCACCGCGTCCACGCCTTCGTAGCTGCCGTCATCCTGGATGTAAACGGGGATCCCGCCGCCACCGACCGCGATCACGATCTCGCCGCGCTGCACCAGTTCCTTCACCGTTTCGGCGGGTACGATCCTTTGCGGCAGAGGCGAAGGCACCACGCGGCGGTAACCCTTGCCGGCGTCTTCTTTGAGGGTCCAGCCGAGGGTGTTCTTGAGCTCTTCGGCCTGCTGGGCGCTGTAATAGGTGCTGCCCACGAATTTGCTGGGATTGAGCATGCTGGGGTCGTTGCGGTCCACCACCACCTGGGAGACGATGGTGATCACCTGTTTGTCGATGCCGCTCTGGCGGAGGCGGTTTTGCAGGCTCTGTTCGATCATGTAGCCCATGGAACCCTCGGTGGCCGCGTTCAGCACTCCCAGCGGCAGCGGCGCGATCCCTTCCTTTTCACCGGCTTCCTGCTGGCGGAGCAGGTTTCCCACCTGGGGTCCGTTGCCATGGGTGATGGCAAGCCTGTAGCCCTGGCAGATGAGTTCCACGATCCCGCTCAGGGACTCCCGGGTGTTGGCGAATTGCTGGCTGATCGTGCCTTTTTCCCCGGCCTTGATGATGGCGTTGCCGCCCAGCGCGAGTACCGCTGTCTTGGTCATATCTTCCTCTTCTGAAAAATCCGGGGCAGATCTTGCGGTCTGCCCCATCTATTTTGTATTATCCAGGCTTACTCTGAGGTGGTCCCGGGAAGTTTAGAAATCCTGCAGAAGTTCCGCGAGGGTGGGGCTGCCGATCTCCTGGAGGTCGTAGCTGACCTGGCAGGCGGGATGCTTGATGTTAACCAGGCGGCGCAGGTCGATCGGGGTGGCGATCACCACGCCTTCGCAGTCTGTATCATTAATGGTCTTTTCGAGGTCCTTGATCTGCTGTTCGCTGTAGCCCATGGCGGGAAGCAGGATGCCGATCTCGGGGTAGTTCTCGAAGGTCTCGGCGATCTCGCCGACGGCAAATTCGCGGGGATCAACGAGGTCGTCGCAGCCGTATTTTTCGGCGGCAACCACGCCGGCGCCGTAGGTCATTTCACCGTGGGTGAGGGTGGGGCCGTCTTCCACCACGAGGACTTTCTTGCCGGTGATGATCTCGGGTTTGTCCACCGTGAGCGGAGAGGCTCCATCAACGATCTTGGCGCTGGGGTTGAGTTCACGCACGTTGGCGCGTACGTCGTTGATGTCGTCGAGGTCAGCGCTGTCGATCTTGTTGATCACGATGATGTCGGCCAGGTGGATGTTGGTCTCGCCGGGATAGTAGCTGATCTCGTCTCCGGGGCGGTGGGGGTCCACCACCACAATGTTCAGCTGCTTGTCGGAGCAGTAGAATGGGATGTCGTTGTTGCCGCCGTCCCAGATGATCACGTCGGCTTCTTTCTCGGCTTCGCGCACGATGGCTTCGTAATCGACTCCGGCATAGATGACGCTGTTCATCATGATATGCGGCTCGTATTCTTCCATTTCTTCAATGGTGCAATTGTGTTTTTTGAGGTCCTCGAGCTCGGCAAAGCGCTGGACTTTCTGTTTCACCAGGTCGCCGTAGGGCATGGGGTGGCGGATGGAGACAACCTTGCGTCCCTTGGCTTTGAGGGCTTTGATGACCGCGCGGGTGGTCTGGGATTTACCGCAGCCGGTGCGGACGGCGCAAACGGTGATGAGGGGCTTGCTGGTCTTGATCATGGTGTTTTTAGCGCCCATAAGCATGAAATCGGCTCCCACGGCGTTCACCAGCGACGCCTTGTGCATCACTTCCTCGTGGGGCTGGTCGCTGTAGGCAAAGACCACCAGGTCCGCCTTGCGCTCTTCAATAAGCTGTTTCAGTTCCGCTTCCGGGTGAATTTCAATTCCGTTGGGGTAAAGGCTGCCGGCAAGTTCAGCGGGGTATTTCTTGTCGTCGATGCCAGGGATCTGGGTGGCGGTGAAGGCCACCACTTCGTAGTCCTGGTTATCGCGGAAATACACGTTGAAGTTGTGGAAATCCCTTCCCGCGGCTCCCATGATGATCACTCTGCGTTTCATGATTTACTCCTTTGATTGTTTGATTAGTCTGCTAAGGGCAGATTTTTGGAAGAGGCTTTGGAGTCAAGGGAAAATTTTCGGAGCAGCGGAAGCAGATCGCAAGAAATACCTTGACGAAAAAGTGCTGGCATTTCAGCTTGGTATAGCCAAACTATGTACCAAAGGAGTTTAAAATGCGCAGAACATATTTGCTGATCGCTTTACTGCTGTCGCTCACGGCTGGCATCGTGGCGCAGGACACCGCTGCCGCATTCAGATTTAAACTCTTGGAAGCCGGTGAATATGAGCTGGACATGTTCTATTCCACCGAGCTTCAGCGCCTGTACATGCAAGTGGATTTCGACATCCCTGGGGAAGAACTCTCCCCCGGGTATTATTACGGGGTCTTCTTGCACAAAGACGCTCAGATCCAGGCGATTACGGTCTCGGGCAATTTCGAATCCCACTACTGGGTGAACAACCTCCAGCCGGAGCATTTCGAACCGGAGCTGATCCAGCCGGAATTGCTGGTCTGGAACAGCCCTGCCCGGTTTTTCGGGATCCACCTGAACAGCCTGGAGAAATATCCTGAAACACCCCATTTCCGGATCTGGTACTATCTGGAGGTCCCGCCCTTCCGCCTGGATGAGACCAACAAACTCACCACCGGCCTGGACGCAGCCCACTTCTGGTATCCGCGCAACCTGAACCGGGAAACCACCGTGAAGGTGACCATGACCACCACGCCCTACATGACCCTGCGCGTTGGCAACAGCCTTGCCGCCAAGCTGGACAAACAGTATTCACGGATCCATACAAACACCTTTATCGAATCACCCGGACAGCCCTGCGGCTTCCGCTTGATCAGGGATTAAGGCTAAATTAGCTCAGCTGGTAGAGCAGCTGATTCGTAATCAGCAGGTCGGGGGTTCGAGTCCCCCATTTAGCTCCAGCAATGCAGCCTGGTCTTTCCGAGCTCCACCTCGGGGGATCGGGCTTTTTTTTCCTTGACAGTTCCGCCATCCCGGATAAATTATATATGTATGGATGAGAAAAGGCGCTCCGGCGTCATTATTATATCTCTTCCCAAGGAGTTGAGGTTATGAAAAAACACATTCCGATCCTGTTGATTACCGTTCTGGGCATGGCTGTTCTGCTGGTTTCTTCCTGCACGAAACCCACGGCCCCCAATTTCGAAGAGTATGGCATCCCCGCCAACGTTTGGGATTATGAAAACGTGCTCTGGTTCGAGCTGGATTATGTGGAACCGACGAAGGGGATCGCGAACGTTGAGATCTGGATGTCCTCCAAGGGCGTTGATCCCGCGGCCACCCTCAAGATAGGCACCCAAACCATCGAGTTTGATGAGGTGGATTCCTACACGGCCGGGGTGATATACTACGGCGGGCACTACAGCCTGAACACGGACCAGCCCGTTACCTACGAGATCGTGGACGGCGAAAGGGAACACACGGGCAGCATCTCCATCCTGCCCAAACAGGTCATGGTTACCACCTGGCCGGAATTCAACCCCACAACGAACTACTCCCCCACCTGGAGCATCGCCACCGATCCCCAGCTGCACGTGATCGATGCCGGCGCCTACGGGAGTGAAACCGATTTCGAGCTGCTGCGCGAAATTCCCGGCACCCAGAAGACCTACACCATGCTGCAATCCTCCTGGGAACCCTATCTGCCCATCGAGGAATTCTACTTCGGCGTAAACGCCATCGGCTATGAAATGCTAAACAAAAACAAGGTCCTCATCGCCGGGGTAAGCTACAACTACTATGATTGGACCCTGCCCCCCGAGGATAAGGAAAACCGCCCGGAAAGGCAGCGAGAGCCCTTCCGCTTCATGGACCAGATCCAGGAAGACATCAGCAAATAACAGGTTTTTAAGGAATTGACAACGCATCGGGCCTGCTTTTACGGCAGGCCCTTTTTGCTGAAAAGGAATATTGGATTTGAGCATAGACAGCGCTAAAAGAACCGCCATCGCCCTCTTTTCGGGAGGCTTGGACAGCGTCCTGGCCGTGGCTTGGATGCAAAGGCTGGGCCACAGGGTACATCCCGTCTGCTTCAGCGCGCCCTACATCACCGCCGATAGGGCGACCCAAAGCGCGCGGGAAAACGGCTTTGAGCTCACTGTGGTGGATATTTCCGCCGCCCATCTGAAGATGCTGGAGGATCCCGTTCACGGTTTCGGCAAGAACCACAATCCCTGCATCGACTGCCATGGCCTGATGTTTTGGGAAGCGGCAAAGCTGCTGCCGAAGTTCGGCGCGGATTTTCTCATCTCCGGCGAAGTGTTGGGCCAGAGGCCCATGTCCCAGCGCCGCAACGCCCTGCAGGCGGTGGATAAACTCAGCGGCCACGCGGACCTGATCGTCCGCCCGCTTTCCCAAAAGCTGCTGCCGGATACCAAACCCATCCGCGCAGGCTGGGTGGATAAAAGCCGGCTGCTCGATCTCAGCGGACGGGGCCGCAGCCGCCAGATCGCCCTCGCCAGGGAACTGGGACTTTCCTACCCCGCCCCCGGCGGCGGCTGCCTGCTCACGGACCGCAATTTTTCCCTGCGCCTGCGCGAACTGATCTTTATGAAAGAAGACAGCGAAGCGCAGATCCGCCTCCTGCGCTGGGGCCGGCATTTCCGCCTTGCCCCGGGGGTAAAGCTGATCGTGGGCAGGGACAAAGCCGACAATGAAGGCCTCGTCGCCGAGGATTTCCCCGGCCTCTGGTTCCGCCTCCGCGATCTGGAAGGCCCGCTGGGCCTGCTCACGGAACCGGACCCGCCGGCGGACGTGATCGCCCTCGCCGCCTCCATCCTGCTTTATTACAGCAACAAAGCCCCTTCCCCCGCCTGGGTGAAATATGCTGTTGACAGGAATCACTGGCGTGAAATCTGGGTGGAGAAGTGCCCTGAGGATAGTTTCAGGCCACTTCTGATCTCACTCGACAAGGAATAGTAATGCTCAAGATCGAAGTTTTCCACCTCTTTCCCGAATTTGGCACCAACACCTGGCTGCTCTGGGACGAATCTTCCCGGCAGGGGTTTCTGATCGATCCCGCCGCCCCCTCCGAGGAACTGCTGCGCCGGATCCAAGAACTGCAGCTGCAGATCCCGCTGATCATCAACACCCACGGGCACGGGGACCATATTGGCGGAAACGACTGGTTCAAAGCCGCCCTGGGCTCCCAAGTGCTGATCCATCCCGCGGATGCCGCCCTGCTCACCGACAACCGGCGCAACTTCAGCGAATACCTCGGCCAGCCCCTCGATCTGGCCCCGGCGGACAGCCTGGCGGAAGACGGGCAGATCCTGAAACTGGGGGATCACGAGGTCCTGGTGCTCCACACCCCCGGCCACACCCAAGGCTGCATTTGCCTGCTGGCGGATAAATTCCTCTTCAGCGGCGACACCCTCTTTGAGCAAAGCATCGGCCGCACCGATTTCCCCGGCGGCAGCCACGACCAGATCGTCTCTTCGATCAGAACCAAACTCTTCACCCTTCCCGACGACACGGTGGTTTTCCCCGGCCACGGGCCCCGCACCTCGATCGGCCTGGAAAAGAAGCACAACCCCTTCGTGAGGCCCTGATGAACCGGCACGACACCATCCTCATCCTCGATTTCGGCTCCCAATACACCCAGCTTATCGCCCGCGCGCTGCGCTCCCTGAACGTTTATTGCGAGATCCATCCCTTCAACCTGGCCGCGGATAAGATCCACGAACTCGCGCCCAAAGCCGTCATCCTCTCCGGAAGCCCCTTCAGCCTGCTGGATCCCGATCCGCCCCGGCCGGACGCGCTGGTTTGGGAGCTGGATCTGCCCCTCCTCGGCATCTGCTATGGGCAGCAGCTGATCGCGGACCATTTTGGCGGGCAGATCGAACGCCACACCAGCCGCGAGTACGGCCGCGCGGTTTTGGACCTGCCCCTCCCCCATCCGCTGTTTACTGGTATTTCCAGCGGCGCCCAGGTCTGGATGAGCCATGGGGACTCGGTTTCGAAGCTGCCGGAGGGTTTCCAGGTATTGGCTTCCACCGCCTCCGTGCCCTATGCCGCCATCGCCCACAAGAACCGCCCCATCTTCGCCCTGCAGTTTCATCCCGAGGTGGTGCACACCCCTGAAGGAAAGACCATCCTGGCGAATTTTGCCCTCCAGATCGCCGGCTGCAGCGCGGATTGGACCCCGGAGAACTTCATCGCCTCCAGCGTAAAGGCCATCCGGGCGCAAACCGGTTGCGCCAAAGTGGTTCTCGGCCTTTCCGGTGGAGTGGATTCCTCCGTGGCCGCCCTGCTGCTGCACAAAGCCATCGGAAGCCGCCTCATCCCCATCTTCGTGGATAACGGCTGCATGCGCTTCCAGGAGGCCCAACGGGTGAAAGAGGCCTTTTCCGCCGTTCCCGGGATCGGCATCGACATTGTGGATGCCTCGCGGCTCTTTCTTCAGCGCCTCGCCGGAGTTGAAGATCCCGAACAGAAGCGCCGCGTGATCGGCCACACCTTCATCGAGGTTTTCGAAACTGAGGCCGCCAAACACGACGGAGTGGAGTTCCTGGCCCAGGGCACCCTCTATCCGGATGTGATCGAAAGCGTCTCTTTCCGCGGCCCCTCCGCCACCATCAAAAGCCACCACAATGTGGGCGGCCTGCCGGACAAGATGGGGCTGAAGCTGATCGAACCCTTCCGCGAACTTTTCAAGGATGAGGTCCGCGCCGTGGGACGCGAACTGGGCCTGCCCGAAACCCTCATCAGCCGCCATCCCTTCCCCGGACCGGGACTGGCAGTGCGGATCATCGGGGCCGTGGACGCCGAAAGGATCGCCTGCCTCCAGGCCATCGACGAGATCTTCATCAGCGAACTCCGCGATTGGGGCCTCTACGACAGCACCTGGCAGGCCTTCGCCGTGCTGCTGCCCATCCGCAGTGTGGGCGTGATGGGCGACGAACGCACCTACGAAAACGTCTGCGCACTCCGCGCCGTTAACTCCGTGGACGGCATGACCGCCGACTGGACCGAATTTCCCCCCGCCTTTCTCAAACGGGTCTC
>JAJBBF010000014.1 GCA_020532215.1 Candidatus Cloacimonadota bacterium
AAAACAAAATGCTGCTGATGAAGTAGTATAACCATTAAGTGTGGAGCGGCGCTTGTCGCCGCTCCATACCCATTAAACAGGAAGTCCATATGAAGAAGTATATACTGATGTCAATGCTCCTGATACCCTTGCTGGTATTTGGGATTACCAGACATGTGTCCCTGGATGGAACTCAGGCCTATACATCTATTCAAGCAGCTATCAATGATGCCCAAAGTGGAGATGTGGTATTAGTGCATCCGGGGCGCTATATTGAAAACATCGATCTCTCTAATAAACAGAATATTACTCTGGCATCTCTGGAATACACCACCGGAGATACTACCTTCGTTAGCTCAACAATCATCGACGGCTCCGCAAACGCCAATTCCACAGTTCTATTCTATGAAAACGCCGTGAATATCACTCTCAGAGGGTTTTCGATTACGTGTGGCAGAGGATATGATTACTTTAACGGAGCTTCACCTCGTCAGATATTCGGAGGAGGTATATTCTTCCACGCCAACTGTAGCGGTATTCTTCTTAACCTGCATGTGTATGGGAACAAGGCATCTATGGGGGGAGGGGTAGCTATTCTTCAGACCAATAGCGTTTCGCTTTCGAATGTCAACATCTACAACAATATGGCTCGTTATATTGGAGGCGGGCTTGATATCGGCAGTTCACCTCAGGGTGGTTCGCCTACTATAATCTTTTCCCAAACCGACAGATGCAGCATATACAACAATTTCGCCCAGTGGGGCATGGATATTCATTGGCATTATATTCATTATGGCACGGTTTCAGTCTATCTGAAGAAGTTCACTGTGCCCAGTTATGAGCGATATTATGCTGATCATTATGATGCTGGATACGACGCATCTCCTTATGTGGTGTTTGATGTTCAGGAAGCCTATCTGCAGCCGGTTGATGCGGACATCTATGTAAGCCCCCAGGGAAGTGATAGTAATGATGGGCTGAGCCCTAGCACCGCCCTAAAAACTCCCTCGCTGGGCATGCAGAGAATTGCCAGCAATCCAGCTCAACCCCAGACTGTCCACCTTATGGCTGGAACCCATCACAACGTCTTTATGGATGAGTATATCCCCATTGCCATTAAGGATTATACAATTCTGCAGGGTGTATCCGAATCTCAAACAAGGCTTTACGCCGCAAATCTGATCCGGGGCACAGGTGTAGTCACCATGGGAATCCAGCGGTATGGGATGCGGATGAAAAATGTGTCCATCTCCACAAGCATGGCATCTGCACTCTTCAGTTGGGAGATTTTTGATTGCCATTATGAAAACATTACTGTAGAGAATTCATCAGTTAGTCAATGGATGATTGCCTTGGGTTATATCAATAGTGAATTCACTATGAAGAACATAACCATGAGAAACAACACAGCTCAATTTTACGACTTTGGGATGAATTTGAAGGGAGCAGTAATCAAGCTGGATAATATCGTGATCAGGGACAGCGGGGTGCCCTCAATGCCGGGCACATGGGATCGGGGGTGCGGAGCTTTTGACATTGCGGTGCGTGATACCTTGATCGTCAGCAACAGCAAGTTTATCAACAACACCCATTATTCGGAGGATGGATTTGCTCATTACAGGACTTATTCCGGGCTGCAATTCAGTCCGGTGATCACATTTGATAATTGTCTCTTTGCCGGCAATAACACGAGTGGTGGGGTCAGGGATATTGATATCCTTGTAGGCCAAACTGTTGATCTCATCAACTGCACTTTTGCCAATAATACAGGTACCTATCCGGATTACTTGCAAATTGGAACTAGTTTTAATCGCATTATCAACTGCATATTTTCGAACAATAGCAATACCTACGACATCAGAACAACCACAGATACTTATATTGAAAACTGTCTTTTCAGTAAAACACAGAATATCTACAGGGTGTATAACGATCTGTCTCTAAGCTGGGGTGTCAACAACCTCATCGGTACAGATCCTTTGTTCAGCGGTACTGATCCTTCCTTGCCAAGTTACTATTATCTCTTTTCTGATGATGTGAATGGTTATTCACCTGCCATTGACGCCGGAACCCTGGATCCTGCAATTTTACCATCGGGATACAATATTCCCCAATATGACGCATTTGGTTTTAACCGGGTATATGGATCAGGAATTGATATCGGCTGTTTTGAATCCCAAGGATATACAGGAAATGAAGATGAGCTAAGCCCTTCAGCAAGCAATCTGCAGATGGCAAACTACCCTAATCCATTCAACCCTTCCACTACAATAACCTACGCACTACCCAAGCCTTCCGAGATCCGCCTGTCGGTGTATAATCTGAAAGGTCAGTTGGTGAGATCATTAACTAATGAATTCAAGGCAGCAGGAACCCATCAAGTTGTGTGGGATGGTAAAGATAACCTCAACAAGCAGGCATCCTCAGGGGTATACTTCATCCGCCTGCAGGCTGGAAGGACATCATTAACGCATAAAGTGCTATTGATGAAAGTAGGGACATTGGCTGTCCGGGGCAGTTCTTCAGTCCCGGGCAGTTTTAAATCCGTAGCTGATAAATGAGAGATCTGCCTACGTAGATAACGGCTTTTGAACTATGAAAGCTTACGCCGCACACTGCGAGTGTTTTAAGAGAGATTCAATCAATACTCATCAAATCAATCGGCAGACCTTAATCATAATCACAATCGTACATATTTTCACGTATGGTCAGGGCAGCAATTTCGGTCTAAATTCACCACACCCTAAAATAAACCCCCAAAAGTCGGCACTTAGTCATCAAATCTCCGTCTAACATATAAACGCTTAAAAAGGAAGTTCGTATGTTAGAGAGATTGGTGCTTATTCTGGTAGTGCTGTTCGTCATCACGTTTTTGGCGGCTTCAGAGATTGATTACTCAGCGATAGACCCATTCACGCTTCCTGTGTATCTGGGTTCGTTAAACGGCCCGGGAGTTGAGATCAGATATGAAGATTCCGAAGGTGAGTACATCATCATCGAAATAGGCGACATCATTTATGTTTTCTACGCCCTAGAATGACTGGGGCATGCTCAAATGTGGATTCACCTCAATAGAGCAACAACAAAAAGAACAAATAGATGTTTTTGGCTAATGTAAGAAAGAGTAGAAAGGAATCAATACCAACACTAATATCCAACACATATATTGAGAAAAAGTTCATGCTATTTCTAAAGGAGAAATCATGAAATGCTCACGACTGTTTTGTGTGAACAGTTTGGCAAAAATCAATCCTTTGCCAGTATTTGTTTTATCTGTTATGTTAATCTATACTCAGCGTCTAAGAATAACGGTTATCAAGAAAAAAAGTATTATTCAGCCTTAATAGACGTTAGTAATAAGGTTGTTGAGAACGGAAAGTATAAGTTCTCAATAATTGGCCTTGATGGTGGATATGAAAGTGAATCTGTAGTATCCCCAGCCCTGTCGGTTAACATCTACCCAAATCCAATGCGTAGTAACACAATCATCGAAATCAATGCATCTGCCAAGAGTGCCGTTGAGATCAGTATTTACAACCTTAAGGGTCAGTTGGTCAAAACAATCAACTCAAGCGAAATCTCTAAGGGAAACACCACCTTTGTATGGAACGGTAGAACTGACGATGGAAGACCTGTCGCCCAAGGAATATACTTCTGTAGGATCAAATCCCCAAACAATCTATTGACAAAGAAACTGGTTGTCTTAGACTGAACTTAAATGTTGATTACGCTATCAGGCGGGGATAGGTCCCCGCCTGATAGCTCAGCTAATTACAATGGGGAAAACATAGTTATGATGAACAATCACGCAACTAATATATTGTCTGGTACAGAATTATGAATAAATATTCCACAATGGCATTGCTGTGGGTAGTGTTGTGGTGTTGTTCTTTAAAAGCAGGGATTATAGTTGTCGCATCAGATGGGTCGGGCGATGTCACGACCATACAAGCAGGTATAAACATGGCTGCAGTGAGTGATACTGTGCTTATCTCTCCTGGCATATGGTCTGGAGCCGTAGTCATAGATAATAAACCGATCACTATTGGCAGTTATTATATAGTTGATGCAGACTCCACCCATATCAGCCAGACAATTATAGATGGGGAAGACACACGGACGGGTATTATCATCAAAAACTGTGGTGGGGCTGTCGATACTCTAAGTGTTATTGGTTTAACACTGAGAAATTGCAGGAGTAATTGGTATCCCCATTCATCTGATTACTCAATTGGAGGCGGCATTGGCATTGGATTATCTGTTGTTAAGGTGACAAAATGCGTGATTTATCATAATAGAGCCTATTTTGGAGGAGGGATAGGAGTCTCTCGATCATTTGTATATCTATATGCAAATGAGATATACTCAAACAATGCCATTACATCGGGAGGAGGATTAAGTGGGCTTGGTTATAACAACATGTACATCTACTTCGATACCGATCTCAGTAACAGTATTTATCTCAATAATGCCTCCCGAGGTTGCGATATCAGTTATGCATACAATAACCTTCCAACAACAGTTTATCTCAATAGAGGATCAGTTGACTATTTAGACCAGTATTTCTATTTTCTCCCCGATCAAACTCCCGTATTCATCAATCAGCCTATGATTGTACAGGTTAACCAGGATCTTTGGGTCAGTCCCGATGGAGATAATGATAATGACGGAGCATCTCCCCAAACGCCTTTACAAAATATCTCATATGCTCTATCTAAGATACAGACATCCAGTAACACTACCCGCACAATTAATGTGATGCCGGGGGTGTATTCTTGGAGTCAAACCGGTGAAGCCTTGCCTCTGCAACTAAAGAGTTACGTAAACTTGATTGGCTCAGCAATGGATGATGTCATACTTGATGCTGAGCAATACGGAACATTTATCAGCGGAAGAGATGCTCAGGACTATATGAGTATTAAAAACATGACTTTGACTAACGGACACTCAACACATTATTATTTATTCTATCTGGACGTTGTTGTGAGTGGCAATACCAATGATATAACCGTGGAGAACATCCATATAAGAGACTCATGGGCTAAATCCGCAGCTTTTGTAATCGCATCCTGTTATAATATTACAGTAAACAATCTCATCATAGAGGATTCGCAGGTGGGAATTGGATTCTTTATATCTTGTTATGAGACTGGATACTTTTCGAATTTCAGGGTGCAACGGCTAAGCCCCACAAACATAGACGCATACAATACATTCTGCCAGAGTGGAGGTATACAAAAGCCGTTAAGCGCTTCATCGCTGTATACTACCATCAATATATCTAACTTCTTGATAGCGGATAACGTTGATACTTCTCAATTTTGGGAGAATATGACAAGTGGTTTGGCAATCAGTGTAGAGGGCG
The DNA here is from genome assembly GCA_020532215.1 of Candidatus Cloacimonadota bacterium. GTDB lineage: Bacteria > Cloacimonadota > Cloacimonadia > Cloacimonadales > Cloacimonadaceae > Syntrophosphaera. The sequence goes on from JAJBBF010000014.1 coordinate 5,345, forward strand.
GAAACTGCGACTTGAATGTTAACAACTGCACCATAGCCAACAATAGCACTACAACCGAAGGTGCAGGATTCGGAATAAACTTGGAGAATTGTAATGCGCAAGTGACTAATACTATAATCTCGGGAAACACACCCTACGAAGTGGCATTGTTCTCTTATGACGAATCCACCTTTGCTGATGTTTCATTCAACAACTGCCTCGTTACTGGTGGCAGTGATAGCTTCTTTGTCTTGGGCGGTGATATCACTCACACTTGGGCGGTAGGCAACCTGTTTGGATATCCGTCTTTTCTGGGTTGGGAGGCAAATGATCCGTTGTATTATAGTCTGGCTTCAAACTCACCTTGTATAGACACTGGCACCCCCGACACAACAGGGCTTGATCTCCCGCCCTATGACCTTGCAGGGAACTGGCGAATATGGAATAATATAATTGATATGGGTTGTTATGAATTCGGTTCTGAGCCTTGGGTAAGCAACGATGATCCGGTAGTGCCGGAGATTCCATCTATAAAACTTGTCGCATATCCCAATCCCTTCAGAACAACTACCAACATCAAGACATCCATACCAGTTGAAGGCGTTGAAAGGTTGATTCGCTATAGTGATGCAAGCATAGATATTTATAACATCAAAGGGCAGAAAGTGAAAACGCTATCTCTTGATTTGAGAAATTCCCTCGAACAGGTTATAGTGTGGGATGGTAAGGATCAAAATGGAAACAACTGCACCAGTGGCCTATACATTGTAAACCTCACAATAGCTGGTGAGCATATAGCAAACATAAAAATAACTTTGGTTAAATAGGGACATTGGCAGCCCGGGGCAGTGCTACAATTTCATCTATCCTGACCCTACACGTAAAAAGGGTGATACTAGATTTGCAAAAAGGGTGATACTAGATTTGCAAAAAGGGTGAAACCGATTTGCAAAAAGGGTGATACTGGGGTCTCACTAAAAACAGCGATTTGCATCGAAAGTGATACTATTTGCAATTTCACTTGATACTTTATACTGGAACCCGGAAAAACCAAAAAAACGGCTTATGTTCATATAGATTTGGCGCGGCTGCCGTCATCCCAGGGCTTAGCCCGGGGGTGCAGAAATAACCAGTAGCTTCAGTTCTTCACCGCGGTGACTTTGTAAAACACGCGGCCATTCACCAAAGCGGTGTTTATGTGCACATAGGCGGTTCCCGGCGTGAAATCCAGCCAGGCCCAATCCGCGTTGTTGCCGCTGATGTAAATGTTGTACCCATCCGGCGTGAGGGGCTGGCCGCCGGTGTCCTCGGTCACGGGATCCCAGGACAGATCCATGTTGAGGTTGTTGCGATAGATCTGCAGATTTTCCTGGGCCCTGGGGATGGGTGAAGACTGGAAGCTGAGTTTGGCCGCGAAGAGGTCGGATGCCCCGGCGCTGATAAGGCTATAATCGCCAAAGCCGGCTGTGGCATTGTAGTTCCCCGTCAGGAACAAGTTTCCGCTGTTGTCGGTGGTGATGCCATAGCCGTTGTCATAGGAACTGCCGCCGGCACGTTCAGCCCAGAGCCAGTTGCCCAGCCCGTCCAAACCGCAAGCGAAAACATCGCCGTAACCGGCGCTGCTGAGGTTGGTGGGACCAAAATCAGCTGCAGCGTAGAAGTATCCGGTAGTGTAGCAATTCCCGGCGTTGTCGGCGCAGATGCCCTTGCCCTCGTCGTAGTTGGTGCTTCCCGCTCTTTTTGCCCAAAGCCAGTTTCCGGCGGAATTCAGTTTGGCGATGAAGATGTCTGAATACTCTTCGCCGTTGCTGGTGAGCGGGGTGGCTCCAAACCCGATGGTCTCGAAAAAAGAGCCGGTAACGAAGCAGTTGCCGTCCTCATCCAACGCGATCCCGTTCCCGCCCGCGGCGCAGGGCCAGGAACCTCCCGCCCTTTCGGTCCAGAGCCAGTTTCCGGCTGTGTCCAGCTTGGAGATGAAGGCGCAGTCGCACTCGTTCTGGGTGAATTCATCCGGCCCGAAATCAGCCACGTCGTCATAGAAAGATCCGGTTACATAGCAGTTTCCGGCTCCGTCCACGGCTACGTCCATCCCGTAATCGGGGTCCGAACCCCCCGCCCGACGGGCCCAGAGCCAGTTTCCGGCAGGGTCCAGCTTGGCTATGAAAATGTCACAGACCCAGTCGGCGGGATTGAGGGTGACAGAGTATTGGCCAAAGCTGGCGGTATCGCCGAAGCTGCCGGTTACGTAGCAATTTCCCAGGTTGTCCACGGCGATCCCGTTTCCGTAATCCCAGTCCGTCCCTCCGCCGCTGGCAGCCCAGAGCCAGTTGCCGCCGCTGTCCAGCTTGGCCACAAAGACATCAGTAGCGCCAACCGGGGTAAGGGTGTAAGGGCCGAAGGTGCCAATTCCCCGGTAATATCCGCTGATATAGCAATTTCCCTGGGCGTCCACGGCGATGTCCGTCCCTTTGTCATCGGAGTTTATCCCGCCGCAAGGAACCGCCCAAAGCCAGTAGCCGGAGGGATCAAACTTGGCTACAAAGGTGTCCTGTCCAGTTCCGTAGATCGTTGATGCGCCAAAGGTGGCCCCGCCGTTGAAGTATCCGGTTACATACAGGTTTCCGGCGCCATCCCTGGCTATCCGGCTGCCTCGGTCGCTGTTGACACCACCCGCCGTTGCGGCCCAGCCCCAGACCGTTGCTCCCGATTCCATCACCCAGAGCATTGACAGTAAAACGAGCAAGCAAACTAATCCGCCTTTCATCGTTCACCTCCCTGTGCAGGCATGTTGAACAGATCAAAAAAAGGCCATGCTTGATAATTAGTCAAGTTATTTTTGGAAAATACCGGGAAAAGCGCTGGTAGGAAGGAATGGAAGGCAGATAACGAGGATGATCAAGATCGGCTGATGTTGGAAAAGGCTCTCTTTCAACCCGAGTGGGTAGTGGCCGGAGAAACCCCGCGCAGGGCGGGGTTACAAGCTTTCACGCCCTCCGCTTGTCACAGGGTCGAAAATCTTTTCCTTATCCCCAAACTCAGCTATAGTTACAGCCTTTGCAGCCTTCCAAGATATCGCCTGTGCGGGTGCGGTGGGCGTTACGCATGGCTTTGAACTCCGGGCCGTTCCAGATATCCAGCAGAGCGTCCTGGCAGACGTGGCCGAGGAACTGCTGTTTGGCGGGGTCGAGCGCGCAGCCTTTGGCGGGGCAGATGGGGATGCGTCCGTCAGGGCGGACTTCCAGGTCTTTGAAAGGCAGGGTGCAGACCGGGGCGGTGTTTTGGTCGTAAACCGGGGCGTAGAAAACGTCGGTGTCATAATCCGAATCCGGATGCTTGAGCAGGAGCTGGGGCAGCACAGTGTCGGCGTAGCGTTTCCAGTAAAGGGTTTCGCTTCGTTCGAGGTGGCGGGTGGAGGGGCGCAGCATGAGGCGGGCTTTGATGAGGGTTTTGCTGTTCAGTTTGTCGCGCAGGGCGCGCATGTGGCGCAGGTTCTTGATCAGCCGGATATAGCTGGCGTTTTGGCGCGAAGCTTCGTAAACCTTGGCGCCGCCGGCGTCGATGGAGATCTCGATCAGGTTCACGCCCGAAAGGAGTATCTCGTCGATGTGGTGCGGATCATTCCACTGGCCGTTGGTGATCACGGAGAGGTATTTGGTCAGCGGGGCCAGTTTGGCCAGCATCTGCGCGCACTTGGGATGGAGCATGGGCTCGCCGCCGCCGATGCGGACGCGGTTGATCCTGGCGGCGCGGAGGTTTTCCAGCAGGCAGGAAAAAACCTCGTCGCTCATCATGGTGCGCGGATGGGGGAAGAGGGGATTGTTGCAATACACGCAGGCGAGGTCGCAGGCGTCGGTGAAATCCACAGAGAGCAGCGGCGGTTTGGGCGGATCGGGCAGGCGGAGCGGGTATTTGAGTTCGATCAGTTCCTTGAAGGGCACGCCCTGGGCCAACACATGGCCGTTCAGGCGCAGATAATAGCCCCAGTGGGCGGCGATCCAGGCCAGGTCCTGGAATTTATTCGATCCGTATTGTTTTTCGGGCACGGTTTCCTCGCTTGATGTGGTTTTTTAGTGAAACACCGGAAACCAAGGCCGGTCTCCGGTGTTTCAGGGCCAAGTTTTGATTATTTCATCAACACCATTTTACGGGTGGAAGTGAATTTGCCGGAGCGCATGCGGTAAAAATAAACGCCGCTGCTCACGGGTGAATCGTGGCCGTCGCGTCCGTTCCACTGCACGCTGTGCTGGCCGGCGGGAAGTTCGGAATCCACCAGGGTTTTCACCAGCTGTCCCTTCTGGTTGTAGATTTCCAGGGAAACCGGACCGGCGGATGCGAGCTCAAAGCTGATCTGGGTGCTGGGATTGAAGGGATTGGGGAAATTGCCTTTGAGCAGGGTGCTCAAGACGGGGGTGGTGTTGTCCGCCACGGGAGTGTATTGGAAGGTGTTCCCGGCGCGGTTGTAAGTACCCAGGAAGCAGGGCCAGGGGATGCCTTGGGCGCTGCGTTTCACATCCAGCACATAGAAGGAGGTGTCATTCGGGATCACGATGTCCAGATCGCCATCCAGATCGATGTCTGAAAGCGCGGCGGAGGTTTTCACGTTGCCGTTGAGTCGGATGGGGAAGTTGGCAGATTCAGTGCCGTCAACCCGCAGGCTGTGAACGTAGCCGTTGGTGTCGCCGAAGATGATCCCGGCGTAGTTGTCGCCGTCGATGTAAGCCACGGTGGGAGTGCAATCCACCGCCTGGTTCACGTTGATCGGGGTTCCGGGCAGGTCGGTTCCGGCGAGGGTGAGAACGTTCACGCTGCCGGTGGCGCCGATCACAATGATCTCGTTGGTGCCATCATTGTTCACATCCGCGACCACGGCGCCGGTTTTGATCTGGCCGCCTACGTTCTTCTGGAAATGCACGCTGCCGTCGTGGTTGAAGGCCAAGATGTAGCCGGCGGTGCTGGTGGTAACGATGATCTCAGGCTGTTCGTCGCCATCCAGGTTGGCGATGGTGACGGGATTTTGAGAGCCGCCTTCCAAGGTGAGGGGGAAGCCGGCGATATTCTGGCCGGTGGCGCTGTTGATAGCGTGCAAAGAGCCATTGAGGGTGGCCACCAGGATCTCGTGGATGCCGTCGCCGTTCAGATCGGCAACCGCCGGGGTGGCAAAGCAGGCTCCGCCGAGGCTGACAGGGAAATTCGCGTAGTCGCTGCCATCGGCATTAAGCACCACCAAACTCCCGGTTTGGGTAACGGCGATCACCTTGCTCTGGCTGTTGTTGGCCAGGTCGGCGATCATGGGCCCGTTGCGCAGGGTACCGCCGGCGGGAACGGTCCAGAGGGTGTTTCCGGCGGGTCCGAACAGCATGATGTTGTTGTTTTGGAGGTTGGCGGCAAAGTCTTTCACGCCGTTGTTGTCCACGTCGCCCATGGCGATGGATCCCACCACGGCGCAGCCCACGTTGATGGGGAAGCCGGAAACGCTAACGCCGTTTTCCTTCACGGCATTGATGTTTCCGGAGGGGTCGCCGAAGATGATCTCCTTATCCGGGTTGGCATCGATATTGTGGATAATGGCGCTGGAAGTGGAGGCGCTGCCCAGGGCCACCGGCCAGCCGGCCTGCACCAGGGAAAGCTCCACCGTGAAAGGCAGGGATTTGGTGTAAGGGAAAGGTGCGTCGGAATTAGCGGTGACCACCAGCTCGAAGGGGATGGGTTCAGAGGGCAGGGAGGCCACAGCCTCGAATTTGAAGGGCTGGTTGTTGTTCCACATGGTGCTGCCCGGGGTCAGGTTTCCGTAGCTGGCGCCGTTGTCCACGATGGTGATTCCGGGGTAGGAAGTGGTGAGGGTGGCGGTGAGGTCGTTGGCGGTGAGCCAGGCCAGGCCGGTGAAGGGATCCAGATAGTTGTTCAGGGAAACTTTGAGGCGGATGGTCTCGCCGGGATTGGGGATGCCGTCTCCGTCGCCGGCGAACTCTTCCACCTGGGTGTCATCGATGGTGATATTGGGGATTTTGTCGAACATGGTGGCAGTGAAGGCGTTGATCCGCCCGGAGCCCAAAAGTCCCATATAGCTGGGATTGGCTTCGTAAACGTAATCGGCGGTCATCATCACCCGCTGCATCAACTGGGCGGGGGTGAGTTCCGGATGCAGGGCTTTGACCAGGGCGCAGACACCCGCGGCGACCGGTGAGGCCATGGAAGTGCCATCATAGGCGTCATATCCGTTTCCGGCAATGATGGTGGAGAGGATGCCTTCGCCGGGGGCGCAGATGTCGATGGGCACGCCGTAATCCGAGAAGCTCGATTTGATGTCGTTCTGGCCGGTGGAAGCCACGCAAAGGGCGTTGGTGCAATCAGCGGGGTAATCCTGATAACTGGCGTTGTGTTCAGTGTTTTCGTTGCCGGCGGCGGTCACCACCAGGGCGCCGAGAGCGGTGGCGTAATTCACGATGGAATTGGGATAGGCACCGGTGCCGGGGCTGCCCCAACTGGCGTTGATGATGTGGGCTCCCACCTCGGCGGAGTATTTGATCTGGTCGTAGGCGTAGGAAATCCCCTGGGAGGGCGAGGTATTCGAAGCGCCTTTGCAGGAAATGATCGAAACGATCGGAGAGGTGCCGACCACGCCGACGGAGTTGTTGCCAACGGCTCCGGCGCAACCGGCCACGTGGGTGCCGTGGTCATTCGAGGCATAGGTCTGGATGGGGTGGTTGTCGTGGTTGTAGAAATCCCAGCCCAGCAGATCGTCGATCTTGTTTCCGCCTTCGCCGGCGTCAGTTCCGTTGCCGCCGGTGATGGTACCGGCATCCCAGTTGATGGTCATGCCGGGGGATTCGGCTGGGTTCACCCAAATGTTGGCCCGCAGGTCCGGATGGTTCCATTTCACGCCGGAATCGGTGATGGCCACCTTGACGTCGAAAGAGCCCTGGATATAGTCCCAGGCATCGTAACTCTGGATGCGCGAGTGGACATATTGCTGGGTTACCATGGGGTCGTTGGGCACGAATTTGCTGCGGGCGATGCCTTCGAGCTCGGCGTAGAGGAGGCTGGGGTCTTTGGCCAGGGCCTCAACCGCTTCGTCGATGCGGTCGTCCGAATCCAGGATCAGGCGATAGGTGTTTTGCAGGTAGATCCCGTTGTCATTCCAGCTGGGAACTTTCACGTAGGGATGCATCTGCTGCAGCTCCACAACGCGGAATTCGGCGGCCAGCTTGTCGAAGGAGGCAAGGCCGGTGCGGACACGGCCGTCTTGCAGGGACCAGTCGATTGTTCCGGTGTCGTTGCCCACCGCGTCTTTGGTGAAGCAAACTATCACGGACCTGGAATAGAAGTAGTCCGGGTCGAATTTGATCGCGAACATTGCGCCCAGCGCAAGGATCAGCAGGCTTAGGAGGATCAGCTTTTTCATTGGCACCTCGGGGTGATTTTTATGTTTTTTTCCTTAAAAATCAGAGGGGTGATTTAGTCAATACTTTAATCCGCCACAAGTGACATTAATAGAGGATAAGTTTTTCCTTTTCAGAGAATTGGCTTGTATAGAATTTTCTGATCAGGGCGTTTTGTTGCTGCTCCAGGGACGGGTCGGCGGAGATGATGGCAAAGGCGTCCTCCCGTGCTTCTTTCAGCACCGGCTGGTCGGTAACCAGGTTGGCAAAGCGGAATTGGGGCAGGCCGCTTTGCTCGGTGCCGAAAAACTCCCCCGGTCCGCGCAGTTGCAGGTCCTTTTCGGCGATCACAAAGCCGTCTGTGGTTTTGGCCATGGTGTCCAGACGCTCGCGGGCAACGCCGCTGAGGGGAAAATGCTCGATCAGATAGCACCAGGCCTGCTGTCCGCCGCGTCCCACCCGGCCGCGTAACTGATGCAGCTGGGCCAGGCCGAAGCGCTCCGCGTGTTCCACGATCATCACCGAGGCGTTGGGGATATCCAGCCCCACCTCGATCACCGTGGTGGAGACCAGGATGCGGATCTCGCCGGCCTTGAAGCGCAGCATGATCGCGTCCTTTTCCCTGGAGGGCATTTTCCCGTGCAGAAGCACACAGGAGTATTGGGGGAAAACCTTGGTGGAGAGATGCTTGTGCATCCGCTGGGCGTCCAGGAGGTCCACTTTGTCAGATTCCTCGATCAGGGGGCAGACCACATAGACCTGGCTGCCGGCGGCCAGTTCTTTGGCCACTTCGCGATAGACGAGCTCGATCTTTTGGTTGGAGCGCACCTGGGTCTTCACGGGAACGCGATCAGGCGGGAGTTCGTTGATGGTGCTAACCTCCAGATCGCCGTAAACGGTGAGGGAAAGGGACCTGGGGATGGGCGTGGCGCTGAGGTAAAGCAGGTCCGGATGCTCGTCCTTTCTGGCCAAAGTGGCGCGCTGTTGCACGCCGAAGCGATGCTGTTCGTCAACCGCGACGAAGCCCAGTTTTTCGAATGAGATGTCGCTCTGCAACAGGGCGTGGGTGCCGATGATGATATTGGCCGCGCCTTCCGCGATAGCGGCTTTGGTTTGGGCCTTGCCTTTGTAGGAGCCGCCTTTGAGCAGTACCACTTTGAGGGAAAAACCTTCCAGAAAGCGGGTGATATTGGCGAAATGCTGGTCCGCGAGGATCTCCGTGGGAGCCATCAGCGCTGCCTGGCAGCCGTTTTCCACCGCCAGCAGCATCGCGAACAGGGTAACGATCGTCTTGCCGGAGCCCACGTCCCCCTGAAGCAACCGGGACATCTGTTTGGAAGAGGTCATTTCCGCGAAGATCTCATTGATCACACGTACCTGAGCGTTCGTGAGCCGGAAGGGCAGGCTGCGGAAAAGGCGGCCAGTCAGTTCCCGCTTGTTTTCGAAGGCGATGCCCCGCGCTTCCTGGGAATGGAAGCGTTGGTGGCGGGCCCAGAGCAGCTGGGAATAGAAGAATTCCTCATAGACAAAGCGTTTGCGCACCCCGAGCAACTCTTCCGGACGCAGCGAGAAGTGCAATTTCTGCAGCGCCACCTTGCGGGGGAGAAAACCGCGTTTGGCGATCAGTTCCGCCGGCAAATTTTCCTCTATCTGTGGGGCGAAAAGCTCAAAAGCGCTGTAGATCACGCGGCGGAAGAATTTTTGGGTGAGTTCGCCGCTGAGTCCATAAACCGGCAGATACTCGCGTTTTTTCCAGAAATCGTGTTCCTCGGCGTCGTCCACGAACTCGATCTCCGGATGCATCAGCTGCAACTGCCCGTTGTACTCGGAAAGGGATCCCGCCACCCAGACAGTGGCGCCCGGTTTGAATAGCCCCGGGAAGCTCTTGGGGTAGCTGAACCAGGAGCAGGTGATGGTGGCGCGGCCATCGCTGATCCCCACGTTGAGCAGATTCCTGCCTTTGCGGGTGCTGCGTTCATCCACCCAACTGACCATGGCGGTGAGGGCGATGTTGTCGCCGGGTTTGAGCTCGCGCAGGGAGGGATTGAGTTTGCGGGCAATGTAGGCCCGGGGAAAATATTCCATCAATGCGCCTACTGTCTTGATGCCCAGTTTGGCCAGCTGACGTGCGCGTACTTCTCCCACGCCCTTGAGATATTTCACCGGGGTGCGGGTGTCTTTAACAAATTCAGCTTTATCCATAAAAAACCAAGATCGGGGGAGGCGAAAAGTTGTCAACATCTCAGATCGGGAGGGCATAAATGGTATTCCCAGAAAAGCTTGGGGCTGCTTTCAGCGGCGGTGCAATTTTCTGCTTGACCGCTTGCGCGCAGCGGATTATTATGTTTGGGAACAGCCTTTGAGCGCTATGTGAATGGATTATTATCTTTAAGCCAAAACGAATATTCCCGGGAAACAGATCCCGGTTCCAGGAGAAGAAAATGAAAATATTCAGACGCCTAATCCCCTTGGTGCTGGCTTTTGGCCTGATGTCCTGCGCCGTTGCCCAAACCAGCGATTTCCAGGCTGATGAGGTGCCCCGGTTCAGGCCCACCACCGCTAACACCGTTCTGCCGAACGGCAGCGACCCCAATCCGGTGGTGAAAGTGGTGCGCGATGTGCGTGAATCCGTTGTACAGATCAAAGTGGAAGCCCAGATCACCGTTCAGAATTTCAACAATCCTTTCTTTGATGACGATTTTTTCCGCTATTTCTTTCCCCAGCAGCCCCGGGAGATGCAGCGCCCCGTGACCTCCATGGGCAGCGGCTTCATCTATGAATACAATCCCCAGACCCGCGAAGCCTTTATCATGACCAACAACCATGTGGTGGAAAAAGGCAAGGAAGGCACGATCACGGTGACCCTGGCGGACAAGGTGAGCTACACCGCCACCGTCGTGGGCCTGGATCCCAACACCGATGTGGCCGTGATCAAGATCACCCTCAAGGAAGGGGAGAAGATCACCATCGCCCCGCTGGGTGACTCCGCCAACCTGGAGATCGGCGACTGGGCGATCGCCATCGGCAATCCCTTTGGCGATGTGGGCCTGGACCGCACCGTTACCCTGGGCGTGATTTCCGCCATCGGCAGAAGCAACCTGAATTTCGGTACCAATTCGCCTATCTATCAGGATTACATCCAAACCGACGCGGCTATCAACCCCGGCAACAGCGGCGGACCCCTGCTCAATATCAACGGCGAAGTTATCGGCATCAATTCCGCCATCACCAGCACCTCCGGCGGAAACATCGGCATCGGCTTTGCCATACCCGTGAACCTGGCCAAGCGCGTGGTTGAGGACCTGGTGGCCGACGGCAAGGTGACCCGCGCCTACATCGGCATTTCGCCCCAAGAGATCACTTCCGACCTGATGGAAGCCCTTAACCTTTCCGAGGTCTCCGGTGTTCTGGTGGCCAAGGTCGAAACCGATTCCCCAGCCCACAAGGCCGGCCTCTCTGTGGGAGACGTGATCCTGGAATTCAACGGCGAGAAGGTGCCCAATGTATCCAAATTCCGGATCGCGGTGGCCACTTCCCGGGTGGGTTCACGGGTGCCGGTGAAGGTGATCCGCGACGATGAAACCAAGGTACTGTACATCGAGCTGGACAACTTCCCCGAAGACGCTCTGGCCAGCGAGGAAGAGGCCTCCAGCCCGGACAGCGGTGCCGGCATCAGCGTGGAAGCCACAGACAGCGCCTATGCCCAGCGCAACAACATCAAGGCCGACAAGGGCGTGATCGTTAGCGCCATCGAATCCAATTCACCCGCCTCCCGGGCGGGCATCCAGGTGGGTTTCGTGATCCTGAAGGTGGGAAACACCGTGGTGAACAGCCCCAATGAATACAACACGGCCATCGATGAAGCGATCGCCAAAATGAAGGAAGATGGACGCAACACCATCCTCCTCTATGTGCAGGACCGCAATTCGAACGAGAGATTCGTGGTGCTTAAATTCACCTGAAACTGATCAGCAAATAAACAACCCCGTCAGATGGCGGGGTTTTTTAATTGTATTCGTTTGACCTGTTTTTATCGTCCCGGGCAAAACGAAGTTGAATCAGCCCGGCGTCCGTTCAAGCGGCTGGGTCCGTTTATGCCCCTGGGATTGTTCGGGGCAGGCGGTCAGGGCTTAAGCTGCAAAAAATCTACCGGGGTCAGGGTTCACTCTGTGGTATATTCCACCCAATAAGTCTCATAATCCCAGTCCCAGCCGGCATAAACCCAGTGGCCGTCGCCAAGGTCCCAATAGTAGGTTTCCATCCAGTCGTCCCAATCGTAGTATTCGCCGTGGCGGCCGACCAGGGCTTCCATCACCAGGTCCTCAATGTCCTCTTCGCTTTGGGGATAATAGGAGATGGCCCAGCTGCTTATCCCGGCGGCATCATCTGCGAAATCGATCTCGATCATTTCCACATAGTAGTTGTCAAGCGGGATAAACTCGATCTGGCTTTCATTCTCTTCGCTTATTTCGAAGCCCTCGGTTCCAAGATGCTCGATCGCTTCTTCCCGGCTCATATCGAAGCGGATATCAAACAAGCCGGTCTGGGCACCCAGGGAGAGGGCCAGGATCAGCAGGAGCAGCGTCCAAAAAATCTTGTTCATGATAAAACTCCTATATAGTTTGGCAGACATTATAACGCTGCCCAAGCAAGTGTCAAGCGCAAATTTCGCGGATTTGTCTGAACCAGCTTCAGGAATTCAGCGAAATGATCTGGGCAAGGATGGAAACGGCGATCTCATAGGGGGTCTGAGAGCCGATCGGCAAGCCGATAGGGGCGGTAACGCGATCAAGCTGGCCGGGGGTGTGGCCTTTTTTCAACAGCCGGTCAAAAGTGGATTGGACCTTTTTCTGCGAACCGATCATGCCCAGATAGGCGAATGGCTTGTCGAGGCAGAGTTCCAGCACATGCTGGTCGTGAACGTGGCCGTGGGTCATGATCACGATGAGGGCGGTGGGGGAGAAGCTGACCACGCCTTCCAGGCTGCTGAAGTCGCTCAGGCGTTTATCGGAACAGATCTCAGTTGGAATGCGGTCCAGGATCTCCGCCCGGTTGTCTATCAGCCGGGTCTGAAAGCTGCAAAGGCCGGCCAGATGAGCCAGAGCGCGTCCGCAGTGTCCGGCGCCGATGATCTGGAGCAGCTTGGTGGAAAAGAGGGGTTCAACGAACAGTTGCACTTTTCCTCCGCAGATCATTTCCGTGCTCAGGGTTCCAGAAGGAAGAGCCTTGTCGCCCCCGGCGGAGAGGTCATAGCTTCTCAGCAGCGGTTTTTCCGGCTGCTCGGAGCGCACCCAGGCGATCACGCTGTGCTCCAGTTCGCCGCCCCCGAGGTTGCCTACTTCGTTTCCCTGCGCGGGGATCAGCATTTTCATGCCCGCTTTGGCCGGGGTTGAACCCTCCGTTTGGACTATCGTGACTTGCCAGGCGGCTTGTCCCGCGCTCACCAGTTCGTGCAGTCGGTCATAGTATTCACGCATCTTTTCCCCCTTGATTTGATAAAGGCAGTCCGAACACGATCTGGTAGGCGCAGATGGCGCAGGCTACCGCCACATTGAGTGAGTTTTTCCAGCCCTGCACCGGTAGGCAGACGATCCGGTCGCAAATCCGCAGAACGTCTTCCGCCAACCCCAGGCTTTCGTTGCCCAGCACCAGGGCCAGGGGCAGGGAATACTTTTCGCTAAATACAGATGTCGCCAGGGGCGAAGTTTCCAGGGCGCAGAGCGTGTAACCCTGAGACCTGGCTTGGGCAAGCGCCTCCCGGGTCTCGTCAAAATGGCGCCAGTCCACACGCTCGGCGGTTCCCCTGGCGGTCTTGGCCAAAGCCGGATTGTCCGGAGTGGCGGTAATCCCACAGAGCCAGAGCTCTTTCAGGCCCAGGCATTCGGCACTGCGGAAGATAGAGCCGACGTTGAAGACGGAACGGAGGTTGTCCAGGATAAGGACCACCCGTCCGGCCCGCTCCAGGGAAAGCTGATCGGCGAAGCGCGGCCCGTCCTGTTGCCGCGCGGGTAGCTGGGTGTCCTTGAAGGTCTTGCCAAGTGAGGCTTGGAAGCGCTGAACGGCCTGCTCCGATTCCTGGGGAGTGGAAGCCGCGGCCAGCTCTTTGGCGAGCCTGAAAGCGCTATCCTGGCAAGGCCTGGCCATCCAGGATACACACTGCCTGATGTGTGCGCTCAGTTCAGCCGCAGTATCACCAGCCGCCAAAGCCTGGTCCAGAGAAGATGTCAGCTTGTCCAGCGCTTTTAACTGTGACGCGGGGGAGAGGCCCTGGAATTTCTTTTGGCTGAATGAGTACAGGGTTTTCATCGCTGGGTGAGTTCGATCAGTTTGGCAGCTGTCAGCAGGTTTTCAGCTATATAATCCGGCTGCTGGGGCCAGTTCCGCCAGCCGTCCAGCATTTCCTTCGCCCCGTTGCCGCTGAGCAGCAGGATGGTTGTCAGGCCGGCCTTTTTGCCAAAGGCGATGTCGGTTTCCCGGTCTCCGATCATCCAGGAACGGCCGGGATCGATCCGGTGGGCGCGCCGGGCTTTGTAAAACATGCCCAATCCCGGTTTGCGGTCCTCGTGTTCAACGTTGTAGGGAGCAACGCTGCCGGCGGCGAAATAGGGGGAAAAATACAATCCGTCCAGCTTCACTCTTTCCGCGGACAGAAGTTTGCGCAGACGGGCGTGCACCCGGTTCAGGTCCGGGATGCCAAAGTAGCCGCGGGCGATGCCGGATTGGTTGGTTACCAGGATCAGCAGGTAGCCCAGCGAGCGCAGCAGCCGCAGCGCCTGGCCGGTGTAGGGATAGAGCTCATAGGAGGAGGGCTCCGAGACATAGCCAAATCTATCCGGGCTGATGCAGCCGTCCCGGTCCAGGAATACAGCGCGGTTAAAACGTTTTGCTGTCACTGGTTTGGAACCTCAGGGCGTCCGGCAGGGCCAGGTTGAACAGCGCCACCTTGTATTCCCAGTAATCGTTGCGGCGGGTGTAGCTGAGATCCAGCTTCCAGCAATGCAGGTCCCGGGACACGCGGATGGTTTGGGAAAGCAGGTC
>JAJBBF010000054.1 GCA_020532215.1 Candidatus Cloacimonadota bacterium
CGCCTCGATGATCTCCACGCCGCGCTGGTTGTAGCGGGTGTTGATGGAGTTGTTCTGGAAATTGGAATAGAATTCGCCGTCGCTGCCGGTAATGCCCTGGTTGTAGATCACGTCCTCATTGACGCGCCAGGCCAGGATCCCGCCGCCAACGGAAGCGCCGTTGGCTGTCTGGAAGGAAGGCAGCAGATAGTCGTATTCATAGGTGGGGATGTTTTGGGGGTCGTCGATGGCGGTGGGGTAGAGGATCACCCGGCCGTCGTCACTGGCCTTGACCGCGGTGGCGCCGTCGCCGTCAGGATCAACGCTGCGGTTTTCCACCAGAACATATTCGGTGGGGGAAAGGGGCAGGCGCAGGATCTGGGGGAGCAGCTTGGGTCCGGTTTGCTTGTGGCTGCTGGCGGCCAGGCCCATTTCGCTGAAGAGGCCAAGCTGTTCCGCGTCCTTAAGCAGACCGCGGGAGCGGAGTTCGGCTCCGAAGACCAACTCGCGCGACCAAGCGCCGGGGAGGCCCGGCAAAGCGCCTTCCAGCATCACATAGGAGCCGTCGTCCAATACATCCACCAGCAGGCCCGATCCGCCGCTGTCCATGATGTCGAAAACTCCCACCATGGGTTGCCAGTTGTAAACATTGTAGAGGTCCACGAAACCCAGGGAATGGCCAAATTCATGCGCCAAAACGGCATTCAGCGCTCCGTAGCCGCCGCGGAAGGTGTCCGCGCCGGAGGACTCGGTGTAAAAATCCTGGGAGATGGTGGAGGGAACGTTGCAGGCATTGCCGATCAGCACGGAACCTCCATCCACCACGGCTTCCTTGCCGTCGCCTACCCGGATAAAGAAAGAGGGGATGTCGGAGGGCGTGTCGCCCAGGATATCGTGCTGCCAGTCGGATCCGGCATGGATGATCATGAAGTGGCCGTAGGCGGAGAAATCCAACTCCGGCGACAGGCTGTCCGCCAATTCGAAGGAGTCCTTGAAATACTCCTCCATCCTGGCCAGAAACAGCTCGTTGCCAGCATCCGGGGGATTGTACCAGCCCATGGTTTTGGGCAGGGTATAGGCTCCGCTCTGGGGCCAGACCTCGTATTGAAGGTCGTAGGAACCGGCGGAAGCAGCCAGGTAATAATGGCGCAGCGCTTCCAGGTTGTCCAGGAAATAGGGTCGGTCGTGGGGCGGGCTGCCGATGTTGTAAAGATAGTTGGGATCGGCTTCCAGCAGGAACTTGCCATTACCGGTGGTGAGGGGGTCGTCGGCCGTTTCTTCCTGAAAATCCACCAGGATCACCAGCAGTTTGTCGAAATTGGGGTCATCCTGTTTCCGCGCCTGGGCGGGCTGTTTGTTCAGCAGTTGTGTATAGGGGTGCTGGCGCTGGGGCCGGTTCACGAAGTGTTTGCCGAGGGTGAGCTTATTCGCGCCGAGGCAGCTGGCCAGAACCAGCAGGAGGGTAATGAATCCGGTTTTCATCTGTATCCAATGCTCCCCCTGCCGCCAGGGGGCACGGGGAGTATGGCTTCAAAGGATATCGGGCCTAAAACTCGAACCCCAGGGAGAAAACCTTGTTGAAATCCACCAGTTCGCCACCGGGGACCATGCTGAAATCCGCGGTCAGCCTGTATTTCTTGCTGAAAGTGTATTGGATTCCCGCGCCAAAACTTGGCCCCGTAACGCTTCCGGCGTTATCCATGAAATAGCCGCCACGCAGGGAGATCAGGTCCAGATAGGTGTATTCAGCGCCAAAACCGTAGATGGTTTCCTCCATGTGGTTCCAGCCGGTTACGAATCTGGTGAGCAGGGGATCTTCGTTGGCCAGCACCTTGCTGGCTTCGGCGGAAACAAGCAGCTTGTTCATCGGCGCGTTGAGGATCTCGTAGGCAGCGCCAAGCCGAACGGTCATGGGCAGGGGATCGGATTGCTCCTGGTCGATGTAGGTGACGTTGGGTCCGATATTCTGGATCACTAGGGAAAGGTTGGTGCCGTCGGTCAGAAAGTCCTGGTATTTAGCGCCGAGGTCGAAGGCAAAGCCGAAGGCCTTGCCGTCCGGTTCGGTGGGCTGGCCGGGGCCCAGATAGCTGTAAATGAACTTGAAATTGGTTCCCACGCCCAGCTGCTGCGGGATCACGTCGTAGCTGTAGCCAACGTTGCCGGCAAACTCGAAGCTGTGGAAAGTTCCGATCTCGTTGTTGTTTTCATCGGTCTGGACCTGGGTGCCCATATCCAGCAGGGAAATGTGGGAGTTGATGTTGCCGATTCCCTGGAAATACTGATTGTAACCCAGATATTCGTAATACATGTCGTTAAATCCAGATCCGGCCAGCCAGGGGATATGCGATCCGCTCAGCTGGGTCTTGCGGTTGAAGGCAGTGGCGCCTGGATTCCACCAGGGCGCAAAGGCGTCGTCTGCCACAGCGGAATAGGCCCGGCCCATGCCGTTCGCCCGTCCGCCCGGCTCAAAGGTGAGGGACAGCATTGATGCCTGGGAAATGGCCCCCAGGGTGAAAGGCAGGCTCAGCACCGCTATCAGCGCTGTCAGGGTCAGCAATTTATACTTGGACATCATACCTCCATTGAGATATCTTGTAAAAGGCGCGGGCAGAAAAGAACCCGGCGCGGTTGATTTAGATTTATTTACTTCAGGGAAGGTAAATACCCCAGAAAAGTCGGTGGTCTCGCCGCTGGTCCACAACAAATGCAGCCTGCTAACAATTAAAACGTTCGGTTTTCTCCCAAATCTTCTTGGTGCCGAAGGCCGGAATCGAACCGGCACGGACTATAAGTCCGGTGGATTTTGAGTCCACTGCGTCTACCTGTTTCACCACTTCGGCACGATGTTCTCTCATTTTTCCAAGCCTGCCTGCTTGTCAAGCAGAATATGAGAAGCTCTTTTGTGAGCTGTGGCACAATTTCCACACTGCTGCACAAATGCAGTAGGTCACCGCGAACCTGCTTCCCTGTCAATTATCTCTTGCAGCTTGGCCGCCGCCTCGTCCAGGGCTTCCTGCGGAGGCATGATCCCTTCCTTGGCGATCTCCAGGTATTTTTTCAATTCATCGCGACCTTCGAACCAGGCCGGGTGCTGGGGTTCGAACACGGCATTCTCCAGCTGGGCGTAGATGCCTTTGAACTGGGGAAAGGTATCCAGGAAATCGATGATGGTCTGGGTTCGCATGGCGCTTTTACGCAGGGGCATGTAGCAGGTGCGGGCGCTCCATTTGGCGGTTTGTTCCGTGTCGGTGAACCATTTGATGAATTCCCAGGCCGCCTTTTCGCGGGCGGGGTCGCCGCTCTTGAAGATCACGATGTTGGCGCCGCTGATGGCGCTTTTATCTGTTTTATAGGTGGGCAGGGGGGCGTAGCCAACGTTGAAGTTGATGGGCTGCTGCCGCATGTAGGTGATGGAAACGCTGGAGCCTTCGAACATCGCCACAGTGCCGGCCAGAAAGGCGTTTTGCCCGTCCATTTCCTTGGAAGCTTTGGCGGTTTCCTCCACGTTCACCAGGTTGAGGATATAGTTCAGCGCTTCCAGGCCCGCCCGGCTGTTCAAAACCGGTTTGTCGTTTTCGTCCATGATGGTTCCGCCGGCCTGGTGGATGAGGTTCACGAACTGCCATTGGTTCACCGTGAAGTTCGCGCCCCAGGTGGCGTCGCGGCCTTCGGTCTGGGGTGAGGTGAGGCGGCGGCAGTGTTCGGTGAATTCCTGCCAGGTGGCGGGAAAGTAGTTGGGATCGAGCCCGGCCCGGTAGAAGGCGTCTTTATTGTAAAAATAAGCCCGGACGCTTTTATTGAAGGGGAAGGACCATTTCTCTCCCTGATAGGTGATGGATTGCATGAAAACTGGATAGAAATCCGCCAGCTCTTCCGGGGTGAAATCCGGATCGGAGGCCAGCAGGCTGTCTATACTCACCAGAACTTCATCCTGCTGGTATTTGGCCGCCCAGGATTCGAAGACCTGGGCCAGATCGGGCTGCTTGCCAACCTGCAGGGAAGCGGAAAGTTTCTGCTGCAGGGCGGTGTAGCTGCTGATGGGATTGGTGATCACCTCGATATCGTCGTGGGTCTTGTTGAAATCCCTGATCATCTCGTTGAGCACGTCTCCCAGCGGGCCGCTCAGGCCGTGCCAGAAGCGGATCTCGACCTTGTCGGATTTAACGCTCTGGCTGCAGCCGACCGCGAGCAGGGCCAAAAGCAGGATTAGGCTTGATACACGCCGCATGTTTTTGTCCTTAATAGTTTATTGATGCCGTGAACGCATCGTTCCAAACAATATATTTGACCAGCGCCATGGAGTCAATCTTTTTTCTGGGCAGGCTCGCCCGGGGCGGGGTCGCGGCGCTGGTATTCGGTGAAGGCCAGGGGAAAGCCAGTGCTGGAAACGATAGCCTCATAGAAGACAAGTTCCCATTCCGAGGGGTTGAACTCCGGGAAATAGGTGTCGCCTGCGAACTCCGCGTCGATGCGGGTGAGGCAGAGTTTGGAGGCCAGAGGAAGGAACAGCCGGAAGATCTGGCCGCCGCCGATAACAAAGCACTCTTCCTCGCTGCAGCGTGCCAGGCATTCCTCCGGGCTGTGGCAGACAATTGCTCCGGGCACCTGGAGGTCCCTATCCCGGGTGAGGATGAAGTTTACCCGCTGATCGAGGGTGCCGCCCAGCGACAGCCAGGTTTTCTTGCCCATCAGGACGGCGTTGCCGAGGGTTTTGGCGCGGAAATACTTCAGATCCTCGGGGATGTTCCAGGGCATGCGGTTGTCGCGGCCGATGAGGTTGTTGCGGTCCAGGGCCGCAATGATCGTGATCCGCGCTTCAGTCAAACCTGCCTGCCTCAAAGAAATGGTCGATCGTATCCAGTCCGGCTTTTTGAGCCTCCGCGGGAGTGCCGCTGAAGATCAGGGCGCCGTTGTCGATGAAGAAGATCCTGTCCGCCAGGCGCTGGATCGAAGCCAGCTCGTGGGTAACCACCACGATGGTCATGTCCAGCTTGCTTTTCAGGTCCAGCAGCAATTCGTCCAAAGCGAGCGCGGTGAGGGGATCCAGGCCGGAGGTGGGCTCGTCGCAGAAAAGGATCTCGGGGTCCAAAACGATAGCCCGGGCCAAAGCGGCCCTTTTTTTCATGCCCCCGGAAAGCTCTGAGGGCAGGTGATAGATGGCTCCGTCCAAGCGCACCAGGTGCAGTTTTTCACGGACGAGGCGGTCGATCACGCGCTGGCTGAGGCGGGTATGCTGTTCCAAGGGAATGGCGATGTTGTCGTACACCGGCAGTGAATTCAGCAGGGCGCTTCCCTGGAAGAGGACCCCGAAGCGTTTGAGCACTTCCTGATAGCGGATCTCGTGCATATCCGTAAGCTCTTCGCCCCAGTACTTCACGCTGCCCGCGAAGGGCTGTTCGAGGCGGAGGATGTTTTTCAGCAGGGTGGTCTTGCCGCAGCCGCTGCTGCCCAGGATCACGGAAACTTCATGCGGCCGGATGTCCAGGTCGATGTCCCTGAGGATCGAGCTGTCGCCGTAACGCGCTTCCAGGCCGCGGACGCTGATGATGGGGGCGTTCATAGATAGACCAGGCTGAAGATGGCGTCGGCAACAATGATGGCGAGAATGGATGCCACTACGGAGCGGGTGGTGGCCCGTCCCACGCCTTCCGCGCCGCCCTGGACCTGAAATCCCTGATGGGCGGCGATGATCACGATCAGCCAGGCAAAAACCACGCTTTTGGCGAAAGTGACCAGTAGTTCAGATGGTTCCAGAACCATCAGGCTGCGTTGCAGGTAGACCCCCAGATCCAGCTCCAGGTAGCCAACCGCGATCAGCAGCGAACCCAGCTCCGCCGCCAGGATGGAAAAGGCCACCAGGATCGGCATCATCAGGCTGACCGCGTGGAATTTCGGCACCACCACGTAGCGGACGGGGTCCAAAGCCATCATGCGCAGGGCGTCGATTTCCTCTGAAACCTTCATGGTGGCGATCTCCGCTGTGATAGCGGAGCCGCTTCTGCCCGCCAGGATGATCGCGGTGAAAAGCGGGGAGAATTCCCGGATCAGGGCAAAGGACATCACGTCCGCCAGAAAGATCCCGGCGCTGTATGCTTTCATCTGCACCCCGGCCTGCAGGGCGATGATGAAGCCGATCACAAAAGAAAGCAAGGCCACGATGGGCAGGGCGTCCAGGCCCAGGAAAACGCACTGTTGGCTAAGTGAACCCTTGCGCTGGCCGCCGCGGCGGAAGACGCCCACAAAGGCCCAGTAGAAAATATCCGCCGCCAGTTGGATGGCGATCCTGCCGCTCTGCCAGCCTCGCAGCGCCGCGGCGCCGATCTGCTCCAGCCAGCCCTGTTCCACGGGCGGTTCGGTTTGCTTATCCTGCCGGGAGCGGAATTGTTCGATCACCGCCTGGATCTCCGGCCGGGCCGGAAGCACGGTTGTTCCCTCCGTGTGCTCCGCCAGCAGCAGGATCTCTTCCCAGAGGGCCGCGCCGGCGCTATCCAGTTTGCTGATCCCGCCTGGATCGACAGTTGCCACTTTGTTCCGGCGAAAGATCCTTGGGATCTCAGAGGCGGCGTTGTCCAGTTCCTTCAGGGTGAAATCCCCTTCCAGGTATAGAGTGCCTTTGTCGAAGCGGATCCCGGCCATGGTTAGTAGAAGAGCGAGAGCCTCAGATAGCTGCCGTAATCGTAAACCAGCCAATCCTGCTGGGATCTGTCGTATTGCACGTTCAGCCGCAGATCCAGCGAGATGTTGCGGTAGATGCGGAAGTTGATCCGGTGCTCGCTTTCAAAATGGGCGCTGCGGTCTTCCGCGCTGAAGGGGAAGAGCACGTCGAAGGATGAGTTCACGCGGATGAAATCCAGGATATTGACCGCGGAAAACACGAGGGTGCTTTCGATGCCGTGGAAGCTGAGGTTCTCCTGCTCGCGGTAGATGTCATATTTGCCGGTATCCCCGGGGATCTGGCTGGGCCCGGATTCACTGAAAACGTAGTTGCCGGTATTGACCTCCTGCTGCCAGCCGTAGCCGAAGCGCAGGCTGAGAGAGGCACGCGGGCTGAAAGCCAGGCGGTAGGTGATCCCCGTTCCCTCTTTCAGGCGCATGGGGAAAAGGGGCTGTTTCGTTTGCAGCCGGTCCTGGCCATTCAGCACGGAGACGGTGTCCCCCCGCGCCGAGATGAGGATCAGATCCCGGTCTTGCGCGAAATATGAGATCTCCTTGAAAAAATGGGTCTGGACGTCGCCGCGGGCATAGAAGGAAAAATTGCGCAGCGGGCGGCTGTTCTGCCAAGGCGTGAACAACAGCACGTTCTTCAGGGAATAGGTGTCCGCGCTTACCCGCAGATCCTGGAAGTTCGAGCTGCTCAGCCCCAGGTCGTAGATGCTGCGCAGGGTGTAGAGGGTATAGGGAAAGGTGGCGTCCACGGAGTTTTCCAGCTGTCCGGTCACCGTGATGCTGTTCACCGGGTTCTCCGGCCCGGCCTGGTTGTTGCCGGCCAGGCTGATGTTGCCGTGCATAGAGCCTTTGTGGACCACGGGGCGGTCGCGGACCACGGGTTCTTCACCCAGAACCCCGGCCCCCAGCAGCAGATTGCCTTCCCCGGAGGGGTCCACCACCAGGGTGAGGATCCGGCTGTCGCCGTTGGCGAGGTCCACGGTGGTGAAATCGCGCAGTTCGTTCCAGGCCCCGCCGCCAAGCTTGATCATATAGGTTCCCGGAGGCAAAATCCACACCTTGTCCGGCTGCCCCAGGTCATCGTCGCCGATGCTGCTGCCGGGCCCGAGGGGATAGTATTCGAATTTGTCGGCTTCCTTCACCCAAACGTCATAGGGCAGGCGGACGCGGTTGTTGTTTTCGTCGATGATCTTCACGGTCAGTTCTGCCCATTGGCCGCTGACCACGGTGCGCATTTTGGGCCGGACCTCCGCTTCCAGGGAGATGTTCTGGTTTTCCCCGATGGTGATCTCATAACGTCCGGGGGGCAGGGTGAGCTCTTTGTTGAACTCCCCGTCGTTGCGGGAAACATCGTTGTCAACTCCCAGCAGATTGTAGCGGATCACGTCGTCGGTGGCGGTGCCCAGCCGCAGCAGCAGCTCCCCGAAGGAATAGTCCTCGTCCGCTCCGGAGATGTCTTCCAGCAGAAATTTCACATAGCCCGGGGTCTGAGCGCGTCCGGCCTCAGCCTGGCCCTGCTCTCCGCCCAGGAATTGCCTGCATTTGGCGGCGAAAACGTCGGTTTCCAGCATCAGCATCTCGTTGTAAGATTGGATCAGATAGACCATGCTGTCGTCGGGCAAGCCCTTGTAGCGCTCCGCTTTGTAGCTCAGGAGGTTTTGCTGGGTGTTGGAATCGCGGAGGAAAAACTCCATCCGCAGATAGGCGCGGGGCTGCTCCGCCTCGATCTTTTCCAGGTTCAGGATCTTGGTCTCCAGGAAATAATCCGGGTCGAACTCCCCGGTGGTCCGGTCCACCTGGCTGAAAATGTTATAGGCACGCAGCCTTTGGGTGATCAGATCCGGAACCGCGTCGCCCAGCCGGCTGGCCCAGAGGTGGTCCGGCAGGTAACGCACCCGGGAAAAGTTTTCCTTCACTACCAGCTGGCTTTTGGAATAGGCGCGGTTCACCTCGGCGTCGAGAACTTCCAGCGAGGCGGGGAAGGGCTCTGCCGCGCGCAGGGCGGGGTTTTCCGAACCCTCCTTGTATTCCAGCACATAGTAGTTCGGCCGCAGCCGCTCGGTATTCCATGAACAGCCTGCCAAAACCGCCAGCGCCGCCAGGACCAGCAGCAGCGGATATCTCGTTTTCATGCTCGCCTCCTTCAATTGCCGCGCCAGATCAGGGCCGGCTGGTCGGAGATCTGCCGCGCGAAATCATTGAGGTTTTCGCTGGCTTCGCGCAGATTCTCCAGGGTCTCGTTGAGGTTCACCCGGTTGCGGATCAGGGTGCGGTCGATATTGGTGATCAGGTTTCCGGCTTTGTTTACCGTTACGGTCAGTTCCTCCGCCAAACCCGCCAGGTTGGCTGCGTTAAGCTTGGCCGCCAGCTCGTTCATATTGGCCACCAGGGCGTCGAATTCAGCCGAAGCCAGGATCTGGTTCACCCGGTCCAGGGCGGTGTTCAGCTTCAGGCTCGCAGTCGCGATATCCCGCGTGGTGTGCACGATCAGGGTATCCGAGCTGGCCCCCAGTTTCACCAGCTGCGCCCTGGTATCGGTAAGCAGCAGGTTGGTGGAGGCGTTGATCTCCGCTATGCTTTTGTCCAGGTTGCCGCCGATCGAGTCCAGCTGTCCGCTCAGGCTGGCGATCAGAGTTTCCAGGCTTCTCTGGGTGGAAAGGGTAAGGCTGTCCAGGCTGGTGGCGGTGCGGCTGCCGATCTGGTCGATGTTGCGCGCGGCCACGGAGGAGATGGAATCCAGGTTCGCGGTCAGGTTGTCCGCGATGCGGCTGAAGTTGCCCTCCGCCCCTTCGGTGAGGCCAGAGGTGGAGAGGGCGATCTGGTTCAGGCTGTTCAGGGTTAGCGAAAGCTTGGAGCGGGTTTCGCTTACCAGGGCGCTGGTTTCGGAGAGGATGGCGGCCAGGTTGGCCCGGTTTTCCTCGGCTGTCAGCTGGTCCAGATTGGAGGCGATCCGGTCCACTTTTTCCACGATGGAAACCGCTTTGCCGGAGATCTCGTCGATCTGGGTGGAGCCCGTGGCGATGAAGCTGCCCGGTTTGAGGTTTCTGGCGGCGTTGCTGCCGCCGCGGATCTCCACTGCCTTGGTGCCGGTGATGCCCACCAGGACGAGCACCGCTTCGTTATCCTCTTTGATCGGGGTGCCGGGGTCTATACCCAGGGTCAGGATCACGTTTTCCACATTGCGGGGGTCGATGCCCACCTTTTCCACCGCGCCCACGGGGATGCCCTGGTAATAGACGGCGGCTCCGGCCTGGAGCCCGAACACGGATTGGTTCTGGAAGCGCAGATAGTAGGTGTCGCGCTTGAGGGTGAGCTGTTTCCCGATCACCAGGGCGAAGAACAGCGCTATCAAGGCCAGGCCGGCGATCACGAAGATTCCGAGCCGGATCCGGGCGGATTTGTCAGCCATGTTACCTCCCGTCAGGGATTGAAAGTGATCTCCCCGCTTAGCAGTTTGCTTTTCACGTGGACCGGGCTGGCCGCGGTGAGGCTCACCCTGCCTTCGCAGATCACATCCTCGCCGAAGCTGATGTCGCCGCTGATCCTGAGCCCCGTGCAGCCCGCCAGCGAGGGGATCCCGTCCTTGAAGCGCTGCAGCAGCTGGTCGATCTGGCCGTAATAACGCTCATCCAGCTCGATCGGGGGAACGCTCTCGATCCCGCGGCGCAGAACCACCTGATACTGGTCGTTGAGTTCATAGAGGTCGCTCCAGATGGCCAGCAGGTCGTTGTTTTTCTTCACCGGCGCGAATCTCGAGCGGGGAACCTTCAGGGCCCGGGCTCCGTTGAACACGCTGATCGCCGCGCCCATGGCGGTTTCCAGCTGATAGACCGGGCTGCCGTCCACTTCCTTGGGATTCACGATCAGGGGCAGCAGCATGATCCCGTCTCCGGCGATCAGGTTCCACTGCAGGGCTTTGAGGTCGATCCAGAGGTTGTTCGTGTTGAAATACTTGTAAAGCCCGATGTCCTGGAATTCGCCGATCTCGTCCAAAGGGCATTGCGCCACTTCCCTCAGCATCAGCTGGCCCTGCTTGTCCTGGCAAAGGTGGCCGCCTTTTTTATCCGCTTCGGTGCGCTCGCAGACCTCCATCAGGAAATGGATATCGTTGGCCTTCATATAGGCCGGGATGCAGGTGTCGATCGTGGCGCCGAGATTGTCTGAATTGGAAACGAAGGCATAGCGGTAGCCGGCGTCGATCATCCTGTCCAGCAGGCCGGAAGAGCTCAGGGCGGCGTAGATGTCCCCGTGCCCGGGCGGATTCCACATCTTGTCCGGGTCTTCGTTTTCATAGGGCTTCAGATTGTCCCTCCGGATGCGGGGAAATTTGTTTTGCACAAAGGATATGGGCAGCTGCTGGCGGTTGAGGTCCGGATATTTCTGCAGATACTGCAGGGTGTCGGCTTCGGTGTTGTAGCTGTTCATAAAGAGCAGCAGCACCTCGTAGCCGGTTCCGGAGCGCAGCGACAGCACCTGGCGGGTGATGATGTCCAAAAAGTTCATGTTGCCCTTCACCGGCAGCAGGCTTTTGGCGGCGCTGAGGCCCATGCTGGTTCCCAGGCCGCCGTTCAGCTTGATCACGGCGATGCTTTTCAGGATCGACTGCCGGCGGTATTCCCCCAGGGCGGAGTATTCGATCAAATTGGCCGGGTCCGGGGGATCGATAAGGCCGCGGGGGATCGCCCCCTGCCTGCCTTCCCGCAACTGTTTGTAGTAGGCGCTGAAAGTGCGGATCACGCCATCATCCAAACCGGCTGCTTTCATTTGCTTCACAAAGAGGTTCAGCATTACTGTGTCCTTTGGCCTTGGTCCAGGGCGCCGTTTACCAGTTCTTCCAGCCAGGCCTCGTCCACCGCTTCGGGGAGGGTGATGTGGCCTTCCCCGGCGTGTTTGGCGTTCCAGGCCCTGGCGGTTTCCACGGCGTTGGGGTTGCGGGCCCAGCCCCGGCGTCCCACGCCTCCCATCACGTCCCAGGAAAGGGCGGAGGCCACCACCCGGTCCATCTCTTCGCTGCCGTCCAAAACTATCCCGTTGCCGCCGTTGATGGCGCGTCCGATCCCCACTCCGCCGCCGTTGGAAAGCACCACTAGGCTCATGCCGCGGGCGATGTTTCCGGCGAAGCAGTGGGTGGCCATGTCCGCCATCACGTTGCTGCCGTCGCGGATGTTGGCGGTTTCGCGGAAGGGTGAATCGGTGCCGGAAACGTCGTGGTGGTCGCGTCCCAGCATCACGGGGCCGATCTTTCCTTCGCGCACCAGCTGGTTGAATCTCAGGGCGATGCGCACCCGCCCTTCCTCGTCGGCATAGAGGATGCGGGCTTTGGTGCCCACCACCAATTGGTTGGCTTCCGCTTCAGAGATCCAGTGGTGATTGTCGCGGTCCATGGCGTTCCGCCGGGGGTCGATCAGTTCTTTCGCGGCCAGGTCAGTTATCCGCAGGTCGCTGTCCTTGCCGCTGAGGCAGACCCAGCGGAAGGGGCCGTAGCCGAAGTCGAAGCAGAGCGGGCCCATGATGTCCTCCACATAGGAGGGGAAGATGAAGCCTTCGCTGGTGTTCACGCCGTTGCGGGAGATCTCTTTGGCGCCGGCGTCGAACACCGAGGCCAGGAAACTGTTGCCGTAGTCCCAGAATCTGGCTCCCCTGGCGCAGAGCCTTTGGATCACGTGGAACTGCCTGATCAGGGATTCATCGACAGCGGCCCGGAATTTCGCGGGGTCGCCGGCCAGCAGCTTCCGCCCCTCTTCAAAGCTGTATCCCGCCGGGGTGTAGCCGCCTTCATAGACGGCGTGGCAGGAGGTTTGGTCGGAAAGCAGTTCCGCCTTGATACCGTGCCTGTCCACATATTCCAGCAGGTCCACGATGTTGCCCTGGTAGGCGATGGAAATGGCTTTGCCGTTGGCGCGGAACTGGTCCACCCAGGCGAAGATCTCCTCCGGGTCGCTGGAAACGCGGCCCACCCAGCCCTGCTGGTGGCGGGTGGCGATGCGGCTGGGGTCCACTTCCGCGATGATGCCGATCCCGCCGGCTATCTCCACCGCCTTGGCCTGCGCGCCGCTCATGCCGCCCAGGCCGGAGGAAATATAGACAACCCCGGCCAGGTCGCGGTCCGCGGGAATGCCCAGGTATTTGCGCCCGGCGTTCAGGAGCGTGATGTAGGTTCCATGCACGATGCCCTGCGGCCCGATGTACATCCAGCCGCCGGCGGTCATCTGCCCGTAATTGGCCACGCCCAGCGCGGTGAGGCGCCGGAATTCCTCCGGATTGTCCCATTTGCCGATCACCAGGCCGTTGGTGGAGATCACCCGCGGCGCTTCTTTGCGCGAAGGATAGAGTCCCAAAGGATGGCCGGACTGAACCACCAGGGTCTGCTCGTCGGTCATCAGCTCCAGGTATTTCATGATCAGGCGGTATTGCATCCAATTCTGGCAAACCTGGCCGGTTTCGCCGTAGGTCACCAGTTCATAGGGATAAAGCGCGATGTCGAAATCCAGGTTGTTGTCGATCATCACCTGCAGGGCCCGCCCGGAGACGCTGCCTTTGTATTCGTCGATGGGGCGTCCCCAGATGCGCCCCTGGGGGCGGTATCTGTAGCCGTAGATGCGGCCGTGTTCCCGCAGTTCCCGCAAAAACTCGGGAGCCAGCCGGGAATGCAGTTCCGGGGGGATGTAGCGCAGGGCGTTCTTCAGCGCCAGCGTGGTCTCAGCGTCGCTAAGCGGCATTCCCCGGTGAGGGGCGCGGCGGTATTGGGGGTCAAACACGGGATCGGGCGGCAGCGCCGGATCCAATCTCACTTCAAAAACATTGCCAGCAGGCATCGCGAACCTCTTCATTTCTTTCTTCCGGGCCTGCCTTCGCAAACGTAACGCTCTTCATTTCAGCGGGATGCGCTCAAACCGAATCTGGGGCGGCAAACCCGGGCCATTCTTTTCCTAAGTTTGCCCGATACGCCCTTTTTGTCAAGTTAAAAGTCCTGCCGCCCCGCCCCGGGACCCGCCATCCTGGGCTTTATCAGGGATCCATGCCCCTGGAAAGGCAGAAAAACACAGCCTACGATAAAAATACACGTCATCCCGGACTCGACCTGTGAGCTGGAAACACCCCGCCCAAAGCCTCTACCTCTGCGACTTCTACTTCGCCAACACCATCCCCTTCCTGGAGATCGTGAGCGAACAGGACCGCCTCGCCGGAGAACGCAAACTGGTGGACCTGCTGGTAAGCAAATACAGCGGAAAAGCCGGCCACTCCAGCCTGCTCAACTCTTCCCACATGAGAAAGAGGGAGTTCAATGAATGCATCGCCGGATTGATCGACCGGGAGGCGATAACAGTAAGGGCCTCAGAATCTACAAGTGGCAGGGTGGGTAAAGAGTATGTACTATCACCACTGGTCATGGAATCCTGGAAATAATGAATGGCTGAGCGGGGTAGGGCAACCCTCCCCGCTCTTTTATGCTTGTCATAAATGCTGACACGCTGATTGGATTCGTTGGCATTATATCCCTCAGCCAGTTTCTTCACAACAGGTAAAACAAGGTTGTGAATTTATAAATCCGCTCTGTTAAAGGGTTTGAAGCCATTCTTTCACAAAATATCGGTACTCCTCTCTCTCCGGGAATACATCCAAATCCCTTATGCTAATCTATATTAATAATATAAATCTATAATATATACAATATACATAAGTAATTATAATATAAGTATATAAGAGTTTATCTACCATTCTGCATCATTGTAACTATGGCGGGAGGGGAGTAGCGAATTTTTGTGAAAGAATAGCCTGAAATGCTGATCAGTAAAGAATTAAATGGATTCACACCCATTTTTTCGGCTTTGTGAATTTGTGAATTTCCCCCCTGTGATTCTTGATCCCTTCCCGCCCTTCGATCTTCCGCCCATGTCCAGGCAACGTCCAAGCCATGCCAGAATCCGGAGATCGGCGGGACGTCAGCAGAGCGTGGAGAGGGCGGACAGGGACGAGGGGGCACTTCCGGAGATATAAGTCCAGACCGGATGCTAAGCCTCGCAGAGGCTATCCGTTCATCTTTTTATTCGTCCATCCGCTAATCCCTGCATCACTCCACCCCCGGTAAGCTATCCGTAGCGCAGCATTCCAATGCTGCGTTCTGGCGTTCTGGCGTGAAAGGGTGAAAGGGTGAAACAGCGTTTTGGGCTGTTTTCCCTGAAGGCTCAGCCGCCGTGTCATTACGGGAAGCGTGCGCCAGCACGCAGGGACCCGGAATCCAGGCCTTTGGGCTAATGCCTTGGGAAGGGGTCTTTGCAGGCTCCGCCTGAAAAGCCCCCGCTTTCGATGTGACATTGTTTTGATATGACCGTCTGGATTCCGGGGCCCCTACCCCGGAATGACACAGCCGGGTGGCGTAGTGGCGCCAGACAGAAGCCGCAGGCGTCCTCGCCTGCGAAGCTTCGCAGAAGCTTGTCTTTTGGTTCTGAAAGCCCCTGCGGGCTTTGGCAGACGGGGACGTCTGCCGCTCCACTGCCAACATCAGCCGCGATTTTTCCCGCAGGATCGGCATCCTGTGCTACGTGAGACCCCTGCCGCATACGCAGGATCGGAATCCTGCGCTACGTAAGACCCCTGCCGCATACGCAGAATCGGCATCCTGTGCTACGTGAGACCCCTGCCGCATACGCAGGATCGGAATCCTGCGCTACGCGGGCTCCAACCAGGGGAAGAGGCGGGGGTTTTGATCCGGGTTTCCAGCCAGCGCGGAGGATGTTTCGGTGTTTTTGATGGTTTGAACTGCCAAGCTCACTTAGTCTGGAAAAATACCCTGATTAACAGGCGCGGCGGGGCGATCTCAAAGAAAGTCTTGACTTGAATGGCTGGGGCAATTTCCTGGAAGCGAGGGGCGTGATCATCCCTAGGCGGCTTGCCAACCTCGTGACGCGGCCTCAAATCCCCTGCACCGCAGGCCAAGCCATTGGACCGGGGAAACACATTGCGGCTATCGTGTCGCGAAAGTATGGCGCATCTGCGGTAGGGGGTTCATAGACTTTTAATTTGGGAGACCTAACAATGGAGAACATCCGCATTGGCATCGTGGGAAACATCGGGGTGGGCAAATCCACCTTCATCGAAGCGGCCAGTTCCGCGCCCCTGAACAAGGTGCTCACCTCTGTATATCCCAAGCCAAATGGCACCGAAGGGGTTTTTGCCTTTCCGGAAAAATTCAATCCCCTCGTGCTGGACGCATTTTACAAAGATCCCGTTGCCAACGCTTTCATGGCCCAGATCGAGTTCTTCAACGGCAGGCTGGACCGCCAGAGGCTGATCCAATCGTGCCGGGGCATCGTCCTCGAGGACAGGACCCTTGCGGAGGATTATCACATCTTCGGCAAAGCCCAGCGCATCCTGCGGAACATGACCGAGCCCGAATTCATCGCCTATCAGCGAACCTACCGGCTGATGACGGAACAGATCAAGGAACCTGACCTCCTAGTGTATTTCAAGGCGGATGTCCCCATCCTTCTGGAGAGGATACGGGAGCGGGGCCGGGAGAGCGAACTGGCCATTTCTGCAGAGTACCTGGGATTGCTGAATAATCTCTATGAGGATTTTGTGGCCAACCATGTTCATTGCCCGGTGCTGGTGATCAGCGCGGACAAGGCGGTGGAAAAGATGGAGTGGCTGCGCCGCACCGCCAATCTGATCGCGGAACATGTGAAAACCCTGGAGCTGCGCGTATCCAGCCCGGGCATCAGCGAATGGGTAAAGCTGCCCCAGACGGAAGCGACCCTAAAGGCCATAGACGTTGAGCGCCAACTGGAAGAATACCTGGCTGAAAATCCTAAATTGATCACCATCGCCGGCAACGTTGGCTTGGGGAAATCGACCCTGACCGCCATCATGGGGCGCAGCCTGAAGATCAACACGCTCTATGAAAAGCCGGAAGAGAATCCCCTCCTGGGAAAGTTTCTGGGTGATAAGAAAACCTATTGCTACGATCTGCAGCTGCATTTTCTGGAAATGAGGGCCAAGCAACGGCGAACCGGCAAAAGCGGATCTGGCAGCTACGTGAAGGACCGCTCCCTGCCGGAAGACCTGCTGGTTTTTTGCAACCAATTCCACGCCGACGGTTTGCTAACGGACGACGAACTGGACAACCTTGGAACCCAATTCCAAACGGTGAACCGGCAACTGCCATCATCCGATCTGATAATCCTGCTGCACGGCAGCCCCTCCCTGGCCTGGGAAAGGATCCAGCAACGCGGGCGGGAAATGGAAGTGGAGGGCGGTTGGCAGTTCTCGGAGATAAACAACCTGAATCGCTGGTATGAATCATACGGTGACAACGTTGTGAAGTTCGGCTTTCATGACGGCCCGGTCCTGGAGATCGATGTGGGGAAGCTTGATCTGACCAATCGCATCCACATCGGCTATATTTTCGAAAGAATACTGGAGATCTTCACCGCCCAGGATCGGAACTGAACCCGGTTTTCCAGGTCCCTCCCCTGATCCGGCAGGCGGAGGGATGATAGGAACGCGAAAAAGCACAGAAATAACGCGAAAAAGCACAGAGAAAGATATGGTGTACGTCAGTCCGGGCAAGGTGTATTAGCTCCGCAGAACCGGAATCCAAGCCAAGGCACAAAGGATGATAAAACAGAGGGACAGAGCAACAGAGGGGTAATAGAACGCTGATGACTCGGATCAGTATGATCTTCGTTGACAAAAAGGATCTCGCACAGATCGAACAGGTTTCACAGATATAAGGGAATCCTTATAATTCGTAGGAGACAAAATGTTCTGGATCCCGGATCATATCACCTCGCAAGCTCGGTGAAGTCCGGGATGAGGTGGTGTTACACCCTTTCACCCTTACACCCATAAATCTACTCTTTTTCTGAACGCGTTTTCCCTTTTTCTGCCTTTTTCCGCGATCCTATTCTCTTTGCCGGGTAAGTATCAGTCCCGGAAATACTCCGCCACGATCTTCATCCAATCCGGGATGGGGATGTGGTGGGGGCATTTGCTCAGGCACTCGCCGCAGTCCACGCATTTGTCCGCGCGGGCTTCCTCGGGGATCCAGGCCAGATATTCCTGTTTGTGGCGTTCCTTCTCACCGAACATCAAGGATTCATTGTAATGGCCGAACACCGCAGGGATGGCCACTTTATGGGGGCAGGGCAGGCAATAGCGGCATTCGGAGCAGGGGATGGCGATGCGGTGGAGGTATTCCAGGCGGGCCTTTTTATACAGGTTCAGTTCGCGCTCGTTCAGCAGGCCGGGTTTGAATGCGTTGGCGAGGCGGATGTTTTCCTTTAGTTGCTCCAGATCGCTCATGCCGGAGAGGTTGACCGTAACGGCGTCCAGGTTCCAAACCCAGTTCAGGGCGCGCTGGACGGGACTCCAAGCGAATTTGCTTTTGGCCCAGACGGCCTTGATTTCCTCCGGCACCTGCTGCACCAGTTTACCGCCCCGCAAAGGTTCCATGGCAATGATCCCCAAGCCCTTTTCGGAAGCCAACCTATAGCCGTTCATCCCGGCCTGGTAGCGGGTGTCCAGATAGTTGAGCATGAACTGGCAGAAATCCCAGTCAAAGCGCTCCACGATCTTTCTGAACACCGGATATTTGTCGTGGAAGGAAAAGCCGATATGGCGGATCCTGCCGTCGGCGCGGGCTTGCTTCAGCCAGTCCAGCACGCCGAAACCGAGCATTTGGGTCCAGGAACGCTGGTTGAGAGCGTGGAGCAGATAATAGTCGATATGATCGGTTTGCAGGCGATCCAACTGCCGGTTCAGAAAGTCGTCCATATCCTGGGGGCTCTTCACCAGCCAGCAGGGGAGCTTGGTGGCGATGTAAAACTTGCTGCGGTCAGAGCGGGCCACAAATTTACCCAGCAGGGGTTCGCTGGCGCCGTCGTGATAGCCCCAGGCGGTGTCGAAATAGTTCACGCCCTTGGCAAGGGCATACTCCATCATCTCGATAGCGCGACCCTCATCGATCTTACCGTCCTGAGTCTGGGGCAGTCGCATCAGGCCGAGGCCTAGGATCGAGAGTATGTCTTTAGATTTGGGCATGGTCCTGTGTTTCATATTTACTTCCTTTACCAAGATTCCAATGCGTGGCAAAGTATAAATCTGTCAATGGAATTCAGCTGGAGCCTGCCTGGGCGGGGTAGTGCAGAACCATTTGCTTACAGGGGCAGGGCCGGAACCGGGAAAGAATGTCTTGACACAAAGGTGGGCTTTAAGTTTTGGCTTTAAGCATAGAAAAATAACCATAATGGAGGAAAAAGATGTCCGAGCATCTCAAATATGGAACAATCAGCTCAAGTGAATCCATGGAACTGGAAGAAAAATACGGAGCGCACAACTACCACCCGCTGCCGGTGGTGCTGGCCAAGGGCGAGGGAGTGTTTCTCTGGGATCCCGAGGGAAACCGGTATTACGACTTCCTTTCGGCCTATTCAGCCGTTAACCAGGGGCATTGCCATCCCAAGATCATCCAGGCCCTGATCGACCAGGCCAGGGAACTGACTCTCACCTCCCGGGCATTTTTCAACAACAAGCTGGGCGAATACGAAAAGTACATCACGGAGTATTTCGGTTACGATATGGTGCTGCCCATGAATTCCGGCGCGGAAGGCGTGGAAACAGCCCTCAAACTCGCCCGCAAATGGGCCTACCAGGTAAAGGGCGTGGAAAAAGACGGGGCGATAATCGTTTTTGCCGAAAACAACTTCCACGGCCGCACCCTGGCAGTTGTTTCCGCCTCCACCGATCCCGACTGCTACGAAGGTTTCGGGCCCTTCCTGCCCGGCATCGCCAAGATCCCCTACAACTCTGTGGAAGCGCTGAAAGACTATCTGGAAAAGCAGGGCAGAAACGTGGCCGCCTTCATCGTTGAACCCATCCAGGGTGAAGCTGGCGTATATGTACCGGACGAGGGCTACCTGAAATCCTGCTACGATCTCTGCAAGGAGCACAACGTGCTCTTCATCGCCGACGAGATCCAAACCGGGATCGCCAGAACGGGTAAGTTGCTGGCCTGCGATTATGAGGA
>JAJBBF010000119.1 GCA_020532215.1 Candidatus Cloacimonadota bacterium
GATGGCCGCCGTTGAATTGGTTGAAAACGTCGCTTTGCTTCACCACCAGGCTGGTTTGCCCCAGGTCCTGCCAATACATGTCGGCCAGGGACTGAGCCTGGGCTTCGAACTCGTCGGCGGTGATGATCACGTTGTCGTAGGGGGATTGGATCCCGGCCAGGTCGGGCGGTTCAATCAGGCTGGCATTCACCGGGGTGAGGAACTCCGAATCGGAGCTCAGCCAATATCTGGTGTCGCTGTCGCCCTCGCTCACGAAATAGCTCACTGAACCGGATCCCTGCAGCGGAACCATTTTCACGTCCGCGAAGCCGTTCACCCGGTAGACTCGGGTGTTCGCGCTGCCGGCCAGGTCGTAGCGCACGGGAACGCCGTAGTTCAGGGACTTCTGGTTGATGGCGTTTTGCCCCGTGCCTTTGTTGATGGTGCGGGTGTGGTTCACTGTGATCCAGTTCAGGAAAAGGTTGTCGGTGGTGTTCCTCAGAACCCTGATGCGGATGGTGTTGGGGCCGCTGACAAAGCTGTCCACGCTTTTATAAAACAAATACTGGCTGGTGCCATACCAGCTGAAAGTGGTGGAGCCCAGGGTATCCGCCGGAACCGGCACCCCATTCACGAAGACGTTGATGTTGTGCCAGATACTGGTGTTCACATCCTCCTGGCGGATGGTGAAGCTCAGATCGGCTGATTGGGAGGCGTCCAGATCGGGCAAGTCGAGCTCGAACTCATACTCGGCGTTGGAATTGCCGAACATGCGGGTCATATACCAGTCGAAACCCAGGATCTCCCGGCGCTGGCTTTCGGTTTCCAGGCGTTTGAGTTCCCTGAAGGTGGAGGTTTGGGCGGTCCATTCTGTCTCCGGGGGCAGGGTCTCCATCCGTAGCGGCTCGCCCGTGAATTCTCCGGCGAAGGTCAGCCAGTAAACTGCGTTTCCGGAGTAGGGATTGTAATAGGTCTGGGCGTTTTGCAAACTGGAGTTCTTGTCTGTGCCATCCCGGATAGTGCCGAAAAAAACGATTCGGTCCCCGGGATCGAAACTGCCGTCCTCTTCCCCGCTAACCCGGATGGGGATCTCCACAAACTCGTTGCCGGGGGTTACGATCGTGAAGGGCAGAAGCTGGCCTCCGTTGCTGAAGAGGCGGAAGGAACGCGGATCGATGTCCTGGATGGGAAAACCGCTCAGCTGTTCCGGCCCCAGGCTGTACATGGCCTCGCTGTCGGTTTCCAGGCGCAGCCAGTAATCGGCTTGGGAAAAATCGGCGTAATGAACCTGGTCCCGGGTGGGATTCCGCCACTGGCGGGCCTGCCAGGGATTGGCCAGTCCCGCGATGAAAAGCTCGGCCAGTTCGTCGCTTTCACCCAGCCCGCGGAAGCCCGTGTCTCCGCTGATGTCTATCCGGATGAGGGCCTGATCGGTTACCGTGAGGTTAAAGCGGCCGTCGTATGCGAAGGGGCGGATCTCCAGAGGCGCGAAACCGACGCCGCGGAAGCCGGAGCTTTCCCGGATTGTCAGCAGGGGCTTGGATCCGGCCAGATAGAGGCTTTCGTCGATCAGGTAAGCGTATTCGGAGATCTCTTCGTTCATGAAGACTTCCGGAACGGGCAGCAGCCGCTTCGCCAGCTTTTCCTGGCGTTGGCTCGAACTCAGCAGCACGGCTGTGGCCGCGGCTCCTGGCGGCAGGCCGATCCGGACCTCTTCCAGAGGCAGCAGGGGCGCGCCGGTCCGGGTCTCATAATCCAGCCCGGAAACGTCCAGCCGGGCATGATCCTCCGCTTCGCTGATCTCGTATCCGTCCAGCCGGTACTCCAGCAGGATCTGGGTGGCGGTGCTTTCCAGCACCCGCACCGAGCCGAAAGCGAGCGGGCAGAGCAGCGCCAAAGCCAGCAGCATGATCAGCTTTTTCATTGCGGCTTTTTCTCCTTGAAGATCTTCTCCAAAGCTACGATCAGGCCGAAAAACAAAGCCATGAAGACAAATATCCCCCCCATCCCCTGCAGCAGGATCAGCAGGGAGCGGGTGAAGTTCTGCGCCACGGTGTTTAGCAGTGTATATGTCATTTGGGGCCTCTGTAACTTTTAATAGTGGTAGCTTCTGCCATGGTTGATCATCAGGGCGCGGTAGATCTGTTCGATCAGGAACAGCCGCGCCAGCTGATGCGTGAAAGTCAGCTTGGAGAGGCTCAGGCACGCGCTGGCCCGGTCTTTGAGGCTGGAGTGCGTGCCATAAACGCCGCCGATCAGAAATGCGACCGACCTCTCTGCAGATAAGGTATTCAAAAACGCGGCAAATTCAAGCGAAGTTTTGGTTTCCCCCCGCTCAT
Source organism: Candidatus Cloacimonadota bacterium (assembly GCA_020532215.1). Taxonomy (GTDB): domain Bacteria; phylum Cloacimonadota; class Cloacimonadia; order Cloacimonadales; family Cloacimonadaceae; genus Syntrophosphaera. The sequence goes on from JAJBBF010000119.1 coordinate 2,319, forward strand.
CGAGCAGGATCAGGCGGTCCTCTGGGGCCAGGCGTTTGAGGCAGAGAGCGGCTTCCTTGGCTTTCACCGCCTCGGGGTTGTCTTCGGTTTTCAGGCTTACATCGGGAATGTCCACAATTTCCAGCCGGATCAGGGGTTCCAGGCGCTTCAGATACTCGCTGATCCCTTCTTTGATCCAGCCGGACCGGGTTTTCCCTACCTGTAGGATGCGCAGGATCACTTGTTCATGCAGGCCAGAGCCATCGCCATGCAGAGCATTTTCAGCTCGCCGCGGTCCGCCCGCGACGGGATCAGGATCGGAGCTTTGGTGCCCACGACCACATGCGCGACGCGGTAGCCGCAATAGTAGGTGAGCATCTTGCCAAAGATGTTGCCGGCCTCGATGTTGGGCACGATGAAAACGTCCGCGAGCCCGGCCACCGGGGATTCGATGCCCTTGATCCGGGCTGCTTCGATATCCACGGCGTTGTCGAAGGCCAGGGGGCCTTCCACGATGCAGCCGGTGATCTGTTTGCGGGCGTTCATCCGCGAGATCAGGGCGGCGTCAATGGTGGCCTGCATCTTGGGGTTCACCGTTTCCACGGCGGTTATCATCGCCACCTTTGGTTCGGGCGAACCCAGACTGTGAGCCACCTGGACGGCATTCCTGACGATGGCGATCTTTTCCTTGAGATCGGGGGCCAGGTTCACTCCGCCGTCGCTGAGCAGCTTCAATCCGCTGGGGTATTCATAGGCCAGAACGTCCGAGATCACGTCGCTGAGGCGCAGGCCGTTTTCCTTGTCCAGCACCGCGCGCAGAAGTTGCCCGGAATCGGTTTTGCCTTTCAAAATGATGTCGCCTTTGCCTTCCCGGGCCAGCTGCACGCTCACCCTGGCGGCTTTGGCCAGATCGCTGCCCACATCCACGAGCTCAAATGAATTCACGTGTTCCGGCGCCATCTTTTCCAGCAGCGCCAGGATCTGGGGCTTGTCGCCCACCAGCAGGCAATCCGCCAGGTCTTCCTGTTTGGCCAGAATGGCCGCGTCCAGCACGGATTCCGTCTGAGCTGCCGAAATTATCACGGTGCCGCGCTGCCTGGCTTTCACCGCCTGCACCATTTCGTCAAAATTCTTATACATTGTGTCTCCGGTCCCTGAGGCTGCGCTCAGGTGCTGTATTTCTCGATGAATTCATCCACCAGTTCATCCTCTTCCGGCTTCAGGTCGGAAAGGATCTTCTTCAGCGCCTCTTTCTGGATCTGGCGCACCCTCTCGCGGGAAAGGCCCATTGTTTCAGCTATCTGGGCAAAATTCTGGGTTTCCTGCTGCTCGTTCAGGCCGTAATAGGTGCGGATGATATCTGCCTCGCGCTTGTCCAGCTTGTCGATGGCTTTGCTGATCTTGCTGTGGAGGCGTTCGCGGTGATACATCTTCTGGGGGTCGTTCGCTTCGTCGTCCGCGATCATGTCCCGGGTGGAAAATTCCTGAAAGCTGCCGCTGGTAACCAATTCGTCGAAGGACGTGGTTTCCACCATCTGATCCTGAAGCTGCTCGATGGATTTTTCCGTGATGTTCATCTTCTCGCTCAGTTCTTCCGTGGAAGCAGTCTCTCCTGTCTCAGCGTAGATGCGGTCCTGGGTGGCCTTCACCCGGTGGGCCGAGCTCGATTTGCCCAAGGGGACCCGGATGAGCGAGCTTTTCTCCGAAACGGCCAGCATGATCCGTTGTTTTATCCACCAGATGGCGTAGGAGATCAGTTTGATGTCCTTGTCCGGATCGAATTTTTCGATCGCCTTGAGCAAGCCGATGTTGCCTTCGCTGATCAGTTCCGAAAGGGAAAGGCCCCTGTTTTGATAGCGGGAGGCTATCTTGACCACAAACTTGAGGTTCGCCTGCACCAGCCGGTTGATCGCGTCGTGGTCTCCGGCCCGGGCTTTCAGCCCCAGCTCATGCTCTTCCTCGCGGCTCAGGGCCTGAAATTTGGAGATGTCCTTCAGGTAATTCTGCAGCGCTTGGTCCGCGAATACGTTTTCCCGGTTCATCTGTCTCCGTTTGCCTGAAACATCAGAAAGGCAAGACCTTGCGGGGATTTATCGCCGTCCCCTTAACGCGGTATTCAAAGTGCAAATGCGGGCCGGTCGAATTGCCGGTGGAGCCCATGTTCGCGATGTGTTGGCCCCGCTTGACCCGGTCGCCCACTTTCACCAGATTCTTCTCGCTGTGCGCGTAAACGGTCATCACAAAATTCGGATGCTCGATCAGGATAACGTTTCCGTAGCCCCGCTGTACTCCGGAAAAGACCACCACGCCGTCCAGCGCCGCATAGATCGGCGTTCCGGACCGGTTGGCGATGTCGATGCCCTTGTGGGGCCTGCCCCGGCGCATGCCGAATTCCGAGGTCACTTTTCCCTGGGTGGGCATGAAACAACCTGCGCCGGCAACCCCCACGCCAGCGGCATCCCCGGCATCCTCACCTTCGGGGGGCGTTCCGGCCAGCCACAGTTTCTGGCCCACGCTGATGTCGTCGGAAGTGAGTTTGTTAAGGCTTTTGATCTCAGCCACGGTCATGCCGTTGGCCTTGGCGATGCTGTAGAGGGTGTCTTTCTTTTTTACCACATAGACCCTTTCCAGCAGCAGCGTGTCTGCCGGGGCGGGTTCGGCGGCCTGGATCCTGGTTTCAGCCTCTGCCTCCGCTTTGACCTCAGCCTTGGCAAAGGCGCTGGGGTCTTTGATGATCAGCTTGGTTCCCACCTTGACCACAGGGGTTTCGCTGTCGAGATTGTTCCAGCGGATCAGGTCGTTCAGCGCCAGCCCGTTATCCTTGGCAATGCGATAGGCGTTTTCGCCGGGTTGGACAGCATGGTAATGGTCTTCGGGAAGCTTGATCTTGGTGTAATCGACCGGTGCAGCGGGGGCCGTGGTTACGGTTGGAGCCTCGGCCTGAGCGGATGGGGTGGCAGGGATGGAGGGTACTTTGAAATCCGGTTTTTCGGGTTCTTGTTCTTTGATCTTCAGGATCTGGCCCACGCCGATGTTGTCGCTGCTGAGGCCGTTCAATTCCTTGATCTGATCGATCGTTACATTGTATTGGCGGCTGATCCTGTAAAGGTTTTCTCCCTTTTGCACGGTATGGGTTTGCAGTTCGCCCGAGAGCCAGGCCGGGATCAGCAGTGCCAGCAGCAGCAAACCCCAGGCGGGCCTCCTCCTTGCGGAAAGGTGGCCGCTGGCGCTCCTGCTTTGTCTATCGTATCGTAAAATCATCGTATTCAACCGTTTCGTTTAGTTCTTCGACCGTCATCCCGCGCACGTCAATAATTCCATTCCCGGCGCGTAAAAGGTCGCAGAATAGCTCCAGCCTGTCGCGTTCTCCGCTGGCCCGGATCAGCACACTACCGTCGTACCGGTTGCTCGCCCACCCCGTTACCTGGCTGCGCCGGGCACAGATCTGAGCGAATCTGCGGAAGCCAACGCCCTGAACGCGACCGGTGGCTCGTATTTCCCACGAAAGCATATTCTACTCCATTTCTGGAAAAAAACTTTGTATTTCAACTGGGGATATTTGTCAAGCATTCGTTTTCCACCCCTCTGCGGCCCTTTTTCAACAACGTTTGTTACCCATTATGCAGGGAGGTTTGGGTTCCGGACCCGGGGAAAATCGCTGGTATCTGGCCCTGAGCCGTCTCCCATCCGCCTCTCACCAGCCTCTCCCTAACTTCCCCCCTAAAGGGCGGGAACTTGGCGGGAGGCAGATCAGAGGTTTAGGGGAGAGGGCTAAGGAAGGACCAGAAAACGGGGAAAACCCCTAAATCGCTTAACTTTTACCGCCCTACAAGCCTGGATCGGAAAGATCGGGTGCCGCGTCTGCTGCGGGTACTACCAGGCCTTGGAGCGCCGCTCAGATCTCTTCCGCTTCCTGGCCGTAGATCTGCTTGAAGCGCGCGTTGTCGATATCCGCCGGCAGCCCTTCGAAAACCTTGAGGCCGTCCTTGAGGGCGATCACGCGGTTTCCGTAACGCCGGGCGAGCGAAAGGAAATGCAGGGAACACAGCACCGTGATGCCTTCGGAGTTTATTTCCCCGAGGTATTGCATGATGGAATCGGCGGTGGCGGGATCGAGGCTGGCAACCGGCTCATCGGCCAGGATCACGGCCGGATCCTGCATCAGGGCCCTGGCGATAGCAACCCTTTGCTGCTGGCCTCCGGAGAGGTTTTTCACCTGGCGTTTGGCCAGATCTTTCAGGCCCACCCGGTTCAGGTTGTGGTAAGCCGCGTCAAGCTCCGCTGTGCTGTGCTTGTCGACCAGGCCATGATAGCCCAGCCGTCCGGTGAGCACATTGCTGAGCACGCTGAGGTTTTTTACCAGGTTGAACTGCTGAAACACCATGGCAATGTTGCGGCGGTATCTGCGCAGCTGGGTGGCGGAAAGCCCGCGCACCGAGGTCCCTTCGTACAAAACATCGCCGCCATCCGGTTCGATCAGGCGGTTGATGCAGCGCAGAAGGGTGGATTTCCCGCTGCCGGAGAGGCCCAGCAGGATCACGAAATCGCCCGTCTGGACCTCGAAGGACACCTTGTCCAGCGCCCAAACCTTGCGGTCGTAAGTTTTGCTCAGGTCCCTGATCTCAAGCTGGGTCATTCAGACTCATTCCCCAAACAGCTGCGCGGGGTCCATGCCCAGGGTTTGCAGGGTTTGGCGCACTATATCGTAATCCGTGTCCGTGGCCGGAGTGAGCCCGTCGATGTCATAGAGCTCACGCAGCACCTTTCTGCCATCTTCAGATTGGGAAAACTTCTCCAGGGCCTCCACCAGCTTGCTTTCGACTTCTGCGGGCAGGCCGCGGCGGAAGGTCACGGTGTCGTTGGGTATGGAATCCGTCAGGGCGATGACCTTGATCTTGGAAAAGACATCCGGATAGGTCTCGAGCAGCTTTTCACGCGCATCTTTGGGCTTGCCGCTGGGGTCTGGCGGAGACCAATAGGTGCAGCCTACATCCGCTGTGCCGTTGTAAACGGCGCTTATGGCCTGCGGATGGCCGCCCGCGAAGGTGTATTTGGCGGGTTCGATGCCTTCGCGCTTGAGGATGGCGTGCGGATAGATATAGCCTGAAGTTGAGGCCGCGTCGGTGTAGGCGACCACCTTGCCCGCGATCTGGGCCAGGCTGTCGATGCCGCTGTCGGCGCGGGTCACGAACTGGCCGCAATACTTGTTCAGGCCGTTGCGGACGGTCATGAACTTCACCTCGGCATCATATTTTTCCTCCGCCAGCACATAGGCGAAGGTAGCCAGCCAGGCCACGTCCGCCTGGTAGGAGCCGATGGCTTCGATCACGGCGGCATAGCTGGTGGGAACGGCAACCTTGAAATGGTAGCCGGTCTCCTCCTGCAGCCAGTCGGCGATCGCTTCACCGCTGGTGACCACCGTCGAGGCCTCCATGGAAGGCACAAAATACATCTTGATCGGGTTTTTCTTCGATCCGAGCTCCAAATTCGCCTTTTCCAGCCGGTTGGCGTCGCTAAGGCAGGATGAAAGCAACAGGGCAAGGGCAAAAATCAGCAGAGTGGTTCTTTTCATGGTTTTTCTCCCCTTTATCTGGTCAGATTATATTTGTCAAAGATCAGCGTCAGATCCATTCCCAATCCTCAAAATACTGGTCCACCACCAGCAGAGGCCTGCCAGCGCGGTCGCGCAGGTCAATTTGGGAAAGGTCGTCCAGGGTGAGGCCGTCGTGGTTGAAGACGTTGGATGGGACGATCAGGCCTTCGTTCTCTTCGGCTCCATGCTGGCCCAGGATGTCGGCCGCGGCCAGCAATCCGCTCACGCAGACGTGGCCGCCCAACCAGCGGTTGTCGATGGCCTGAACCCGTACCGATGATCTCTCCAGGCGGGAATCGAGTTCCCCCGCCAGTTCTTCAATGCTGGGTGCTGCCAGGCGGGAAGTCAACATTAAAAAAGGCATTTTGGCCTTTTCCAGTTCCCTGGCCAGAGCCTTGCTCCGCCGGGCAAAATTCATGTTGCTGAGGCGCAGCATGCCGATCCCGTTTTCCAGCTGGGGGAAATCGCCGTAATAATCGGCTTCCGGGATGGGCTGACCGGCCATAACGAACAGCTCATCGGCAGCCTGGACCCCGGGGTTCAGCTGCCTGAATTCTTCAATGATGGAGATGGTTTGGGCGGCAAGTTCCGGCGTGAAGGGCTTCAGCTGGGTAAGCCTGTCTCGGAAACCGGTGAGTCCCACAGGCACGATCCCGATGGACAGAACCTTCACCGAGCCGTCGAGCAAATCACTGAGGGTTTCGCGCAATCGCTCCCCACAGTTGAATTCGGGCACGCAAACGATCTGGAGATGGAAGCTGATATCCTGCTCAGACAGGGAACGCAAGGTTGTGAGAACGTCAAAATCCCGCTCGTAGCGCATCATCCTGGCGCGCAGCCTGGCATCGGTGCTGTGAACGGACACGTAGAGCGGGCTGATGTGCTGGTCCGCGATGCGCTTGAGCTGCGGGGAACGCAGGTTGTTCAGGGTTACGTAGTTGCCGAAGACATAGGAAAAGAGATAATCGTCGTCTTTCTGGTAGAGGGTGGGACGCAGGCCGGGCGGCAGCTGATCGATGAAGCAAAACACGCAGTTGTTGGCGCAGGTCGCCACTTTGTGCGGGGCTGGTTCGATGCCCAGGGCTTTATTGACCTGCCTGAGCACGGTCACATTCCGGGCCGATCCGGCGGCATCCAGCAGCTCGATCTCCAGCTGATAGTCGTTGGCGTAATACTCCAAATCGAAGAAATCGTTGATCGGCATGGCGTTGATGCTGAGAATGGTGTCTCCGCCCCGGATGCCGGCTTTGGCGGCCGGGCTGCGGGGCTGGACTTTGATCACTTTCAGCGGCATGGTTCCTCAGCTGATCTTGCGCACCCTGTCGTAGCTGTATTTGAAGCGCTTGATGCCCTCAAAGATCGTGCGGGCGAGGCGTTCCTGGTATTCTTGGTTGGCCAGCAGGGCCTCTTCGCTGAGGTTCGAGATGAAACCCATCTCGATCAGGATCGCCGGCATGAAAGCTCCGCGGAGAACGTAGAAGCTGGCTTGCTTCACGCCCCGGTCCGGGCCCTGGATGCCGGAGACCAGGTTGCGCTGGACCAGGGTGGCCAGCTCGTTGCTGTATTCGAGAAACTCCGTCTGGCTCATGTCGCTGAGGATGAAATCGAGCGCGTCGTAGGCTTTTTTGGCTTCGGCTCCCTCGTAAAGCTCCACTACGTCGTTTTCCAAAGCTTCAACGGCGCGCGAATCCGAAGTTGAGGATGTTGAAAGATAGTAGGTTTCCAGGCCTCTGGCGCTGCGGCCCCGGGAGGCGTTGGTATGCAAGCTGACGAAGAGGTCGGCCTTGTTATCCATGGCGAAGCGGGTGCGGCCGGAAAGGGAAATGAAGCGGTCGTCGGAGCGGGTCATCAGCACCTCCACCCCCAGTTCCTTTTCCAGCATGGATTTCAGCAGCAGGGAGACGTTCAGGTTGATGTCCTTTTCCCGGGTTCCGTTTTTACCCACGGCGCCGGGGTCTTTGCCGCCGTGGCCGGGATCCAGCACAATGCGCTTCACGCCTTTGTCCACCGGGCGGGGGATCTGCAAAACGCCGTTTTTTAGCGCTATCTCCTTGGGAAAATGCAGGGGCAGGCTTTGAAAGATGAAGGTTTCGGGCAGATAGTATTCCTCGCCTTCCTGCAGGAAAGGGAAGTGCATGTTGAACACGCCTTCGCCAAAATTGTAATAGGGCGAGTTTGTGACAAAAATGAACTGCTGGCCATTGTACCAAAGGTAGATGCGATGGTCGTTGTATTCGCTGTATTCCACCCTGGTCATCGTGTGCAGCAGGGTGTTCATTTCCTCGAGGGCAACGTAACTGCGGCCTTCCAGGGTGACGGTGGGCAGTTGTTTGGGGATCTTGGCGGGCATGAAGAGGAGGTTGATGCCGGCTGCGGTCAGGGAGCCGAAAAACAGCAGCAGCGAGGCACTGATCATTATTTGTTTAAGCTTGTTGGGCATTGTGTTTCCTTCCGTGAAAATGGGTTATTGGCGCGTTGCCAGCGGTTATGCCGGGGGCGAAAACCGGCGTCCAGTCCGCCGAGGGAGCCAGCTCTTGGGTGTAGATCAGCTCAAAACCCAGGCTAAGCGCCAGTTCCAGCGCTTCGGCATATTCCTGCGGGCTCAGGCCGCGGGCTAGCTCTGGATGGCTGTGGGCTTCGGCGGCTGGATAGTATTGGGACATCAGGCTGATCGGGATCCCCGGGCCGAAGTTTTCATGCAGGGCGTAAAGCACTTCCCTGGTGCCGGAGATCCGGTTGGGAAGCACCAAATGCCGAACCAGCACTCCGTGAGCAGCCAAGCCGGCCGGGGATACCTGCAGAAAGCCCACCTGGGCCAGCATTTCCAGGAGCGCGGCCAAGGCAATGGCAGGATAATTCCTGGCTTGGGAGTACTTCCGGCTGTAGGCGCCGTGGGCGTATTTAAAGTCCGGCAGGAAAATGTCCACCAGTCCGGCCAGGGTTTTCAAGGTTTCCGGATGCTCGTAGGCGTTACTGTTCCAAACGATGGGGATGGACAATCCGGCGGCGCGGGCTAGCCTGATGCTCGCTGCCAACTGCGGCGTGAACTGGGTGGGCGAGACCAGATTGATATTGTGGGCACCGGCTTCCTCCAGCCGCAGCATCATTTGGGAACATTCCGCCTCGCTGGTCGTGTTTCCCCAGCCCCGATGGGAGATCTGGTGATTCTGGCAAAAAACGCAGCGCAGGTTGCAGTGGGAAAGAAAGATGGTCCCGCTGCCTCCGCGTCCGCTGAGGACGGGCTCTTCGCCGTGATGAAGCTGGCAGCTGTTCACGCGCAGATCGGCCCCGGCCCCGCAGAATCCGGTTCCCAGGTAACGGTTCGCACCGCAGTTTTGCGGGCAGATCGTGCAGGCAAGCAATTCGGGATGGGCGAACTTCATTGTTCCGAAAGTGTAAAAGCTTGGGGCAAAAGCGTTTCCAGATCGCTAAAGATGCTGCCCAGGCGGTTCGCGTAAAGGATGGGCAGGCGGGGGTTGAATTCCGCCAAAACCTGGCGGCAGGCGCCGCAAGGCGGGAAGATCTCATCAGAATCCACATAGATGGCCAGAGCCAGAAACTCGCGCTTGCCCTGGTTAACGGCGTTGAATACGGCGTTGCGTTCGGCGCAGATCGTGAGGGACAGGGATGCGTTTTCCACGTTGCAGCCTGTTACCACGCTGCCATCCCCGCAAAGCAGGGCAGCCCCAACCCGGTAGCCGGAATAGGGAGCGTAAGCCTGCTCGGCAGCAGCTTGTGCCTGCTCCAGCAGGATGTCAAAATCCACGTTCATACATTCCCCAGTAACGCCAGGATCAGGCCGCCGGCGATCACCGAGCCGATCTGGCCGCCCACGTTCACGCTCACTGCCGGCATCAGCAGGAAGTTGAAAGGATCCTCTTTTTGACCCATCTGATGGATCACCCGCGCGGACATCGGAAAGGCGGAAATACCGCAGGCGCCGATCATCGGGTTGATCTTGTTTTTGCGGAACAGGTTTAGAAGCTTGGCGAAAAGCACCCCGCCCGCGGTGTCGAAAATGAAGGCCACCAGGCCAAGGGCGAAGATCAGCAGCGTGGCCGGACGCAAAAAGGCCGCGCCTTTCATCGTGGAGGCGATGCTGATGCCCAAAAAGATGGTAACCAGATTGGCCAGTTCGTTCTGCGCGGATTTGGAAAGGCCTTCCAGCACGCCGCATTCGCGGATCAGGTTTCCAAACATCAAAAAGCCGATCAGGGCGGCGGAGGCGGGAACGAAGATCCCGGCGATGAGGGTGATGGCGATTGGGAAGATGATCTTCACGATCTTGGGAACGTCGCCGGCGTGGTAGTCCATACGGATCCTGCGCTCTTCTTTGGAAGTGAGGAGTTTGATCACCGGCGGCTGGATTATTGGCACCAGGGCCATGTAGGAATAGGCGGCAACGGAAATCGCCGGCAAAAGGTCTTTGGCAAAGCGATTGGCCACATAGATCGAGGTGGGGCCGTCCGCCGCGCCGATGATGCCGATCGCTCCGGCTTGCCTGAGGTCAAAGCCCAGCAGTGTGGCCACGGCAAAGGTAACGAATATGCCCAGCTGCGCGGCAGCCCCAAACAGCAGCATGGAAGGGTTCTTCAGCAGCGGTGAAAAATCGATCATGGCACCGATACCTATAAAGATAAGCAGCGGAAAGAGTTCGGTGGAGATCCCGGCCTCAAAGAGGATCTGCAAGGGGCCGTGCTCCCCCACCGCCGCGGAAAAGGGAATATTCGTCAGAATTGTCCCAAAACCGATCGGCAACAGCAGGGTCGGCTCATATTTCTTCGCGATCGCCAGCCAGATCAACACCAGGCCGATCAAGATCATGACCGCCTGTTGCCATTCAAAGGCCAGTATGCCACCAAATAATGCTTGCATCCAAAACTCCAGGTATTTTCACTTGAAATTCCATAAATCCGGCGCGGTCTTGTTTGTCAATGATAATATCCGCCGCTTTCCTCTTTCTGTCAGCCAGGCTTCTTTGAAGATCAATACTGGCAGCGGGTGGTTTTCTGCTCCGAGGCCTGGTTTCTCAAATCGCAAACCGGGCTGCCGGCATAGCGAAAGGAAGCCCGCCTGCGTTTCAGGCTTTGTTCAGAGTACTGCCGATACTTTGAAAAAGTGTCTGTTTTCTATGAAGTAAGCGGCTGGGATCCACCAGACGTTGGTATCGGGATCGGGTCCGAAAGTACCTTGGCCGCTTAGGTTCATATAAGTTCCGTAAGGTTCGGGAGAACCATACACAACATAGGATACAGCTCCCGGAACCGACGTTATCGTGATCCTGAGGTTGCCCCCGTCCAAAGCGATGGTGGCGGTTCCTTCCACGTGTGCGTGGATGGTTATTGTGTTGCTGGTCACTGGATAATCAACGCTTATCTCAGCAGCCGCGACGGTTAGGGAGAAACTTCCATAATTGGCATCAAAATCCTCACCCGTAAAGGCCATGGTGATGATGGCGGTGGTCGTGTTCACGTAGCTGATGTTTTGGATGCCGAGCCCCGCCGGAGCGCTGTTCAGCGTGAAATTCGAGATCAGCAGCACACCGTCCGCAAAGGTCGCATCGGTCAGAACGAAAGACAGCGTCGCCCCATTAATGTTCACCTCATCCAGTTCCTGCGCCGGAGTGATGGTGGCAGTGGCTGTTACGGGAGATTCCAAAACCACTTCCAGATACGGCGACCACATGCCGTAATCGTCTTCAAAATAGGAACGAAGACGGTAATAATAGGTCCCTCCGGCGTTGAGGCCGGTGATGGTTTTGGAGGTCAGCAGGTCCACGTCATGATTTGAATATCCGCTTACGATACTGGTAAAAAGGCTGTCGCTTGCCACCTGCAGGTAGTAACTGGTGGCGGTGATCGGCTCGCTCCAGTTGGCGGTGAAACTGGTGGCGGCGATATCGGAATTGAACAGCGGGCAGGGGGCCCAGATGCGGGCTGCGTAGCCGGGCAGGTCGATGAAAGGATTGCGGTTGCCCTGGCGTTCCTCGATCCGGTTGTTGCGCCGCTCTTCCCAGGCGTCAGGCGGATCGGCAACGTGCCATTGCAAAAGGGTGGCCAGTTTGCCGTAATAGGGCAGGTTTTCGCTTTGATCGGAATACTCGTGGTCAACCAGCTCCAGATCGTAGCTGGTGTCTGTTCCTTCATAGCGAACCGCCATATACATGATGATGCGGGCTACGTCTCCTTTGTCCTCCGGACGGGGCTCCCAGGTGTTGTAGGTCTGGTAACAGCCTGTGGCGCCAGTATATCCGGGCGGGGGAGAGGAATCCGTTACGGCCGTTCCGCCGTTGTCGAAATCTTTGTTGCTCTTGGCGGAATTGACCGTTGCATCGCTGGGTCGGAGGTGATGCAGGTCGGTCCCGGCGGGGGCTAAGTCGCCGAAATCGCCGTGGCTTTTGCTCCAGGTGTGTTCTTTGTTCCAATCTGCGGGGTAACCGCCGTAGGAATCGGCGTCGATGCTCCAGCCGGTGTAGATCTCGAGCACGTTGTCGGAGTTGCTGGGGTCCTGATCCGTGTATTTGAGCTGGGTGGTGGTGGCAGTGTAGGAATACTGGGTGCTGTGGCTGGTGCGCAAGAGGTTGTGCAGCAGGCCCTTGATGGTGGTCCCGTAGCCGTAGATACTGGAGTAATACCCAGTGCCGGAAGAGGTTGTGGTGGTCACGGATCTGGGATTGTTGGCGGCAGTGGTGGTGAGGTATTTGGTGTCGATGCCGCTGCCGTTGAATTCATAGATCCTGAACCAGTAGGCAGTGTTGGGTGTGAGGTTGGTTACCGTCACTCCGTTGTAGGGCTCGCCCTCGATGTATTCAGTGGCGCCGTTATAGACGTCCTGTTCGCCTGAGCCTGTATAGAATGTGTTGGCGGCGTATTCGCTTCCGTCTGCGGGATCGCTGAAGCTGTTGCTGGTATTGATCTTGACCAGGCGCTGGGTTCCGTTGCCGGGGGTCCATTCCACCGTGATGGAAGTGTAGGCAGGATACCCGGTGATATCTGAGGCTTGGACGGTTGGAGTGGTGACGCTTTCGCTGGTCACAGTCCCGGAGACGTAGAGGCTGACATCGATGGCCCCGGCGCTGGAGTGGACAATGTTTCCGCTCCAGGTGCCGGCGGTTCCGGTCAGGCGAGCGTAGATGTTTCCGCTGAAGGAAGAGGAAACGCTCGCGCTGCCGGCCTGATAGCTGTTCCCTCCATCGGTGGAAAGCTCGAAACCAGCCGGAATGGAGATGCTGATGTTGCCAGTGAGGTTGGCCGAGGCAAGATAGTAGTGTTGGGCGGCGGAGGGGGTTCCTTCTGTGGTGGAAAACGGGCTGAAAGTATGGCTGGCATAGATGACCGGTGCCGTGCTGGAGTTGGTGCTCACGTCGATCTCATTGGAGTTGGCGCTGGTCCCGTGCAGGTTGACAGCTCGGACCTGGTAGTGGTAGTCTGTCGATTCATCAAGGCCTGTCACCAGATAACTGGTGACGTTGCCCACATTGAGGTCCTGGTAGCCGGGCACAAAGCTGATGGCCCTGCTGCCGTAGGTGTGGGAGCCGAGATCGGAGGCCGTGTCAACCGGGTAAAAATCCCACTCTTCAGTTAGGGTGGGAAATCCAGAATCCGGGTTTTGGCTTATTCCAGCAGAGACAGAGGCCTTGCGGACCATGGTTTGGTCTTTGGTTATGTTTGGCAATACACCCCAGAAATCGCCCGGATCCTCGCCAATTCTTCCGAAGATATCCACAAGGCTGGCTGTGGATGCGTTGTACAAAGCAACCGCATCATCTCCATTGAAGTTTATCACAGCAGGTGAGGTTAGATCAGCCACTGCCAGAATACCGGCATCGGCATTTGGATGTGTGATCACGCAAACATTACCGTTCGATAAAGTTCCCGACAAATCCAGCGTGTTGGATGCATTTGAAGCTCCATTCGAATACAGTTGCAATTTGTAATTGCCCAAGTCAACCGTGTCCCCGGTTCCATTGTAGATCTCGATCGCCTTGTTGTAGCTGCTGCCTTCAATATATTCCGATATGAACAAGTCTTCAACCACAGAGCCGGTATATACATCCAGCCTGTAGCTGCTGGCATACGAGACCGCGTTCCAGTTGGCGGTGAAACTGGAGTGATCCACATTGCTGGCGGCGGTGGCAAGCGGCGCTGCCGGAGCGGCGCCAGTAAACACTGTGCCGCTGCAGGATACGTACACAGTGGAGGCGCCGGCGGAGCTGACGCTGATGTTTTCGGAGTTGTATTCTCCAGCCGTAAGTTCAGGCTTAATCCTCACACAAACGGTGGTGGGGGGGATGTTGCCCCGGGTGGGCGATAGCGTCAACTGAGATCCAAAGCCGGTGCCGGAGGTGGCTGAGATCTCAAAATGAGTGGGCGCGGTTACTATAATGTCGTCAACAACGTCAACCCCGCTGACCGTAAAAGTCTGCTCAGCAGAGGGCCCCAGGCCTTCCATGTAGGAAAAACCGCTCAGAGCTGAGGGATAGGCATAGACGGCGATGTTGGGCGTCACCTGCACGGTGATGTTATCGATAAAAGCGGTCTGGTTGGCAGAGGTGGAGCCCTGCCAGTAAGCGCCCAAGTACGCGAGTGTGTCTGAAGTATAGGTGTTGTCAACTGTGGCACCCTGCGAAACCAAAGTTCCGGATGTGGGATCGGAAAAAGCGGAGCTGCCATCATTGCGCAGGAACATCTCCCAGGTGTTGGTGGAGGGATCGTAGGTAATTTTGACGCTGAGGTATTCATTGCCAAAATCCGTGAGTCCGGAGGTATTGCTGGTGATGAGGCTGGTGAAGGAAGCTATTCCCGAGCTGTATTTTACCAGCCTGATGGGATCTGTCGATCCAGTTTGTCCCAGGGCCAGAGCGTAGCCGGAGCCGCTGTTGTTGGCGTTGGTGGATGAACCCGCCAGGATCAAAGCCAGACCGTAGCTGCCGCTGCCAAATCCGGCGGGGTCGGTTCTGATCTGTCTCAGGTTCACATACCAGGTCACCAGTCCGTCGATATTATCGAGCGAGGTATTATAGGGATTGGAAAACCCGGAAGTGGGAGTATAAGCAAAAACCCAACCAGCGGAGTTCGCGGTCGCGCTGGCGTCGTTGGTCAGTTCCAGTTGGGCTGGGTCTGTGTTGCGCCGCGCGCCCCAGTCAGCTCCGGAACGGCTTATGCTCCAGGCGCTTGCGCCGATCTGGCCAGCGCTGGTCCAGTCAGTGTTTTGATCCGTCGAAAAATCATCGGCGAAAACCATCGTCTGCGCGAATAAGGTTGATCCCATAAGCAGGGTCAACGCGAGCAGGGCGTATTTCATCAGGTCTCCATGGCATGGGCGGAAGCCGGGTTGTCCCCACAACCGCTTGTTCAATTCCCTGTCTGGCATAGCATTAAGAAAAGTTCTTCAGTCTCCCGGGCTGCCATGAGGGAAAATAATAATAAAGCAATTTTGGTTCCATGTTTCTTCCTGATTTGAGCTTAGGGCCGAAGTGTGGAAAATAATACACAGCTAAATAAAAACGGAAAAATTTGTGCTTGACAGCACAGCCTTGATCGTGTATTTTGTTACTATGAGGGGAAACATACAATATAGAGGTGAACATGAGCAAAATTACCAGAAATCTTCTTTTTACCCTGTTGCTGCTGGCTTTATTGCCGGCTGTCCATGCTTTTGAAAGCACCCTTTTGATCGAAGGTGGTGTAGGCATTCCTCTCGATGACATCGAGGGGACCAACGAAATGAAAGGCGCCTGGGCTTTGGCTTGGGATGGCTGGATGATCAAAGACTGGCTGGGCATCGGAGTGAGCCCCTGGTTTGCCAACGTTGAGATGCAGGGCGACGATCCCCTTGAATCCTATTTTTCCTCATTGGAAGGGATCAATCTGTATCTCAAACTGCGCCCCACCAAGGTTGGCGCGCTCAATTTCCCCGAGCAAGCGCTGGTTAAAAGGATCTCGCCTTTTGTCGCCCTCGGCGGAGGCTGGTCTACCCACGGCAGTTTGGATGAAAACGGCGTGGCCGACAATCCCAGCATTCAGCCCGGTTTCAGGGGACACTTGACCCTGCCGCACGCCGCGGCGGGAATTTCCTTCCTCTCCAAATGGAACACCACTTTGGATTTGGGCGTGAAATACGACCTTTTTACCAAAGACAATATCGACCTCACCGAAGTTTCCGGCAGCATGAACGACGCCCTGCTCACTCCCTACGTGGGTCTGGGCATTCATTTCGGAACCCCGATTGCCAAACCCCTGCTGATCCAGTTGGGCACCTTGACCGGATTTTCCACTCTGTTGGGAACGCCCTCCGTTCCCCAAAGCTACCAACTGCAGGGCAAGGACTTGAGCGGAAACATCCAGATCGTAGCCCCCGAGGGATTTGAGCTTTCCAGCGACGGTGGCCAGGCTTGGGCCAAATCGCTCACCGTCCCTGCCGGTTTCGCCGGCGACATCTGGGTTCGCCTCACCGGCGCGAAAGCCGGCAGCTTCGATGGCAGCATCGGCCACCAGAGCGAAGGCGCGGCCGGGCTGAGCCTGCCCGTGAACGGTGTGGTCAGGGAACCCATCCTGCCAGCCCTGGTTTTGGCCGCGGGTGGCGTGGGTCCCTTCTCCACGGAACTTGGCGTGCCTTCGGATCCCCAAAGCTACAAGATCCAAGGCAGCAACCTCACCGGCGACATCACCATCACTGCCCCGGAGGGATATGAGTTTTCCCTCGACGGCGGCACCAGCTGGAACACCTCGATGATCGTTCCCGCCGGTTTCAACAAGGATATCTGGGTTCGCCTCACCGGAGCTGAGGCCGGCAATTTCAGCGGCAGCATCTCCCACTCCAGCCCCGGCGTGCCGGAGCTGGCACTGCCTGTGGTTGGCATGGTTCGGGAACCCATGACCCCCTCCATTTCTTTGGCAGGCGGCGCTTTGGGAGCCTTTTCCACTGAACTGGGAGTCCCCTCCGATCCCCAGAGCTACAAGATCAAAGGCGAGAACCTCACCGGCGACATCACCATCACCGCCCCGGAGGGATATGAGTTTTCCCTCGACGGCGGCACTAGCTGGAACACTTCCATGATCGTTCCCGCCGGTTTCAACAAGGATATCTGGGTTCGCCTCAC
>JAJBBF010000117.1 GCA_020532215.1 Candidatus Cloacimonadota bacterium
CGGATCGTATCTGAACCAGCTGCTGGGCAAGGATGAAAGTGGCAAACCCGCGCCTTACCGGCTGGGTCACTTCTTCTTGGCCATCAACATCGATTTCTTCACCGACCTGGATGAGTTCAGAAAGACCAGCAGCGCCATTTGCCGGGAACTGCAGAATTCCCAACTGATGCCAGGACGTGACCGCGTTTGGGTGGCTGGCGAAAAAGAATATGAAAAAGAGCTCGAGATCCGCCGGTTGGGCGTGCCCATCATCCCCAACCTGCAAAAGGACATCGAGACCATACAGCGCGAACTGGGCCTCAAAGCCCTGGATATCTGATCCCCAGCCTGCTTGGGGATCGCCAATAACGGAGACACCATGCCCAAAATATTGCTTATTGCCATTCTGCTAAGCCTTGCCGGCTTGCTGGGGTCTGTGGAATTTACCCTGGACGGCGAAGCCCGCACCCGGGCCGTGATGTATTACGCGGACGCCAGCGCCGAAGCAGGCAGCCACATCGACAGCAAGCTCTGGCTGGGAACGAATCTCAGCGTCAATCCCGATCTCAAGCTGCGCCTCAATCTCCAGCTTGGAGACGTTGTCTGGGGTGCCACCACCGGGACCCAGGCCGGCGGAGCCATCAGCGCCGGGATCCCCATCAGCGCTTACGAACTCTATGTGGATTACCGCATCCGGGCCCTTGGATCCAATATCCGGATCGGCCAGCAATACTGGGCGGACCATCGCTCCCTGATGCTCGACGACTCGTTCAGCGGCGTCACCTTCAGCACGGATGACGTATTGGGGATGCAAAGCACCCTCGGCTGGATCAAACAGGTGGAGGGCGACCGTTATCTGGCCGGAGATGACATCAGCAGCTTTCTGCTGAGCCTGCAGGACAAGGCTTGGGGAGTGCAGGCTTTCTATACTGTCAACGAAGCTGACAGCAGCAATGCCTCCCAGGATATTGTTACCGCCCTGCCCTTCCTGGCCTGGGACCTCGCCCCCCTGAATATCGACCTCACCGGCATCCTCCAGTATTCCAGTTCGCCCACCTCCTCCGATCTCGATCATGGCGCAGCCGCCCGCATCAGCGCGAAATTCGAACCCGTGGAGATAGGCCTGGACGCCCTTTACTACGCGAATGAGGCTCCCGCCCTGAATTACAGCCTCTCCCAGTATTACCTGAACAAGCTTTACATCTTCGGGATCGGCCAGCATTTCGACGGCTGGGTCGGCTGGGATCCCGTGAACTGGTATTGGGGCCAGAGCTCGGCTCAGGATATGTACTTGGCAGCGGTTGGCTACACCAAGGTAGCCCTGGCCAAAAGCCTGGACCTCTACGCCGCCGGAGGCCTGATCCACAAAACCGGCTGGGAAGCCAATGGCGGATTGGAGTGGAACCTGGACAATTTCCAGCTCGCCGCTTACGGAGCTTACGGCCAGCACGATGGACACACCCAGGCCAGTTATCTCATCGGCACCACCCTGAAAGCCTGGTTTTACTGAGCTGTTCACTCTCAAAGCGTTCCTCTGCCCCGCAGGGCAAGATTTTCCTTGTCAAATGACAACGGACTGAAAAGATGGAAAAAAACATCGCAAAGGACCTGACCATGAAGCTTTCGCAACGCGCTCTGGAAATCCAGGCCTCTCCCATCCGCAAGCTGATGCCGCATGCGGTGGCCGCCAAACAACGCGGCCTGAAAGTATATCAACTCAATATCGGCCAGCCGGACATTCCCACCCCCCAACCGATGCTGGACGCTTACCACTCTTTTTCGGAAAAAGTGCTGGCCTACGGGCCGTCCCAGGGCTTGGACGCCTACCGCAACGGTTTGGTGGATTATTATGCCAGGCAGGGCATCCCGCTGCAAGAAAACCAGATCATCGTGACCACCGCCGGTTCGGAAGCGGTGACCTTCGCGATGATGGTGGTGGCCGGCGCCGGAGACGAGATCATCGTTCCCGAACCTTTTTACACGAACTACAACGGCTTCGCGACCATGGCCGGCATCACCATCCGGCCGCTGCTGACCCTGGCCGAGACGGGCTATCAGCTGCCCGCCGACGAGCAGATCGAAGCCCTGATCACTTCACGGACCAGGGCGATCATGATCTGCAACCCCGGCAACCCCACCGGAACGGTCTATTCCCGCGAGGATGTTTTCCGCCTGGGCGCGCTGGCCAAGAAACACGGGCTGTTCGTTATCTCGGACGAAGTGTACCGGGAATTCATCTATGAAGGCCGCTCCCACACCAGCATCCTGCACGTGCCAGGCCTTGAAGATAACGCCGTGATGGTGGACAGCGTCTCCAAGCGCTACAGCGCCTGCGGCGCCCGCATCGGCTGCGTTGCCTCGCGCAACCAGGCCCTGATGGACGCCACCCTGAAATTTGCCCAGGCCCGGCTCTGCCCGCCCACTGTGGATCAGCTGGCCGCCCTGGCCTGCGTTCCTCTGGGCGAGGATTTCTTCCGTCCCCTGATCGCGGAATACCAGGCCCGGCGCGATCTGGTCTTCAACGCCCTGATGGAGATCCCCGGAGTGGTCTGCGTGAAACCCCAGGGCGCTTTCTACATCCTGGTGAAACTTCCCGTGGACGATTGCGAGAAATTCATCATCTGGCTGCTAAACGATTTCAATATCGCCGGCGAAACGGTTATGGGCGCCCCCGGCGAGGGCTTCTACGCCACTGCCGGGCTGGGGCGCGACGAAATGCGCCTGGCCTACGTTCTGAATGAAAATGAACTGCGCAAGGCGATGCATATCTTCGCCCGCGGTTTTGAGGAATATAAAAAACTGACGACCTGAACCCTGTAAACCCAAGGCGGTGAAATGAAAACCAAGCGAAAGATCGAACCCTACCTCTACCTGCTGCCCGCGCTGGTAATCCTGCTGCTCTTCCGCTTCATACCCATCCTGATGTCCTTTGTGATCAGCTTCTTCGATTTTGGCGTCACGGACATCGGCAAGTTCCTGGGCTTCGCCCACTACAGCAGATTGTTTGGCGACCAAGAATTCTGGCAATCGATGATGAACACCCTCTGGCTGGTGCTCATCGCCCTGCCCGCCAGCATCATCCTGCCGCTGATCTTTGCCCAGCTGCTAAATCAGATCAAATGGCTCAAGGGTTTTTTCCGCACGATCTATTTCATGCCTTTCGTCACTTCCCTGGTGGCGGTTTCCATCGTGTGGAAGATCATCTATTCCGAGCAGGCGGGCTTGGCGAACATGTTTCTGCAGTGGCTGGGCCTGGAACCGCAGCTCTGGCTGGCCGAACCCCGGGGGATCTTCACCCTGTTTTTCCAAAGCTTGGGTGTACAGATACCCGGATGGATGGGCGGCCCTTCGCTGGCACTGTTTTCCATCATCATCATGACGGTTTGGAAAGGCCTGGGTTACAACACCATCATCTACCTGGCCGGCCTGCAGAACATCTCCAAGGCCTATTACGAGGCCGCGGACATCGACGGAGCAGGAAAGATCCGCCAATTCTTCAATATAACGGTCCCGCTGATCTCCCCCACCACCTTCTACGTGCTGTTGATGACCACTATCGTCAGCTTCCAGACCTTTGCCCAGATCTACATGATGACGGACAAAGGCGGGCCGCTGGGCACCACCAAGCTGATCGTCTATTACATCTATGAAAAAGGCTTCGACAAGCTGGACATGGGATATGCCAGCGCCGCGGCCATCATCCTGTTCATTGTTATTCTGGGCCTCACCCTGCTGCAGCGCCGCCTGGAAAGCAAGGTCAATTATTGAGGAGGGCGGCATGAGAAAAATCTTTGGACAATCCCTGACCTACGCATTGCTGATCATCTTCGGCTTTGCCATGGTTGTGCCTTTCATCTGGATGCTTTCCACCTCGCTGATGACCCAAAGCGAATTCAACAAGAACGAAGCCATCTTCATACCCAAGGAAGAGTATCACGTCTGGAACGACGCGGGCAAGGAGCATAAAGTGATCCTGGTGGATACCAAGGGAGAGCAGGCAATTATCCACGTTTTGGATGAGGATGGCCAGATCTCCCCGGATTACCAGGAATACATGGGCGTGCCCGCCTCCGAGGTTGAACTGGTGAGCAAAAGGCCCAGCTTCCATTTCGAAAATTTCGTGAACGCTTTCAAAAAAGTGCCCTTCGCCACCTATTTCGCGAACACGCTGTTCGTGTCCATCCTCACCTTGATGGGTGTTCTGGTCACCTCCGTGATGGCGGCCTACGCCTTTGCCAGATTGGATTTCAAGGGCAAAGACTTCATCTTTTACCTCTTCCTCAGCATGATGATGGTGCCCCAGCCGATCTATGTGATCTCTTCCTACATTTTCCTGGACAAGTTCAACTGGCTGGATACCTATCAGGCCCTGATCGTGCCCTGGATCGCCAATATCTTCACCATCTTCCTCTTCCGCCAGCACTTTAAATCCCTGCCCCAGGAACTCTTCGACGCCGCTTCCATCGACGGCTGCAGCACCTTCGGGATGCTCACCCGCATCGTGATCCCCCTCTCCAAGGGGGTGATCGCCACGGCCTCGGTCTTTTCCCTGATCGGCAGTTGGAACAGCTTCATGTGGCCACTGGTGATGACGGACCGGCCAGAACTGCGGGTGCTGCAGGTGGGATTGAGCTATTTCAACCAGGAGGCCTCAACCCAGACCACACTGCTGATGGCGGCCTCCACTTTCAGCATTCTGCCCATTTTGCTCATTTTCTTCCTCGCGCAAAAACAGATCCTCGCCAGCTATGCCAAAGCCGGCCTCAAAGATTGATACGGAGACCTTACCATGAATAAAAGCAAAGCAGACGTCCGCCACATCAAACGGCAGATCCAGAAAAACGAATCTACCGGGAAGAAAAAACCGGCTTACCAGGTTCCGGAGCCAGCAGTAGTTGTGGACGAATCGCAGTTCCGGCCCCAGCCGCTGGCCAAGCCCAAAACCAATATCATCATCGCCTGGGCCGTGTTCGCGGCCACCCTGGTGGTCTATCTGCTCACCCAGGCCCGCACCACCTCCTTCTGGGACAGCGGTGAATACGCCACCTGCATCAGCATCCTGGGCGTGCCCCATCCTCCGGGAAACCCTTTCTACATCCTCTTTGGCCGGGCCCTGGTGGCGCTCTTTGGCGGGATCTTTTCCCACGCCTGGATCGCGGCCTTCATTTCCGGGCTCACCAGCGCCTTTGCCGTGATGTTCACCTATCTGATCACGGTGCAGCTTACCAGCATGTTCAAGATCAAGGACAGGGAAGCAATCTTCTCCGGCCTCGTGGCGGCGCTGCTGACCGCTTTTTCCTTCACTTTCTGGATGAACGCTGTCGAGGCCGAGGTCTATTCCGGCCTGGTCTTCTTCGTGAACTTCATCATCTGGCTCACCCTCTGGTGGGTCCAGCATTCCCGGGATTTTCACCACCAGAACGTTCTGCTGCTGATAGTGTATCTCTTTTTCCTGGGATTCTGCGTGCACCAGACAGCTCTGCAGATCGCGCCCGCCATCCTTTTCATCGTGGTCTATCCGCTGCTGGTGAAAGGGGTGAAGAATGGCAATTTCTGGTATAAATTCTTCGGATACGGAGCCGCGCTGATCCTCAGTTACCTCATCTTCGGGGCGATCGGCAAAAGCAGCGGCGTCGATTCCCTGGACCAGATCGGCCTGATGATCTGCATCATCGCGCTGATGATGGTGGAACTGCGCCAGGTCTTCGACCGCCGCCTCTGGCTGCTGGGTCTGGCGCTGGTGGCGATCGGCGTATCCGCCCACCTCTACATTCCCATCCGCGCGGCGGACAAGCCTTTCATCAACCTGGGCGACCCCAGCACCCCCCAGCTTTTTAAGGATTACATCCAGCGCAAACAATACAAGCCCGAAGAGCAGACCTCGATGTTCGACCGCCGCGGCAGCTTTTTCAAGCACCAGCTGGGCTTCCACTTTTTCCGCTATTTCGGCTGGCAGTGGTTCAAAACCGATGCCGTGCGCCGCGCCGTCAAGATCCCGGATATAGTTGTGAACGTCTTCGGCGGCCTGTTCGTTGCCTTTCTGGGCCTCTTTGGGGCTGTCTTCCACTTCCGCAAAAACAAGCACAGCTTTTACTATATGCTGGCCATCATGTTCTGCGTTACCCTGCTGATGGTCTTTGTGATGAACCTCTCGGACGAAGAGGTGCGCGACCGCGATTACTTCTTCGTGGTGGCCTACAACATGTGGGCGATCTGGATGGGCATCGGCGCCCTGGGCCTGCTCAGCCTGTTCAAGAGCAAAGCCCTTCGCATCGGCGTGGCCTCGCTGATGCTGCTGCTGCCGGTGCTGAACCTGGCGGTCCAGTACAGGGAACATGACCGCTCCCGCGAATTCATAGCTTTGGACTACGGCGTTAATTTCCTCAATTCGGTGGAGGAAAACGCCATCATCTTCACCAACGGCGACAACGATACCTATCCCCTCTGGTTCGCCCAGGCGGTGAAAGACCCCTACGCCAAAGAATTCCGGCATCCCGCCCGGGACGTCTTCCCCACCGAGGCTTCCCAGGCGGCGATCAGCCAGGCCATGGACTACAAGAACAAACAGCTCAAAGGCATCCGCAAGGATGTTACCATCGCCAATCTCTCGCTGCTCAACACCTCCTGGTACATCCGCCAGCTGCGTGAACGCGAAGGCGTGATCATCAGCTGGAGCGACGAGGAGATCCTTTCCCTCGATGACCGGAGGGGCAGCTTCCAGCAATACCTCTGGCAAGACAGCGTCACCTACAACGCCGGCGATCCCGGCGGGGCGATGAACTTCAGCATCAACTACCTGGAAAACCTGCGCGACAGCGAAACCACGGGGGCTTTCTACCCCCGCCGCGGATCGGATTTCGCCGTGCTCCAGATCGTGAAAGAGAACTTTGGCAAACGCCCCATCTATTTCGCCGTCACCTGCGAATCCAACGTTGGGTTTGATGACTACCTCCGCAACGAGGGAATGGTTTCGCGCATCACCCACATTAAAAGCGAAACAGGCGAGGAAAACATCGATCCCGAGCGCCTGCTCGCCAATATCGACGAGATCTATCAATACCGCTCCATCGATGATGAAAACGTGCACAAGGACGACAATATGCAGCGCCTGGTGATGAACTACGGTTCCGGCTTCGCCCGCGCCGCCCTGTATTTTTCCCGGCAAGGAAAATTCGACCAGGCCCTCGCCTACGTGGAAAAAGCCCGTAAATTCATCGACAACGAGCTCCGCCTCACCGAGTTCTGGGTGAATTACTACGCCGGAACCAAGCAGCTGGATAAACTGGACAGCTTCATCGACAAGACCATCCTCACCCATGCAGACGCCATCCGGATCTATAACAGCTATGTGCTGAACACGCTGGCCAGCGAATTCCCCAGCCTGTTTCCCCGCTACATGCAAAAACTGCTGCTGGCTTTTCCCAACGAGATCGACATAGCGCAGCTTGCCTATTACTACGGCTATAGATACGATCTGCTGCCCCAGGTGGAACAATTGCTGTTCGATTTGGAGACCGAAAATAAACTGGGATATAATCAACAGGACCTGGAAAACTATCTGGGGGCAGGGGAGCAGGAAGCTCCCGCCGACAGTTCCTGACCCTCTTCAAGCAATTCCAACAACGGGAAACAGCTTCTGCTGTTTCCCGTTTTTTCTTACCCGGCCCCCAGCATCAATACGGGATAAATACGGGATCAATACGGATTTCATCCGTATTGATCCCGTATTTATCCCGTAATGATCCCAAGAGCGGACTGGACCTTAGCGGATCTAGGTCAATCCGAAGCTTTGCGCGTCTGGGATAACCACCGGTATGGCTCATCAGGCTGAAAGCCTGGCTGGAAGAAACCCCCTCTTTCTCTTTTTCTCAGTATCTCCGTGCTTCTGTGTTAAGAAAAATTCGCATAGTCAGTCGAATCTATAGGCAAAAGAAAGTTATAGATCCTGGATCCCCATCGCACCGTACAGACTCGTTTCACACGCCGCGCTTGACAAAAATACCCCCCTCAACTGGCTTGCCTTATAAAACTAAACATCTCAAGTATGGAGACATAATGCCGATAAAAATTTCTTTGCCCGACGGCTCTGCCAAATTATACGATCAGCCCGTCAGCGCCCTGCGGGTGGCCGAAGATATCAGCCCCCGGCTGGCCGAGGCCGCCCTCTGCGCCGAACTGGAAGGCGCTCTGGTCGATCTGGAGCACATTATAGATCACGACGCCAAGCTGGTACTGCACACCTTTAAAACCGAAACCGGAAAAGACATCTACTGGCACAGCACCGCGCACCTGATGGCGCAGGCCGTGAAACAGCTGTTCCCCGAGGTCAAGGTCACTATCGGCCCGGCCATCGAGCAGGGTTTCTATTACGATTTCGACCGCGACAAACCCTTCACCGAAGAGGAACTGGAGCAGATCGAGGAGCGCATGGCCTTCCTCGCCAAACAGAACCTGCCCTATGCCCGCAAAGAGATTTCCAAAGCCGAGGCCATGGAGGTCTTTGCCAAAATGGGCGAGGATTACAAGCTGGAGATTTTAGGCGAGATCCCGGATACGGACGTGATCAGCACCTACACCCAGGGAGATTTCATCGATCTCTGCCGCGGCCCGCATCTGCCCCACACCGGCAAGATCAAGGCCATCAAACTGCTCAAATCCTCCGGCGCTTATTGGCGCGGCGACGAAAAGAACAAGATGCTGCAGCGCATCTACGGGATCAGCTTTCCCAGCCTCAAGGAACTGGACCAGTATTTGGAATTCCTGAAGCAGGCCGCCCTGCGCGACCACCGCAAGCTGGGCAAGGACCTGGACCTCTTTTCCATCAATGAGGACATCGGCCCCGGCCTGGTGCTCTGGCATCCCAACGGCGCCATGATCCGCCACCTGATCGAAACCTACTGGAAGGAAGAGCATCTGCGCCGCGGCTACAAGCTGGTTTACACACCCCACGTTGGCCGCGCCAACCTCTGGGAGACCAGCGGACACCTGGGTTTTTACAAGGAAAACATGTACGCGGCGATGGACGTGGAAGGCGCTGATTATTACATCAAACCGATGAACTGCCCCTTCCACATCGCCATCTACAACAGCAACCTGCACAGCTACCGCGAGCTGCCCATCCGCCTGGGCGAACTGGGCACCGTTTACCGCTACGAGCGCTCCGGCGTTTTGCACGGCTTGATGCGGGTGCGCGGCTTCACCCAAGACGATGCCCACATCATCTGCACCCCCGACCAGCTCAACGACGAGGTGGAAAAACTGATCGTCTTTTCCCTGGATATGCTGAAGCATTTCGGCTTCCGCGAATTCCTGATCTACCTGAGCACCATGCCGGACGAGGCGGTGGGCGATCCCGCCGATTGGGATACCGCCACCCAAAGCCTGCGCGCCTCGCTGGAAAAGATCGGCCTGGAATACCAGGTGGACGCAGGCGGCGGCGCTTTCTACGGCCCCAAGATCGACATCAAGATCAAGGACGCCCTGGGGCGGGCCTGGCAGTGCAGCACCATCCAATTCGATTTCAACGAACCCACCCGCTTCAACATGCACTATATCGGCGCCGACAACGCCCAGCACCGCCCCTTCATGGTGCACCGCGCCATCCTGGGTTCCGTGGAGCGCTTTTTCGCCACTTTGCTGGAATACCACTCCGGCAACCTGCCCCACTGGCTGGCTCCGGTGCAGATGATGATCCTGCCCATCACTGAGGCCCAGCTACCTTACGCTCGCAAACTGGAGGAGGATTTCCGCCTCAAAGGCCTGCGCTGCGAAGTGGACAGCCGCTCCGAAAAGATCGGCTACAAGATCCGCGACGCCGAGCTGAAAAAGATCCCCTTCATGTGCGTGATCGGCAAGAAAGAAGAGGAATCCGGAACCCTCACCCTGCGGCAGCACACCGTAGGCGACCTTGGCGCGATGAGCTTCGAAGACGTCCTCAGCCGCGTCCTGAGCGACTCCTGAGGATTTGGCCGGATTTACCCAAGCTGATATCGGGCCCCGCGGCGATCATAGCTGCGGAGCCTTTTTGTTTCCGGCCAGCCCCGCTGAAGCTGGCAGCCGCGGAGCCGCCTCCGGGCAAGGGATAAAACTAATCCGGTTTAGGGAATGGAATTTGCATGTTTGCTGGAAAAAACGTTTGGAGCAGCTCAGTGAAGCGATTCATCCTGATCATTAGCATACTCTGCCTCGCCCTCGGCCTTGGTGCCGCGGCCGATCTTGATCTTTCCAGCGGGAACCGCCCCGCCTATGCCAGCGACCTGGTGAAGATTAAACTCAGCCGGGAGGCCGCGCAAAGATCGCGCCTGCCGCAACAGCTGGGGGAGGAATTCTCCCGGTTCGGGCATTCGGATCTCGACCGGATAATGGCTGAAACCGGCGGCACGGCAGTGATCCGCGCCCACCGGCGCCTCAAGAACAAAGCCTGGGAAGACGCCCAGGGCTTTGACCGCTGGTTTTTGGTGCGCCTGGCCGGCAAGGCCACAGCGGAGGAGGCTTTGGCGGCCTTCAAAGCCAGCCCCTGGATCGAAGACGCCAGCTTCGAACACTTCGCCTACCCTCAATTCACACCCAACGATCCCTATTATGACGACAACTGGGGCCACAACAACACGGGACAGGGGCCTGGCGGCGGCGGAGCCGGCTTTGACAGCAACGCCCCCGAGGCCTGGGACGATTCCCAGTTTTTCGGCGATCCCAATATCATCATCGCCATCATCGACAGCGGGGTCAACTACAACCATGAGGATCTGAACGACAACTGCGTTACCGGCTACGATTACGGCTCCAACGATAACGACCCCCAGGATACCAACGGCCACGGATCCCAGTGCGCCGGGGTGGCTGCGGGCGAAGCCAACAACGGCATCGGCGTGGCCGGAGTGGCCGGAGGCTGCAGCATCATGCCCATCAAGGTGATGAGCAGTTCCGGCAGCATGACCTTCACCTCCATCACGAACGGCATCACCCACGCCGCCGATAACGGAGCCCACGTGATCAGCATGAGCCTGGGAGCTGAAAACGGCACCGACGAAGGCGACAACCCCGCCTGCGACGCCGCGCTCTACTATGCCTACAACGCCGGCTGCGTGATCTTTGCGGCCACCGCGAACTCCGACATCAGCATGATCGCCTACCCTTCCAACCACACTTCGGTGATCAGCGTGGGCGCTGCCAGCCCCACCGGCCAGAGAAAAAGCTCCAGCTCCTCCGACGGCCAGAACTGGTGGGGTTCAAACTACGGTGTGAACGTCCAGGACGACCCCAAGGCCGTGGATATCATGGCTGCCACCATTCTGCCCGCCACCACCCGCACCGGCGGTTACAGCACCAATTTTAACGGCACTTCCTGCGCCACGCCCTACGCGGCTGGAGTGGCAGGCCTGGTGCTCTCCAAGGATTCCGGGCTGACCCCGGACCAGGTTCGGCAGGCGATCGTGAATTCCGCCACGGACATGACCATCGATGGCGGCGCCGGCTGGGACCGCTACACCGGCTACGGAATGATCAACGCCAGCGGGGCTGTGGCCAGCATCGCACCCGGAATGCCGTCCTGCGTGATCACGGAACCGGCCAACAACTCCGTCCACTCCCTGGGCACCACCGTTCTGGTGGCCGTCAACGCCAACGACAGCGACGGTTTCATCTCGCACGTGAACTTCATCCTTGATGACAACGCAACGCCGGAATTCACCGACGCCGAAGCCCCCTTTGCCTGGAACTGGAACACCTCCGGCATTGCCTCCGGAGCGCACACGATCACCGCCGTGGCCTACGACAACCTCAGCAACAACCGCAGCTACAGCATCGAGGTGATCCTGCTGCAGGCCGCCAACGAAGGCTTCGAATCCGGCTTGTTCGACCTCTATCCCTGGCAGAATCCCAGTTCCGGACCCTGGACGATCCAGTCCGAAACGGTTTATTCCGGATCCCACGCCGCCCAATCCGGCACCATCACCCATCTGCAGGAAAGCGCCCTCAGCCTCACCCTCACGGTGGTTGAAGCCGGAGCGGTGAGCTTTTTCAGCAAGGTTTCCAGCGAACCCAATTACGACTTTCTGCGCTTTTACATCGACGGAGCCCTGCAGGATGAGTGGTCCGGGCTGTTGAATTGGGAATTTCACAGCTACCCCGTTACGGCCGGCACCCGCACCTTCACCTGGACCTATTACAAGGACCAGGGCGTAAGCACCGGCAGCGATTGCGCCTGGCTGGACCACATCAGCTTCCCCGCGCACAACGCGCCTCCCTTCGCGCCTTCAGGCCTCACCGCCACGGCAGTTTCCCCTTCCAAGATAGTTTTGCACTGGACCGACAACTCCAGCGACGAGACAGAGTTTTACGTTGAGCGGTCCACCGGGGGATACTGGTCTCTGATCAACTGGGCCGGGGCGGACGTCACCAGCGCCGAGGACACCGGACTTGATCCCGATACGAACTACAGCTACAGGGTGCGGGCCTTCAACGCCAACGGCGGCAGCAACTACAGCAACGTTTCCTCCGCGATGACCCTTGGCAACGACTGCCCGGACAACGTATCCGCCACGCAATTCGCCAACTGGGTGAATCTGAGCTGGGATGCCCCTCTCAGCGGCGCGGACGGCTATCAGATCAAGCGCTTTGAAGTGATCAACGGGAATCCGGCCAACGGAGTGCTGATCACTCCCACCAACGTGACGGAAACCTCCTTCACCGATCCCGACTGGTATCTGCTGAATCCCAGCTGTTACCTCTGGCAGGTGCAGGCTGTGGCGGGAAGCTCTGTTTCGGAAGGCTCGGGTTCCAATCCCCTCAGCAAGGAAGCCAACGGCGTGATCGTGGGAACGGTTACCGACCTGAGCGGCGCTCCGCTGGAAAACGCCACCATCTTTACCGGGACCGTTTCCGCCCTTACCAACGAATACGGGGTCTACACCCTGTCCGTGGTGCCGGAAAACTACACCCTCACGGCCAGCCATCCGGATTATGAATCCGTTACGCAGACAGGCGTCGCGGTGAGCTCCGACCTCCAGACCCAGGCCGATTTCCAGCTGCCGCTCTACACGGTGGCCACGCCCACCTTCTCCCCCGAAGCGGGAGCCTATACCGGATCAGTGGATGTGGTGCTGAGCAGCGCTACCCCGGGATCTGAGATCCGCTTTACCCTGGACGGCACTGAACCCTGCGTGTATTCGCAGCTCTACGCCGCCCCCATCCATCTGGAAACCAGCGCCACCGTGCGTGCCAAAGCCTTCAAGCTAAACTGCACGCCCAGCGATATCGCCGAGGCTTTTTACGAGGTCACGGTTGCAGCCGACGATCCCGCGGCTCCGGCCGTTGCCGGCATCCAGGGCGTCTGGCCCAATCCCTTTTCCACTCACACTCGGGTAAACCTCTATCTGAAAGACTCCAGCCGGGCTTACAGCCTGGATATCTACAACATCCGCGGGGAACTGGTCCGCCGTTACCAAGGCCGTGAAAAGGGTTACCAAGA
This sequence comes from Candidatus Cloacimonadota bacterium, assembly GCA_020532215.1. Classification (GTDB taxonomy): domain Bacteria; phylum Cloacimonadota; class Cloacimonadia; order Cloacimonadales; family Cloacimonadaceae; genus Syntrophosphaera. The sequence goes on from JAJBBF010000117.1 coordinate 13,448, forward strand.
CCTGGTCTGGGACGCCAAGGACAACCGGGGACGCCCTCTGGCGGCGGGAGTGTATCTGCTCAGATTTGCCCAGGGAGATTTGCGGCAGACCCGGAAGCTGGTGCTGAAGTAAGCCTCCCCCGACCTTAACAGCATAGCCCATGTCCGGATGATGGCCAACCAATGTGCCGGCGCAGCCATAACCCGGACATGGGCATTTCTTAAATGGGGTGGCAAAGAGCGGGTTGGATACGGCAGTTGTTGCAGGCTCTCTTTTCAAATCGATTAGGAAATGCCAGTTAAGGCGACTGAACAATAGCGTGGGCGTGCAGTGAGAGTAGCGATCCGAACCCCTCGCCATGATCTGATGCCTGCTGGGCTTACCCACTCGGTTTAAGGAGAAACATAGGAAAGACACTTTGGAGTTGATCCCTATCCTGATCTGGATAAGTTACCCGAACATGGCAATTCCTGCCATTCATAGTAACAGATGTTTGTGATAAGTTGATATCTGGAATAGTATTTGCTTTATTTTTAATTAAATTTTTGTTTCCGATAAGATCATTGAAAACGACCCCGCTAAAAATGACAGAATCATAGCTTTCAAAATTATAAAGGCGGATGAATTGAAAAAAATAATCTTGATCGAAACCTTGGTTCTTATGGCCATCTCACTGGGTGGTGTGATCCACAAACTGGGGAATCACGCAGAGCCATCGGGGGTAAGCAGCCTGGCCTTGCACGGCCACTACGCCTATGTTACCAAAACATACCAGACAGGCGTCAAGATTTTGGACATCAGCGATCCGGCTGCCCCAACACAGGTCTCCAGCTTCTTTGCCGGATACAGTGGACACGTTTACGTATCCGGAAACCGCGCCTACATCAGCGGCGCGATCACAACCTCACAGGGTTTGGAAATCCTGGACATCAGCGATCCCCTCGATCCGGTTTCCCTGGGCAATCTCGCTGGGCATGGGGGGAAGCTGGCACTGCAGGGCGACTATGTGTATCAGGCCGGCTGCACTGAAGGGCTGCTCATCGTCGATGTATCCGACCCCACCAATCCAGTTCAGGTCTGCCAACACCAAGGGGATTTCCTAGTGAACGATGTGGCTGTGACTGGAAACTACGCCTATCTGGCAGCGGGAAACGTGGGAGGACTGCAGATCCTGAACGTCGCCGATCCCCAGAATCCCTATTGGGTTGGAAGTTGCGACACACCTGGTTGGGCCAATGGAATCGCTATCGTGGGCAACACTGTCTACATGGCTGACGGGTACTTCGGCGTGCAGATCATTGATGTCGCCAATCCCCAAAACCCAGTTTTACTGGGCAACTTTCACACATACTGGAGTGCCTTACGGATTGTTGTGCTGGATAATGTGGCCTACGTGTCAGAAGGCTATGCCGGGGTACAACTGATCGACGTGACAGACCCGGTTAATCCGGCGCTGATCAGTTCCTACGACACTCCCGGAAACGTTGGGATCATAGAGGTCAGGGACGGAATTGCATATCTGACGGATGCGGAACGCGGGGTTCAGATCCTGGACGTGAGCAGCCCGGCCAATCCGGCGCTGATCAGCCAGATCCATCCAGAATCCCTGATGTACGACTTCGCCCTTTCCGGAAATCTTGCCTGCGTGTCGGCGAATTCGTTTGACCTGGAGTTCTATGACCTGACGGACCTGCAAAACCCGGTCTGGCTGGGCCATGTCAATCTCGGTCCCCTTTTCGAAGCTGAGAAGGTTGTTATCTCCGGTGACCTGGCCTACGTTGCGGGCTGGAGGGAATATGACTTTGACGTCTTCAAAAGTTGCCTGTGGCTGGTCGATATCGCCGATCCCGCGAATCCGGTCCTGCTGGGAGACTTCGAATCGCCCTGGGGGATCTGGGCGAATAAAACCATTTTCGTGGTCGGTAACACTGCCTATTTCGACCACTCCAGCGGCCTCCACATCATCGACGCATCCGATCCGCAAAATCCCATCTTATCAGCGTATTATGGCCTGGGCTTTCAAAATCACGATGTGTGGGTCTCAAACAACGTGGCTTACATTTCCTATTGGGCTTCAAGTGATTACGCGCAAGGCTCCGGCCTGTGGTTGATGGATGTCTCCAATCCCCAGGCACCCTTTTTATTAGGGGAATGCACAACACCCGGCCTGGCTGCCGGAGTGACCGTTCTGGGCAATGTGGCCTACATTGCCGACAATTTCGCCGGGGTTCAGATCGTGGATGTCAGCTATCCCTCCAACCCTCGGATAGTGGGTAATCTGCCAACTCGTTACAACGGGAATGTGGACCTCGTGAGGATCTTTGATGGTTGCCTCTATGCGGCCGATTCCAACTGGAACGAGATCCAAATCTATGATTTGGCCAATCCCCTGCGGCCCCAACTGATCAAACGCTATGACTGGAGCCTCTCAGCTTGCGAATTGCAGGTGATCGGCAACACGCTCTACGCCTGCAATCCCGTATATGGCCTGAGTTTCCACAACCTGACGCAAGTGGAAGCCAACGATCCGCTCCAAACACCCATCCCACTGCCGCAACTGGCTGTTTATCCCAATCCGTTCAATCCCCAAACCTGTTTTGAGTTTGAGCTTCCGGAATCAAGCCCGGTCAGCCTGAAGATCTACAACCTGAAAGGTCAGCTGGTGCGAGAGCTTTGCACTGGTTGTTTCGCGAAAGGAAAACACAAATTGGTTTGGGATGGCAGAGACGACCACGGCAGGGTTCTTGCCAGCGGAATTTATCTCAGCAGCTTACGGTACGGGGAAACATCCGTCACCCGCAAGGCGATACTGGCCAAGTGAGTAAACAAGTCTCTGGCTTGCCGGGCAAGGAAGCTGCGAAGTAAGATTAGCCCCACAGTCCGGCTGCTGGGCAGGCCAATCTGAACACCACCACTGGGGTTGGACTGCCGAGGATAGCGACCCTTCAGTTAAAGCCACTACGGGAAATAAAGCACCCCGCCGCTATTTCCACATGCCTCCCAAGCGGGGATTGTAATCAAGGACGAAGTGGAAAATGGGTTCCGGTGCTGCGTCGCTGAAGCGCTATCGCCCGGAATGACGTATTGGAACTGGCGGGTGAATCCTCCGTTATTAGCGCCGCCTATTCCACCGTCACGCTTTTGGCCAGGTTGCGCGGCTGGTCCACGTTGAAGCCTTTGAGGTCGGCCACGTGGTAGGCCAGCAGCTGCAGCGGGATCACGGAGAGCAGCGGCTGCAGGTTGGGGAGGGTGTCCGGGATGTGGATCACGTGTTCGGAGAGGCTTTGCAAGTCGCTGTCGCCCTCGGTGGCGATGGTGATGAGGCGGGCTTTGCGGGACCGGACTTCCTGGAGATTGGCTTGGATCTTTTGGTAGAGGGGGTCCCGGGTGGCGATGGCGATCACGGGCATGGCCTCGTCGATGAGGGCGATGGGACCGTGTTTCATCTCTGCGGCGGGATAGCCCTCGGCGTGGATGTAGGAAATCTCCTTCAGTTTCAGAGCGCCTTCCAGGCCCACGGGGTAGTTGATTCCGCGCCCCAGATAGAGGGCATTGGGGCAGTCTTTAATGCTGGCCGCGATCTCACGCAAGCGGTCGTTTTGCTTAAGGATGCGCTCGATCTTGGCGGGGATTTGCTCCAATTCGGCGATGTATTGCAACCCGCTCGCGGTGGAAAAGGTGCGCTGGCGTCCCAGCAGCACGGCCAGCAGGAAAAGGATGGTCACCTGCGAAGTGAAAGCCTTGGTGGAGGCCACCCCGATCTCGGAACCGGCATGGATATAGGAACCGCCATCGCTTTCGCGGGCGATCGTGCTGCCCACCACGTTGGTGATGCCGAGCACCCTCGCGCCCTTGGATTTGGCTTCGCGCAGGGCGGCCAGGGTGTCCGCCGTCTCGCCGGACTGGCTGATCACGAAGACCAGCGTGCCTTCCGGCACCACGGGATTGCGGTAATGGTATTCCGAGGCATATTCCGCGTGCACGGGGATGCGGGCCATGTCCTCGATCATGTATTTGCCGATGAGCGCGGCGTGAAAAGAGGTGCCGCAGGCGATCAGGTGGATCTGGCGCACCTGGCTGAGTTCCAGCGGTGAAAGGTTCAGCCCGCCCAGCCTGGCGACTCCGTTCCTGTCGTCGATCCGGCCCCGGAAGGCGTTGCCCACAGTGGTCGGTTGCTCAAAGATCTCCTTGAGCATGAAATGCTTGTAATCGCCCTTTTCGATGGCGGAGATGTCCCAATCAACCACTGATATCCTGGGATGCACAGTTTCCCGGTGGGTGTTCGTGATCTCGAAATTATCGCGGCGGACCTCGCAGATCTCGTCATCCTCCAGATAGATCACCCTTTTGGTGTGGATCATGATGGCGTGGACGTCGCTGGCAAGAAAATGTTCGTGGTCGCCGATCCCGATCACCAGCGGCGAGCCTTTGCGCACTGCCACCAGTTGGTCCGGTTCGTCCTGATGCAGCACCACCAGGCCATAAGTTCCTTCCACGCGCCTTAGGGCTTCACGCACGGCATCCACCAGCGGCAGGCCCGTTCCCTTGTACTGCTCGATCAGATGGGCCAAAACCTCGGTATCGGTATCGCTGCGGAAGCTGTGCCCCAGTTCGATAAGCTGTTCTTTGAGGAGTTTGTAGTTCTCGATGATGCCGTTGTGCACCAGGGCCAGTTTGCCCGTGCAATCAACCTGGGGATGGGCGTTCAGTTCCGTGGCCTCGCCATGCGTGGCCCAGCGGGTGTGGGCGATGGCTGCGGTTCCGGAGCAGAGGTTCGGCTCCGGCAAAGCCCGCTCCAGTTCGATGATCTTGCCCTCTTTTTTGTAAACCTGGAGCTCGCCGCAATGGATCAAGGCGCATCCGGAGCTGTCATAACCCCGGTATTCCAGGCGTTTGAGCGCTTCCACCACGATGGGCAGGGCGTTGCGATTGCCGATGTATCCCACAATTCCGCACATCAGGAGACCTCCCTGTCAGCAGTGATCTTGTTAAAGGCCCACAGCGAGGCCGCCAGGACCAGGATGGCCGGTATCACCACCCAGTATTGCAGATTCTCGGAATCAGCCAGCAATCCCTTCAGCCAGGGCTTGGCCGCGAAGGTGACGATGAAAAGGGCTAGGCCGTTGTTCAGGGCGTGGGAAAGCATGGAATTGTAGATGCTGCCGGAGCGCAGGGTAAGCCAGCCCAGCAGGGTTCCCAGCAGGAAG
>JAJBBF010000169.1 GCA_020532215.1 Candidatus Cloacimonadota bacterium
CGCTTGTATTTGGCTTGTATAATATTGTGCCACAATATAATACGAGGTTCTTTTGTCAAGTACTATTTTTTGTTATCTTCCTGTGCCCCATAAGATTAGACATGTGGGAAAGATTAGAGGTAAAACAGACATCCTGATTGAATTCGAAAATCGCGCCGCCTTCATTGCGGAGTTGAAAATATGGAAGGGTGAATTAGATCTTCGCAAAGCAATTGATCAACTGACAAAATATACAACTTGGAGAGACTGTAAGTGCTCTTTAGTGCTTTACAATAAAACGGTAAAAGGATTTGGTGATCTTAGGACTAAAATGATCAATATGTTGAAAAAGCATGCACGCTATTTACATCTTATAGAGTATGAGAATGGCAATGAGTGGAGAGTTTCTTTCATGTCAATGGAAGATAAAAATCGGCATATAATTGTTCATATATTTTTGTTCAATCTTCAAAATTATTAAATATGTTGTATGTCCTAATGAAGGTTAGTGGTTACTTTGGGGAGATTGTTTACTGAATGAAAAAGATAAACAACATAGGACAAAAATTCAAAATTGCACTCATTCGATTGAATGGTTTATTGTATTATTGATATTAACTAAAATTTCGTCTCCCAACTATTTTATTCAAACTCCGGAGTTGACCCAATATACCTTTCTGGAATCTTCTGCCGATTTTGGGCACGTTTTAGCGGGATATAACCACATATATGAAGCCCCGATCACAAACTTGCCCACCTTGATCCGGTTGTCGGCCTTGTTTTGCACGGAAAAGAGATAAATACCGGGAGCGATGATCTGACGGTGCCGCGAAAGCACAAGCGTGGATGCCGCTGGCGGAGAGGCCGTGCTGCGCTGCTTTGGAGACCGTGATCACATCTTCTTGATAGGCTTCGGCGTGCTGTATCGCCTGCACCAGAACGTTAGCGAGGGCGCCCGTTCACCAAGAAATAATTTGACAGAAAATCATCTGGGTAAAAAAATGCCTTTACGAAGACAAGGGAGAGATAAATGAGTTCTCTGACGGTGCTGGGATGCATGTGGGGCGATGAGGGAAAGGCGAAGATCGTGGATTTTCTGGGGGTGGACGCCGATGTGGTGGCGCGCTTCCAGGGCGGGGCGAATGCCGGCCACACGATCGTTCTGAACGAGGCCAAATATGTATTTCACACCGTGCCTTCGGGCATCCTGTATCCCAAAGCCAAATGCGTGATCGGGGCCGGAACGGTGATCGATCCTTTCGGCCTGCGCGACGAGATGAAAGCGCTGATGGATCAGGGCATTATGTTTGACCAACGGATGTTCATAGATGTCCGCGCCGGGCTGGTGCTGCCCCTGCACAAGCAGCTGGATGGCAGCACGGAAGCGGAATTGGGGGCCAGCAAGATCGGCACCACGGGCAAGGGCATCGGCCCCAGCTATGCAGACCAGGCGGCCAGGAGCGGCCTGCGTTTTGGCGATCTGGCCCATCCGGGCTGGCTGAAGCAGCGGTTGGAGAGCCTTTACGCTTATCACGACCTTGAGCCGAAAGACCTGCAAAACGATCTGGACGAACTTGCCGCGGCCTGGGAGTTTCTGAAACCCTTTTCCGCCCAGGCGGATGCGCTCTTGCGGGAGTGGTATCTGGCCGGCGAGGCCATTTTGTTCGAGGGGGCCCAGGGTACGCTTCTGGATCTCACTTACGGCACCTATCCGTATGTAACTTCGTCACATACCATCACAGGAGCGGCCAGCACCGGCACCGGTTTCCCCCCGCGCTGGCTGGACCGGATCCTGGGAGTTTACAAAGCCTACGCCACCCGGGTGGGTGAAGGCCCTTTCCCCACAGAACTTTTCGATGCCACCGGCGAGCGGATCCGCCGGGTTGGAAACGAATTCGGCGCCACCACCGGCCGTCCCAGAAGGATAGGCTGGTTCGACGCGGTCGGGGCGCGTTACACAGCTTCCCTGAACGGTTTGGACGCCATGGCGGTGACTCTTTTGGACGTTCTCAGCGGACTGCCGGAACTGAAAATCTGCACCGGTTACTGGCTGGACGGACAGAGGTTGCCCGGCTACGCGCCGCATCCGCTGGATCTGGCCCGGGTCGAGCCGGAATACCTGATCCTGCCGGGCTGGGATCAGGACATTGGCCAAGCCCGCAGCCTGGCCCGCCTGCCCCAAGCCGCCAAGGAATATCTGGAGGCGGTGCAGGACCTGGTGGAGATCCCGATCGAGCTGGTCTCGGTGGGCAAAGACAGGTCTCAAACCATTGTTGTAAAGTGATAAAAGGAGTTTAACATGCGCAGGACATCACTCTGGCTGGCGCTATTCGGCCTCTTGGGAACGGCGCTGAGCGCCCAGGCCCTGGATTTTCCCCAGCCCCAATATGTGAACCCCATCTTTGACAGTTTCACTCGTAACTACATCTCCACCAGCGCGATGGGGCGCGGTTACACCGGCCTGGCCATCCCCGGCGGAGTGGACAACGTGCTTAAGAATCCAGCCGGATACAGGCCGGACAAGGCTTCGCTGCATCTGGAGCTGCTGGTGAAACCGCCGGTGGATCACGACGTTTACGCGATGGCGGACACCTCCATCTATTACCAAATGACCCCGGAAACCCTGAATTCGCCTGTGCCGGTGGGGATCCTCGGCGGCGGCGGCAAGATCGGCCCCAATTTCACCTACGGGCTGCTTTACAGCCTGCCCAAAACCGTTAAGGTGGACAATTTCGGCGTGGAGATAAACATGGGCTACGGCCTCATCACGCGCTACCCTACCTTTTACCTGAACCAGATCACTGCCAACGCTGCCTGGCACAAAGATAACTTCCACGTTGGGCTGAACCTTCACAACCAGATCTACCATCTGGGCGACGTCACCTTTCTGCGCACCTTTGAACGGATCAGCGACACCAAATACATCCTCAGGCCTCAGCTGGGCCTGCTTTACAGCGGCGAGAAACTCAGCGCGGGGCTGAGTGTGGTGCCGCAGCAGAACGCGGATTGGGACCTGAAGTTTGCCCAATATGAAACGCGCCTGCCCCTGAACATCGCCCTCGGCGGAGCCTACGACATCAACGGAACCCAGATCACCGCGGAGCTGGATTATGAGCAGTGCAGCGCCATCGACGCTGCTTTCAGCGACCGCTACAGTTTCCGCCTCGGCGCCGAGAAGACCATCCGCCGCTACACCTACCGCGCCGGCTACATCTACCATCCCCAAGTATGGGACGGTGATTTTAACCTGCCCGACGCCGGTTCGGACACCACCTCCATCTGGTGGAGCGCCGTGCTGCCCCAGGGCCGGGTGGGGAAGAACAGCCAGCATATCATCACCGCCGGCACATCCTGGAACCATCCTGACGTGCGGGTCAACCTCGCCGGCTTGATCGACGTAGCCGGGAAGGCGCCGGTGGCCCAGGTGAATCTCTCTGTGGATCTCTTTTTCAGCGCTTTCAAGCGCAAGAACTTCCTCTATTTCGACTGATGAGCAGAGTTCAGATCCGCAAGATCGAAAGCTATGACCTGCCGCAGCTGGAGGCGGCGGTAAGCGATTTTCTGGGCCAGGCCAACCGCCAAAGGATCAAGCGCAGCAAGCGGGTGCTGCTCAAACCCAATCTGCTGGGCGCTTTTCCACCCGAACGGGCCGTAACCACCCATCCGGCGCTGCTGGAGGCTCTGGTGCGCCATTTCCTGGAGCTGGGCAAGGAGGTCTGGATCGGCGACAGCCCCGGCGGCACGGCAAACGTGGAGCAGGTTTGGAAGGTTTGCGGCCTCAGCGAGCTGGCGGAGCGTTATCCGGTGAAACTGGTCAACCTTTCCACCTCCGGCTTTCGCGAGCTTTCCTGGGAAGGCATTCCGGTTAAGATCTCCGAGGTTTTCTGGCAATGCGGGATCGTGATCAACATAGCCAAGTACAAGACCCACGGACTGGTGGGTTTCACGGGAGCGCTGAAAAACCTGTACGGGCTGGTTCCCGGACTGGTGAAATCGGACTATCACGGCCGCTACCCCAATTCCCTGGATTTTTCCCACCTGCTGCTGGCGTTGTATGGGCTCACCCGCAACCGCCTTTCCTATAGCTTCATCGACGGCATCCTGGGCATGGACGGCATCGGCCCTTCCGGCGGCCGGGCCCGCGATTTCGGCTTGCTGCTGGGCGCACGCTGTGTTTCCGCTCTGGATTTTGCCGCCGCCCGGATGATGGGTTTTCGCCTGGACGACATTCCCTACCTCGGCGAGGCGTTGCAGATGGACGGAGTTCTGCCTTCCCGGGTACGCGTGCCCACCAGTTTTCGGGATTTCAAACTGCCGGATGTGGATATCCGGGCGGTGAGATTCAGCAACCGCTTTTTGCGCCGGATTCCCCGCGCCGCGCATCACTTGGTGGAACGCTATTACAGCAAGCGCCCGGTGATCAGCGACCGCTGTCTGAAGTGCGGCATCTGCGTGCAGAGCTGCCCCGTGCAGGCGATCTCGGCCCCGGGCAAGTTCAGCCTGCCCCGGATCGATCCCAAAAAATGCATCAAATGCATGTGCTGTCACGAGATGTGTCCCCACGGCGCGGTGGACATCCACAAGACCTGGCTCACCAGGATCATTGAAAGATGAAAAAGAAGCAACCCAAATACAAGGCCCTGATCAATTTCATCTACCTTGCCCTGTTCCTCTTCCTGCTCAGTTGGATAGCTTTCTGGGGCAACAACAGTTTCTACAAGAAATGGCGCTTGCAGCAAAAGACGCGCAAGACCGAGACCCAGGTCCAATCCCTGAGCGCACAGAACGACAGCCTTAAGCAGGAAAACTACCGGCTCAAGACCGATCCGGAAGAGCGGCAACGCTCGCTCCGCGCCGAGCAGGGCATCTACGCCGATGATGAAACGGCCTACATCTTTAAACCGGCCCAGGGCGACAGCCTGAACCAGCCGGACTGACACCCGCCATGGCAGAGATCAGCGCGGAATTTTCCGGGAGAACGGAGCCTGGCGCCAGCCGGGAGGGAAGATGAAAGAGCGGGCGGAAAGCCACGCGCCCCGGCCGGTTAGCTGGCGGCGGAAAAAAAGCCTGCGCGAGACTCTGGGCCTGCTGTTGGATTCCAGCGGAAACCAGCGCGAGTACCTTGTCAATGTGATCCTGGCCCAGGCTGCACCTGAAACCGGGCGGGAACCCTCTCTGCGCAGCACCCGCGCCCTCTGCGCCGCCATTCTGGAGCAGCTGGTAAGCATCCTGCGCGCCGATCCCAAACCCAGCTCTGGCAAGCTGCTGCCTTTCTTCAAATACCTGAACCATTTCCCCCTCGATCCGGACCGCGAGACGAATGCCGCCCTCAGCCTGATCTATCCCGAAGGCCCCAGCGAGGAAGTACGGAACCTCTTTTTCCGCCTAGAGCTGTTTTGGCTGCTCAATCTGATGGGCGATCTGGAAAGCGCCCGCCCCCTGCGTAAAGAACTGGAGCCGCAAGTCTCGCTTAAGAGGCCGCGCCTCTACGCCATCTGGCTGCTTTCCCTGGCCCGCATCCTCCAACGCCGTGGACAAAGGCTGAGCTTCTGCTCCCTGTGGCTGAACATCATCTGCGAATACTACCGCCTGGACGGCCCCGATACCGCTCTCTACCTGGTTCTCAGATGGATCGAAATGCTAAACTGGGGCAGAGACACCGCCCTGCGCAAAAAGGTGCTGCATAGATTCGGCGCCAGATTCCGCCAGCGCCAGGACATCCTTTCTGCCTCACTGCTCTGGGAACTTTTCAACCAGGAACACCGCCACGCGACTCCCAGCGAAAAGATGCTGTACACCCGGCTCCTCTTCCGCCATCCCTCAAACCTCCTCAGCGTTCAGCAACTCCAGTATCTGCATTTCTTCGCCGGCAACTACCTCTCCGCCGTTAAGACCAGCTTTGTGCTCTCAATCCGAGAATTCAAGCATTCGAATTACTATCTCCACAAAAGCTGGGCTTACCTGCAAAATCTTTCCCACTTCCTGCGGGACAAACTCTCTGCCGAGGAGTACGCCAACGCGATGAGTTATCTGCAACAGCTCGTGGTGGACCTGGGCAGCCAGATCAGCCTGCAGAACAACGCCTACGTTGAAACGCTCCACGACAATTATGCCACCATCAAAAGCCTGCTGCGCCAGGTGGAGGAACTCTCCATCACGGACAACCTCACCGGCCTGAAAAACCGCCGCTATATGGCTAACAACCTTTACCACGCTTTCCAACTGGCCGCCCGCCATAAAGTGCCTGTCTGCCTCGCCATCCTCGATATCGATTTCTTCAAGCAGGTGAATGACCAATTCGGCCATCTGGCTGGCGATCACATTCTCAAGGGACTGGCCAGGCTGCTGCTGGCCTCTTTCCGCAAAAGCGACGTAGTGATCCGCTACGGAGGCGAGGAATTTCTGCTCATCCTCTTTGACGTGAGCCCCCAGCGCATGGAAACCCTGATGCAGGACCTGGCCCACAAAGTGAGAAACCACCGCTTCACCTGGCAGGGCGATCTCATCCGCATCACGGTAAGCATCGGCTGGACCATCAGCCTTCAGCCCCGCCTCAGCCACGCCATTTTGGACGATTATATCGCCCGCATCGACGACGCCCTCTACACTGCCAAGAACGCCGGGCGCGACAAGGTGATCAGAGCTCAGGATTGAAGCAGATCAAAGCTGTGGACAGCAACTGCCCACCTGAAATGAGAAAGGCTTTTCACCTGCCCCTGAGCGGTTGCCTTTTGATCATGATAGCTCTAAGTTTCTCCTGGCTGGCGGCGGCGCCGGTGAGCCTGGCTGAGGCTGTTTCAGCCGCTCAAACCTGGTGGCGCTGGCGGCAGCCGGAACGGGCTGGGCTTAGGGTACAAAGCTCGCAGGCGGTGGAACGGGACGGGCAGGCCCTGATCTATGTGTTGAATTCCCAAGAGGGGGGATTCGTTCTGCTTTCCGCTGATACCGAGTGCCCTCCCATCCTCGCCTACAGCGCTAGCGGCAGATTCGACCTTCCCGTTGCCTCCCCCGCTGTTGCAGAGTGGCTAAGTGGCAGCGCGGACCAGGTCCAAACCATGAAAGAACAGCAAGTCACGCTGCCCGCCAACCGGGAGCTTTGGCTTAAGCTGCTGGCGCCGGATCAACCTCCACCCCGCCTTAACCGGGATATCCCGCCCTTGCTGACCACCACCTGGGATCAGGGATTTCCCTACAACTCCGCTTGTCCGGTGGATGCCTCCAGCCCGGCCGGAGGACATGCCTGGGCTGGTTGCGGAGCGGCAGCGCTGGCCCAGTTGATGCGTTATTGGGGCTATCCCGAGCACGGCACTGGCTCCCGCAGCTACCAAAGCAGCCTCTACGGAACCATCACCGCCAATTTTGGCACCGCCACTTACAACTGGGACAACATGCCGGCCGCCTGTCCGCCCGATAACTCGGAGATACCGCAGCTGCTTTACCACAGCGCGGTTGCCTTGGGCACCAACTTTGGTCCGGACGTATCAACCTTCATGACCTATTATTTTCCTGTCGCGCTGGGCCAGTACTTTGACTATGACCTGCCTGAACTGCGCTACAGGGTGTCGTATCCGGACGCGGAGTGGAAAGCGATGATAAGGGCAGATCTGGACCTGTTCCGCCCGGTCGTTTACATCGCCGCCTATTCAGCCGTTTCACATCTTTTCATCCTCGACGGCTACGACAATCAGGACTTATTCCACATCAACTGGTGCTGGGGCGGGGATTATGACGGATATTACTATCTGGAGACCCTTGATCCCGGCGGCGTGCTCTACCACAGCGGGCATGCCGCGGTGTTCAATATCCATCCGGAGTTGGATATTCCGGTTCATCCCCTCGGCTTTTCCGCCACCCTGGTCTCCAACTACCGGATAGACCTCAACTGGCAGGATGTGGCAAACAACGAGGATGGCTTCATCATCCAGCGCAAAACCGGAGAGGAGGGAGACTGGGCCCAGATCGCGGTTTTGCCAGCCAACTCCACCTCCTACAGCGATCTGGACCTGGCCTCACACACCAGCTACCATTACCGGGCCAAAACCTTCAACTCCAGCGGCAATTCCAGCCTCTCCAACGAGGTTTACACGATCACGGCCGGCATCATCGCGCCGGTCCAGGCAGAGATCTCCTGCCTGGAAAACGGACAAGCGCTGCTGAGCTGGGCTCCCAGCACCAACGCGGCTATGTACAGGATTTATCATTCAGACCTGACTGGTCCGCCGGAATCGCAGGACTGGTCGGTGCTCGGTGAAACAAGCGGCCTGAGCTTGGCGCTGGACGCTTCCCAACCGCGCCGTTTCTACTATGTCAGCGCGCTGTCGGAAGTTGAACTGCCCCAAAACTTTGTGGAGGTCACCGGCGGAACTTTCTCCAACGGCACTTCCACTGTCACCCTGAGCACGTTTTACCTCGACAAATATGAGGTGACTCAAAGTTCCTATCTCTACGTCATGGGCACCAACCCCTCAGACTTCCAGGACGATCCCACGCGTCCGGTGGGAAGGGTCTCCTGGTTCAAGGCCATCGAATACTGCAACCGCCGCAGCCTGCTGGAAAGCCTTACTCCCTGCTACAGCTACGGATCTTACGGCACCGATCCGGATGATTGGCCGGCAGGCTGGAGCGACACCGCGGCAAATCACTCACTTATCAGTTGTAACTGGACCTCAGGAGGCTACCGCCTGCCCACGGAAATGGAATGGATGTTCGCCGCCCGGGGCGGAAACCTGTGCCAGGGATACACTTACAGCGGAAGCAACGATGTGGCAGAGGTGGCTTGGTATTACGCGAACTCCGGGATGACCACCCACCCGGTCGGCTCGAAACCCTCCAACGAAATTGATCTTTACGACCTCAGCGGCAACGCCTTCGAATGGGTCTGGGATGTTTACGCCGCCTATCCCAGCACCCCGCAAACCAATCCCCACGGCCCTGCCAGTGGCACAAACCGTGTGCGCCGCGGCGGCGGCTACAACTCCGGGGAATCATATTGCGCCACGGCTTACCGCGGCTCTGCCAGCCCCACCAGCAGCTTGGGTTATTCCGGCTTCCGGGTCTGCCGGATCATTCCCCGGCAGAAATCCCGGTAGATTTCCCTTTTCAGCCCAGTATTTTTTCGCCTTGACAGCCAGGCAAAGGGTTAATTTTGTGTCTCAAAGGAGTTTTCAGATGGCCAAGATCGTGGTTAAAGACCTTAACAAGATTTACGACAACACAGTTCACGCTGTTGTAGACGCCAATTTCGAGGCGGAAGACAAGGAATTCATCGTCCTCGTCGGCCCTTCGGGCTGCGGGAAAAGCACCGTGCTCAGAATGATCGCCGGTCTGGAAGACATCACCAGCGGCAATATTTGGATCGGTGACACCCTCGTTAACAATATTCCCCCAAAAGACCGCGATATCGCAATGGTCTTCCAGAATTACGCCCTCTATCCCCACATGACAGTTTACGACAACATGGCCTTCGCCCTCAAGCTCCGCGGTGAGGACAAACAGAGCATCGCCGAAAAGGTGCGGCATTCCGCCGAACTCTTGGGTATCCAGGACCTGCTGAAGCGCAAACCAGCCCAGCTTTCCGGCGGCCAGCGCCAGAGGGTAGCTCTCGGCCGCGCCATTGTCCGCAATCCCAAGGTCTTCCTCTTCGACGAACCGCTTTCCAACCTGGACGCCAAGCTCCGCGTGGCCATGCGTGCTGAGATCGTTAAACTACAGCGCCAGCTGGCCAACACCATGATCTACGTTACCCACGATCAGGTGGAGGCGATGACCATGGCGGACCGCATTGTAGTGATGAAGGATGGCATCATCCAACAGATAGACACCCCGCTGACTATCTACAACGATCCCGCCAACATCTTTGTGGCCGGCTTCATCGGCTCCCCCGCCATCAACATGATGGAGGGCAAGATCGAAGCCAAAGGCACGGAACTCATCTTCGACAGCGGTGATTTCCAGGTGCAGGTCTTTTCCGAACACCGCGCCGCCCTCAAAGACTATACCGGAAAACCTGTCATCATGGGCATCCGACCCGAAGACATTTATGACGCCCGTTATGATTCGATGGCCGATTTTCCCCAAAAGCTGAGCACCACCTGCGATCTGGTGGAACCCCTGGGCAGCGAATACCACGTTGTGCTGCGCACCAAAAACCACGAGTTCACAGCCCGCTTCGATCCAAAGGAACTTCCTGTCATGGGTGAACCTCTGGAGATAAGCCTCAACCTGGCCAAGGCCCACTTCTTCGATCCCGACAGCGAAAAACGCCTGGTCTGAGATCCCATGCGCCGTGTCATTCTGGGCTGCCTTTGCCTTCTGGCCTTGCCCCTGGGTGCACTCATACCCCAAAACACCGCCTCCGCCAACGCCCTGGCGGGGGTCACCCTTCTCTCGGAATCAGTGGCCGATTTCCAGCTTTCGCCAGCCCTGCCTTTCACCGGCATAGCGGTCTCCGGGCATCTTCCCTTCTCCGCTGCCGAAGCCTCTACCTTTTCCCTTTCGGCAGCCCATAAGCTTAAGTTCCTGGTTCTCAACGCCGGGGCCACCCACTCTGGCGACGCGGATTACAGCGCGCAGGATTTCCGGCTGGGCCTGGGCTTCAACCTGGGCGAGCTGAGCGCCGGCTATTCCCAACACTTGCTGCTGGAAAGCGCGCCTACCGGCACCCACCAAAGCTGGGGTGGAGACGCCGCCCTGGCTTACCGTGGCCACAGCTATGGCTATGAGGCCCGGCTGCTGCGGATCGGGCGCGAAGATACCGAACTCCACCTCAGCGTGAGCACCACGATCGTCAGCGGCATCCAGGCCGCCTCCAGCTACATTTATACTCCCGCCGGTCCGGATGGCTACAGGTTTGCCACCTCCATCGAGGTCACGGAAAACCTCCTGCTCCAAAGCTCCTGGCAGAACTCTCCCAACCGCTTCGGAGCCGGCCTCAGATTCAAGCTGCAGGGCTGGGATCTGATGTATGCCGTCCGCACCCATCCGGACCTCCGGCTTTCCCACAGCCTCGACCTCGGCTACTCGTGGTAAAATTTGGCTTTATCCTCTCCCTGCTTTTCTCCCTTGCCTGCCTGGCGGCCCAAACCCAGGATGAATTAGCCGAACTGGACTACGCCGCCCAAGCCGAAGCGGCCTGGGACCAGATCTATCAAAACCTGCGCTCACAGCCTCTTTCCATCGCGACCCGGACCCTGATTGCGCCCGCAAATTCACAGTTCCAGGCCAGTGCCAGTTACCGGATGTCCCAGGCGGAATTGCTGCTGCATTACAATTACCGCCAGAAATATGCCCTCAGCGCTGGTTCCTTCTGCCTCTCCACCAAAACGCCCCGCTGGGAAACGGCCATTGGCAGTTATCGCTTCCGCTTCGGGCGCGGGATCGTGAGCGGATCGGCGTCCCGTTCCCGGCCGGACAGCCTGTTCAGCCTGCTCGAACCGCTTTCACCGCAAAATTTCACTCCCCTGGGCGCTGTTTTGGCTTTCAGGCATAATTCGCTGCGCGCCACGGTCTTCGGTTCCCTGCAGGACCGGGAGGCGAAGATCGATTCCGAAGGCCTGATCCGCAGCCTGTTCAAAACCCGCGGCGGAGCCCTTACCACCACCCGCGAAGAAATACTCGGTGCCGCCGCCGGGATCGTGCGGCCCCGGTTCCAACTGGGCGCCCTGGCTTACTGGTTGCGCTATGACCGGGATTTCGCCTCCGCGGGAACAGAGAGTTCTGTCTGGGCGGCCAGCCTCTATGCCGCGGGCAGATACCAAAACCTCAGCCTGGATGCCGAAGCGGCCTGGGTGAACGGAACCCCCGGCGCTTTGCTGAGCCTGGGATACAAGCTGCCAAACTTTGAGCAAAGCCTCAGCTATGCCCGCAACTGCAGCCGGGGCCAACTTCCTTACGCTCTCACTCCGGGCGTTTTATCCTCCGGCAACGGCAGGGACGAATTTAACTGCGACCTCAGCCTGGGCCTGCCCCTGAATACCAGGCTCAAGCTGCGCTATACTGTGAACAGCGGCTCCGGTTTCAGCGGCGGCGCCCTTTCCCGCTTTATGGGCTCACTGGCCTACAGCGACCGGGGCAGCCATCTGAAACTGCTGTTTCATAACTATGACCACGAGATCATCAGCCTTGTGGATTCCAACTATGTGTCATCCGATCCGCGGAACTGGCGCTTTCAATTAAGCGGCCAATATCATTTTCTGCCCAAGTTTTATCAGCGCCTGGATTTTACTTACACCCTCAAGGACAAAGCCGACTACAGCCAAAACACCTACCGGATCAACTTTGGTTTTGCCTTTGAGCATAACGGTCTTGAGGTGGGCCTGAATTATCTGGCCTGGCAGAGCGCAGAGGAAATCTGGCTGGTGGATGAACTGAACCCCTACGTTTTGCTGCCGGAAAGCGCCGAGGACAAGCTGGTGGCGGCGGATCTGGCCTGGACCAGTGGAGCCTGGCGGCTTGGTTTTCAGGGCCAAAGATCCCTGTTGGATGGCGGCTCATACCGCCTGTGGCTGCGCTGTGGCTGGAGTTGGCCGGGCCGGAGCGCGGATTCCGCTTGACAAAAATTTGCCCCGTTGAGATGATGAAATCAAAATCCCGCCTCAAAAGGGAGGAATAATGTTACGTCCAAAAGTACGGGTGGTAACTACCACCAAGTTTCCGCGGCTGCGTTTTTGGGTGGCGCTGCTGTTTGTAGCGCTCATCACTGCTTTTGTTTTGTATGTTGTGATGCCGGTGCTGAATATCCGGTTCGTGGGCTGGATCCTGCCCCTGGTCATCTGCCTGATTCCGCTTCTGGGCTGGCCCCGGGTCCGTAAGGTGGTGGGGTTTGTCATTCCCCTGCTGCTGATCTGGCTGGTGCTGGTTCCGTTCTTTTCCAGCGGGATGTTCAACCCCCGCAAGCACCGGGACTTGATCGGAGAGGTTAACAAGACCGAGTTTTCGGAGCTGGTTTCCCCGGTGAACCTGAATCAGGTGCCGATCATCGATTCCGCTTTCGCGGCCAGCCTGGCGGAGAAGAAGCTGGGTGACGATTTTGCCCTGGGCAGCAGGGTGGTGCTGGGTTCGCCCACAATCCAAATGGTGGATTCCAAACTCTATTGGGTGGCCCCGCTTCTGCACAGCGGCTTTTTCAAATGGTTAACCAACCGGGATAACGGAACCCCCGGTTACATCAAGGTTTCAGCCACCGATCCGCAGGATATCACCTTCATCCGCGAACTGAACGGCAAGCCGATCAAGATCCGCTACCAGCGCAATTCCTACTTTGGCCAGGACCTCTACCGGCACCTCTACTATCACGGTTTCATGGGCAAAGGCCTGGCAGGCGACACCTTCGAGCTGGACGACAACGGCGAACCCTACTGGACCATCACCACCTACACCCATGCCATCGGGGTGAACGCTCCCGAGGCGACCGGACTGGCAACGGTGCATGCCGGCACGGGCGAGATCAAGTATTACCCCGTGAAAAAACTGGCTGACGGCAGCTTCGACGATTCCCTGGTCCCCAGTTGGGTGGACCGCATCCAGCCTTCCTATTTCGTGATCCCCCAGCTTTCCTGGTGGGGGCGCTACGTCCATGGCTTCTGGAACACCCTCTTCGGCAAGCGGGACATGCTGAACGTGACCAATGGCTACAACGTGATCTACGGCCGCGACCAGCGCAACTATTTCTACACCGGGCTATCCAGCGTGGGCTCGGATGAAGGCACCGTCGGCTTTTCGCTCACCAACACCCGCACCAAGAAAAGCCACCTTTACCGGCTTTCCGGGGCCACGGAGATCGCCGCCATGCGCTCCGCCGAAGGCAAGGTGCAAAACTTCCGCTATGGCGCCACCTTCCCCATTTTGGTTAATCTGAACGGCAAACCGGCCTATTTCATGACCCTCAAGGACGGTTCGGGGCTGGTGAAAATGTTCAGCTTTGTCTCCGTGAGTGATTTCTCGCTGGTGGGAGTGGGTGAAAGCGTGCGGGAAGCCCGGGATAATTATCAGCAGGCCATGGCCGGCAGCCGGGTGGGACGGATCGGTGAAAAACTGGAGGACGAGATCAGCCTCGAGGGAACCGTAACCCGCTTCGGCAGCGACATCAAGGACGGCCGCACCTATTACTATTTCCGTTTGGACAGCGCTCCGGAAAACGTCTTTATCGCCACCAGCAACCTGAGCACCATGCTGCCGCTCACAGGCAGCGGAGACCGGCTCCGCATCACCTATCTGAAAACCACCGACCAGGAGATCAGCCTTACCGAACTAGTGAACCTAAGCCTGGAAGGGGAGTGAGGCTTACTGCCGCCGGGCAGCTTTCATCCTGATGATTCTGGGCGGATTGCTAACGCAGCAGCGCGGCGCAGATGCTTTCCACCCTGTCGGCGGCCTCAATTTGGATCAGATAGACCCCGTTGGGCAGCCTGCCTCCCCGGGGGTCAATGGCCACCCATTCCAGGCTGGCTGTCCCGGGAGGCAAGTCAGCCAGGCATTTTTCTTCCAGCAGTTGCCCGCGCAGGTTGTAAATCCGCACCCGGGCCGCTCCGCCCTTGGGATGGGAAAAAGTGATCCGGGCCTTGCCAGAAGAGGGATTTGGGCTCACCCGCGCGCGGGGCGGGGAGAGCAATAGCGGATCCTGTGCCGCGCTGGTGGCGGAATTCGCGAAGGTGAAGATGACACCGAGATAAGGCTCGGCGCCGGGAAGCTCGGAGCTTTTGGGCAGGCCCTCGTTGCTCCAGGTGAAATTTCCGTAACGGTATGCTGCGGTAGCGCCCTCCGCCGAAAATACGAGATCCAGCGCGAAAGTGTCCGGCTCGCACCAGGCGACGTTGGCATGGTCCCGGCGGACGACGGCGGTGATCACCTGATTGTCGTTAAGATAGGGAAAGGGCGGCAATTCCGTGCCTCCGCAGCTGTAAACCCAGGGCACGTAGGCGCTATATTTTTCAAACTGATAGCCAGCCGGCACAGCTTCGCCGCCATAAACATATTGAAGGCTGTGGCGCGGAGTCCAGTTCAACGAATCGGGGGAACTGCTCACGCTTTCCAGCAGCCGCCGGCCCTGGGCGTCGAGGCTGTATTCGTAATTCCAGAATTCCAGCGGCCAGCTGTTCCGCCGGATTTTGCGGATGAGGCGCATGTCGTTGTTGTAAAAATACCAGATCTGTTTCTGATGGTATTGGCCCCAGGGATTTTCCGTGTATTTGTCCTCAAGGTAACAGCCCCCGTCGCTGATCCGGCTCACCCGGTAAGTATTTTCGCCCTGGTGGGCCTGGCCGGGTGAACGGATGCTGGCCACCCCGGGGTCGTAATCCACCAGGCCCGGGAAAGCGTAAGTGTTATCTGTATTGGTATTTAGATCGGGTTCCATCCAGGAATCGTACTGCCAGCGAATGGAGGTGATCCGCAGCGGCTCCAGGGGGTCGGAAAGATAATTGAAACGCTCGTGGGACCACCACTCCGGCCCCTCCGTCCAGCCTCCGGCCTGGTGTATCTGCAGGCCTGTAAGATATTGGAAATCAGCCTCTTGGCAGCAGGCAATAACCGGCAGCAGACAGCCCAGCAACAGAACCACCCGGCGGATTGGCGCGAATCGGGGCATGGGCACCTCCCTGTCATAATTGACTTCGCATGCTTATTTTAAGCAATATCTGTTCCCAAACTGGAACCGGGATGCTCCCCAACCTTCCCAGACCCTGCTGCGGTCCTGAATACTGTCCATTAGGCATCCTGCCCCGTTACCCAATGTATCTGGGAAGCCCGGCTTCAGAACCGCCGGGGAAGATCCTGCCGGAAAACGCAGACTTGGCCCATATCCATCACCGATTCACTTCCCCCTCGCCTCCCGCACACTTCCCGCCTGAGAGGGGGGAAGTGTGCGGGAGGCAAGTGAGGGGCGGATAGGAGGGGGCTAAGGGCGAAACATGCGAAACATCCTCTCCGGGGACAGGCCCTGCCAAGGTAAGTTATTCTCCGGCAGTTGGTTCGGCGGGTGCCACATGCGAAGTATATGCTTATCTCGGTTGCAGAGGAAAAGTATTTCTTGACAGCCAGACAAGACACTATTCTTAGTATGTAAGGTGATTTCAACTGTTCCTGGTGGCTTGAGACGGAACCCTGACCCATTTGTTTTATCTTTCCATTGGTCCCGGATGCCGCCGGGCAGCTTGGTTTCCACCCATTCCAGCAACAGGAGCAAAATCATGAAATTCACGGGGATATGTTTGGCGCTATTGACAACTCTGACAATGCTTGGGGCGAACCCAGCCTGGCCCGAAGAGGCGGTGATCCGCGAAGGCCAGAGCCTGCTGTACGAAGGCGCGTCGGTACAAAATCCTGACGGCAGCGTGGTTTTGGCCTGGGCGCAATCGCTGCAGGGCGAGAATTGCCTGCTGGTGAACAAGCTCAGCGCCGGCGGAGCGGAGACCTGGCCGGAGCCGGTGCTGGTAAAAGGCGGCCTGGACATCAAGAGCGATGTGAAGATAGCCGGAACCAGCGACGGCGGCTATTTCCTCTCCTGGCTGGAAGACACCCACCCCATCCGCTACCGGTTGAGAGCGCAGAAACTGAGCGCGAACGGAGCTTTGCTGTGGAATCAAGTGGGCATACTGGTCTGTGAGGCTTTTGCCGGACCGCCGGAGTGGCTCACCGCGCCCAATCCGGGCGGCGGAGCCTACCTGTTTGTGAACGCCTATCCCAGCTACGGCACAACTTCCCAAGCTTTTGGCTGCAATTTCAACGCCCAGGGCAGCGACGTCTGGAGCGCCAGCCCGCCAACGATCATGCACAACGGCTATACGGTGCTTAATTCCCTGCTTGCCACACCCAACCACAATGGCATGCTGCTGCTCTACCGGATCCTGGAAAGCCAGGGCGTTACCAACGTTTTCCGGCACTACAGCCCGGAGGGCGAGAACGATTGGGAACTCTACTTCCAGCCCCAGCCCGGTGAAATTGGCGAACACCAGCTATTGCCATCCGGCCCGGACAAGGTTCTGGATCTGGCGCTGGCGGCGGAAACCGACACGCGGATAAACATCAGAACCCTTTCACTGAACACGGGCCAGTGGATTTCCGGCGAAACTTCGGCCCTGGTGGTCAATCCCCTGCCGGTGGTGGAAGATTCGAGCTTCCAGGCCCTGCTCCGTCCGGACACCGGCACCCTCGCGATCCTGAGTTCCACCCGGCAGAACGAGGTATCAGACCTACGGGAGTTTTTGCTGGACGAACAGCTGGCTCCCACCCTCAGCCGCCATATATTCAGCACAGCGGACGAAGTGGACGACCTGGGCCAAAGCGCCGACAATATGGGAACGCTCCACTGCGCCTGGACGGAAAAGGCAGGCTACGGCAGCGCCAGAGTACTGAAGGCGCAGCTGCTCAACCTCGCGAACGGAGAACTGATCTGGCCGGTTGGCGGCATCACCCTCAGTCCGGCTCTGGATGAAAGGTCCGGGGCCAGGATCTTTGCCGCTGAGGCACGGCTGCTGGCCATTTTTGCGGAAACCGGGACCGAGACCACCAGCCTGAAACGCAAAGTACTCAACCGGGCCGGAGATCAGCTGCTGACACCCCAGCAGGAGATCAGCGCCACCGTCTGGAACGGCTACGCCTGGCCTTCCAGCTGCCTGACAGTGGGAAACCACAGCGTGATCATCTATTCCGACAGCCGGAGCAGTACGGATCAACGCTATTATTACCAGCAACTTGACGCTTTGGGCCAATTGGAACTGGAGCCCGGAGGCAGGCTGATCTGCTCCGGTGACGCCATGACAACGTTCGTGGACGCGCGGCCCTTGGGAGACACCGGTTTCACTGTGATCTACAAAAATGACGGCCTGTATCTGCAAAACCATGACCTGTCCGGCAACGCCCTCTTCCCGGGCGGCGGCATCCTGCTGGGCCTCCCAGCCTCCAACCGGGCCAGAATGGCTGTGTGCGAGGGAGACATTTACGTTGTTTGGACAGAACAGGACAATGGCGTTTACCGCGTGAAAGGCCAGCGGATCAGCGGCGGAGAGCTGATGTGGGGAACGGCGGGAGTGGTTTTGGCGGACGATCTGAGCCAGGCCCCGCGCGACTTGGGAGCGCCGGAGGGAAGGTATTTCACCTGGGCGGTGCGGAGCCAGCCCGGAACTTATCAGATC
>JAJBBF010000088.1 GCA_020532215.1 Candidatus Cloacimonadota bacterium
ACCAGGCCGGCCAGGAAATTTTCCAGTCCGCGGGCCGCGGTGTCCAGATCGCTGGCGCAGGAATCGTATGCCGCCATCAGAGTGGCTGCCTTGATCCTGAAAGCCAGCGAGACCTCTTCCAAAGCTATGCCGGCCAGGGCTTTCTTCACCCGGGCAGGGTCGGTGCGGGCATAGATCTGTGCCTTGTATAGTTTGGCCATGGTTATCCGGCAGGGGTCGTCGGCAAGCTTCTGGGCTTTCTCAAAGTTTTTCAGCGCTGTTTTGCGGTCGCCCTGGAACAGCACCAGGGTGCCCAGGGCCACGTACTTTTCGAAGCTTTCGGCGATCTCATCCTGGTGGGCGAGCAGATACCCCGCCTCGCTGGTGCTGCCGGTGAATTCGGTCATCCGGTGGAATTTCTGCAGGTCATTCACCAGCTCTTCCGGCGCCAACTCCAGTTTTTCATCCAGATCCAGCTTCAGCACACTGGCCATGGCCTCGTAGGCTTCCTGCTGCTGGTGCTCTTCGCAGTTCAGCGCATGCAGGCGCAGCAGATAACGCCTCTGGCTGGCCGGGTCCTGGGCGATCCGGGCATTGCGGATTATGCCCCGGCAGGTTTCGGGATCCGTGACTGTGAGCTTGTCATAAAACTTGATCACCCGCAGCGAGACCAGCTGCCACATCCGGGGCTGGCACTGGCTGTAGAGGTAATCCTTGGCTTCGGCGAAGGTGAATTTGTAGAAGTTGCCCTGCTTCTGGAGGATCTCGTTGTACTTGGCCTCGTTGAGCAGGTCGTAGAGAGCCTGGTCTTTCACTTTGCAGATATAGCGGATCATTTCCCTGGAGATGGGGGTTTGGACAATAGCCAGCTTTTGCAGCTGCAGCTTGCTGGCGGGGGTGAGGTGTTTCACTCGCGCGATGATCGACTGCAGCGAGCGGGTGGGGATGGTGTAATCATCCAGGTTGGCGGGAAAGTGGTAGCTGCCGTCATAGCTGATCATCTTCTTCAGGGTCAGGTTGATCATGATCTCGCGGATCAGGTAGGGGTTGCCGGAAGAACGGCTGTGGATAAGCTCGCAAAAGCGGTCCGGAACGGGGCCATTGATCAGTTTGCGGATGTAGGCTGCGGATTCCTGGGGGCTGAACATCGGAACGCTGATCAGAATGCTGTTCTGGATCTGCCGCACCTGATTGAAATCGGTGCAGCTCATCACGATCAGGATCCGGTTTTGCACCACCGCGGGGGAAAAGAAGTTGATGAACTCGATCGTGTGATGGTGCAGATGCTCGATGTTGCGGATAATGAAGATCACCGGCTTGGTTTTCGCCAGTTCGGTCAAAAGAGCTTTGGTGATCTCAAAATCCGCCTTCAGGTCTTCCTCGCTGGGGGTTAGGCCCTTGGCAGCCTGTTCAGACATGAAGAGATAGCGCCGCATCTTTTCGGAGATGCTCTTCAGCCGGTCGTTTTTGGCTATCTCTTTCTCTGAAAGGGATTGCAGGTATTCCTTGATCAGGGCGAAAAAGGCTTCGTGCTCGCGGCTGGTGCAGGTGTAATCGAAGATGAAGTATTCGCCCCGCAGGATGGTATAGCGGAACAGAGAAAGGATGTTGTCCTTGCCCATGCCCTCGCCGGCGATGAGGGAAACGATCTTGCCGTTGGACGCCTCCACCTGCGGCAGATAGTCCATCAGATCGTTCACGATCCTGTCCTGCACCAGATAGCTGTTGAACTTCATCGAATTCACCAGGGACCAGGATACGGAAAAATCATAGCGCCGGCCGCTGCTGCGGTTGATGTATTGGATGATCTCTTCGCTGGTTTGGAAGCGGCTTTCGGGGTTGCGGTCCAGCAGCTCGATGCAGAGGTTTTGCAAGGGCAGGGGGATGTTCGGATTCAGATCCGAGGGGTAAACCGGGGAAAAATACTGATGGCTGCTGCTGCGCATGGCGTTGATCTGGTCCAGCGTGAAAGGATAGCTGCCGGTTAGCAGACGGTAAACGATCACCCCCAAGGAGTAAAAATCGCTGGCATAGCCGGCCCCTTTGCCCGTATACACTTCCGGCGCGATATAGGGCAGCGTTCCGGATACGTATTGGGTGTCCTTGTCCAGTTCCAGGCGGGAGAATCCATAGTCTATCAGCTTTACTTCTATGCCGTTATGTGTCTTTTTATAAAGTATGTTCTCAGGTTTGAGGTCGTTGTGCATTATATTCTGAGTATGCAGGGCGTTCAAAGCGTAACAGATCTGGACTATGATGTCATAGAGTTCCTTCACCCTCGCCTTGCTGAAGCGGAAGTTGTTCAGGGTAACCCCGTCGAAGTATTCGCCCACAAAATAGATATGGTCGCCCACATGGCCGAAATCGATCACCCGGCTGAGGTTGGGGTGTTCGATCTTGGTGATGTGGTGCATATCCGCGGCTTTGAAATGCTGATACAGCTCTTTGGAAGAGAGATACTGGAACAGCTTGAGGCTGTAGGTGTTGTCCGTGCGCAGGTCGCGAACCTTGTACACGTTGGCCCAGGATCCCGTTCCCAGACTTTCCAGAACCTCGTAGCGGTGGTCTATGAACATCATTGAACTCCCAAATGAATTGGTTTTTCCCTTATTTCACAGGGGCAATGCTTGTCAACTGAAACTTGCCGGAAGCGGCGGCTAAGCCGATGAGGAACTAAGGCCCGTAAGCCCTGATTGGCCTTTAGCCAGCTTCAGATCTGCTCTTCATCCGCCTGGTGGCGCCGGGGGCGCATCAGGCCGGTCTGCTTCCAGCGCCGGTGCAGCCAGAGCCATTGCTCGGGATGGCGGTTGATGTATCTCTCGGTCACGGCGTTCAGCTTTTTTAGCACGAAGCGGTAGTTTTCCTCGCTGTCCGCCAGTCCGGGAAAGTGGAGCATGGGCTCGAAACAGATCCTGATCCCTCCCTCCGGGGTACGCAGGGCAAAGGCTGGAACGATAGGCACCTGGTAGCGCAGCGCGATCTTGGCCGCGCCCCGCCAATGGGAGGCGGGGAAGCCCATGAAATCCAGCGTAAGCCCTTCCGGACCGGCATTCTGGTCCGTGAGGATGGCCACCAGCTCATTTTCGCGCAGCCGTGCCAGCAGCTGCTTCATTGAATGCTGGTGATCGATCAGGCGAACCCCCTGGCGGGTGCGCAGGGCGCTGTTGTAAGCGTCGAAATAGGGATTGTGCTGTTTCTGAACCACCACGGCAAGGGGAGGCCGAAGAGCGGCAAGACCCGCGCCGCCTCCCAGTTTCCCAGATGCGCAGTGGCCAGGATGGCGCCCCGTCCCAGGGACAGCGCTTTGTCCGCGTGGACCTTTCCGCTCAGGCTGGTGGAATCGATCAGTTTCTGCTCCGGCAGCAGATAGAGTTCGGCGGCGGTAAGCCCCAGGTTGTGATAGACTTTTTTCAGCAAAGCCCTGCGTTTCTGGGGGTCAAGGTCGGGATAGACGTTGCTGAGGTTGAGCTCCGCCACCCTGCGCCGGATCCCCAGGCCGTAGCCGATCCAAACGAACAACCGGCAGAGCAGCCAGCGCCCCCAGGGATACGGCAACAGGCGCAGCTTGAACAAAGCGAACCGGAAGAGCAGATACTCCGTCCGGTTCACGAATTGGTTGCGTTTCAAACTGCCCGTCCGCGGGATCAGCTTTGCAGCAGCTCCAGCTTCTTCTCGATCACCGCTTTGGGCACCGCTCCGATGGAATTGTCCTTCAGCTCTCCGTCCACAAAGAACAGCAGCATGGGAATGCTCATCACGCCGTGCCGGGAGGCCAGCTGGGGATACTCATCCACATTCAGTTTGCCAAAGGTGACCTCAGGATGCTCCTGGGCCAGTTGCTCGATGGTGGGGGTGATGATCCGGCAGGGTCCGCACCAGGCTGCCCAAAAATCAACCACCACCACGCCCTGCTTTATTACTTCATCGAAGTTAGTATCGTTGAGTTCAGTTAACATGTTTCACTCCTGTCATGTTGATGTAGATATATAATAAGCTATATTTGAGGACTGGCAAGCTGAGCTTGGAATGTCTGGTCATCGTGCCGGCAGGAAGCGGCTGCGGATAACTGATATATAAGTATTACGGCAATAGAAGCATGGGCGCGTGAAAGGATCTTTGGTGAAAGGACGTGACAGCTTCCTGGGAGCGATAGGCCTGAAGATCAGAATCATCCGTCATTCCAACGCAGTCTGGTCTTCAGTTCTTTGATGGCTAAACGCGATTTAGCGTGTACGATGCCCAAGAGAATTAGCAGTCTTTGCCGGCAACTGCTTATTTTCCCTTGACAATTTCGCGGGGCCTCTTATTATATCGATAAACACAAGCTTAGATTAGCAAGGAGTATTTCATGCCTGAAGAGAAGAAAGACCAAAGCAACAAACCCAAACAGGATAAAAAGCCGATGGCCAAAGCCGCCAAACCAGCAGAAAAGGGAAGCCTCAGCATCCATACTGAGAATATCTTTCCCATCATCAAGAAATGGCTCTATTCCCAGCACGACATCTTTTTGCGCGAACTGATCTCCAACGCAGTTGACGCCATCAACAAGCGCAAATACGCCGATCCCGGCTTCAACCCGGAGGAGATGGAGATCAGCGTGAAGCTGGACCCCAAAAAGAACACCATCGAGGTCTCGGACACCGGTATCGGCATGACCGCCGATGAGATCCGCAAATACATCAACCAGATCGCCTTCTCCGGCGCCGAGGAGTTCGTGAGCAAGTTCAAGGACGTCCAGAGCAACATTATCGGCCACTTCGGCCTCGGCTTCTACTCCAGCTTCATGGTGGCGGAAAAAGTGACCATCGATTCCCTTTCCTGGGCCCCGGACAGCCAGCCCGCCTTCTGGGAATGCGACGGCAGCACCGAATACAAGATGAAGGAAGGCAAGCGCAAAGATCCCGGAACCACCATCACCATCCACCTCAACGAGGATTCCAAAAACTACGCCGAGGAAGCCAGGATCCGCGAGATCCTGGAGAAATACTGCAACTTCATGCCCTGGCCGATCAAATTCAAGGACCAGCAGGTGAACCAGAAGGAAGCGCTTTGGAACCGCAAGCCCAAAGACGTTACGGAAGAGGAATACAAGGAGTTTTACCACCAGGTTTTCCACGATTACCGCGATCCCGTCTTCTGGATCCACCTCAACGCCGATTTTCCCGTCAACCTCCGCGGCATCCTCTATTTTCCCAAGCTGCGCAAGGAGCCGGATTTCTTCAAGGGCGAGGTGAAACTGTATTGCAACAACGTCTTCGTGGCCGACAACCTCGAGGACCTCATCCCCGAATTCCTGCTGTTGCTCAAGGGCGGGATCGACATCCCGGACATCCCGCTGAACGTCTCGAGAAGCTTTTTGCAAAACGACGCCCAGGTGCGCCAGATCAGCAAATACATCGTCAAGAAGGTCGCCGACCGCTTTGCCGAGACCTTCGCCGAGGACCGCAAGAAATATGAGGAATACTGGGAGGACATCGATACCTTCATCAAGTTCGGCCTCATCCGCGACGAGGATTTCTTCGCCGCCATGAAGGACCGCGTGATCTTCAAATCCGCTTCCGGCGACTATGTGACCCTGGAGGAATACCAGGCCCGCAACCAGGCCGGGGGCGATAAAACCCGCGTCTGGTATGCTTCAGGAGAAGACACCCAGGTTAGCTATCTGCGCCTGATGAAGGAGCAGGGCATCGAGGTGATCTTTCAGACCTCGCCGCTGGACACCCACCTCTACCAACAGCTGGAAAGCAAGCTGGACAAGGTGGAATTTATCCGCGTGGACAGCGAGGTCAACGACCTTTTGGTGGATAGCGAAAAAAAGGAGCTGGTGGACAGGGACGGCCGCGCCGGTTCGGACAAGCTGAAAGAGATCTTTTACAGCGCGCTGGGCCAGCCGGTGGAGGCTTCCTTCAGCCAGGAAAGCTTCGCGGAATTCATCAAGAAGCATCCCGCCGCTGCCACCATCCTCAATCCCTATCTGGTCCAGGACGGCGAACGCACCCTGATCCGGCCTTACGACATCCCCTTCGCCACCCGCGAGGAACTGGGCGGGGAAACCGTCAAAGCCATTTTCGACCAGGTTTACACCCCGCTCAAGGTGGAGGTGAAGAGCCTCAAATCGCCGGATATCCCCTCCATGATCGTCTTCAACGAATTCATGCGCCGCTGGCACGACATGGATATGCTGAACCGCCAGGCCGATTCCGGGCTGCTTAGGGACCACACCCTGGTGGTAAACCAGGAGAACCCCGTGATCAAAAAGATCCTGGAACTCGACGCCGCCGGCCAGAAAGAGGAAACGCAAACCCTCTGCCATTACATCCACGACCTCTCCCTGCTGGAACAGCGCGCCTTCAGCGGAGATGAGCTCAAAGGCTTCATCGCCCGCGCGAATAAGATCCTTAATTACCTCTGACACACAGGATCCAATTCGCAAGCTTGCCAGCCCGAAAAAATGAGGCCCGCCATAACCCGGCGGGCCTTTATGTTCATTGGCGCTAAAGAGCCTTTATTTGCGCTTGGTGAGTCCCAGCTGCAGGATGTCTGCCATGTTTTTCAGCAGGGGATCGATCTTGAGGTCTTTGCCGTGGATCAGCCACTGGAGGAAGATGGTTTCCTGGGCGCCCACCACTATATAGGCCAGGGTTTTGGCGTCCACTTTGCGGATCATGTTCTTTTTGATCGCTTCCTGGAACACTTTGGTATAATAATCCAGATAGTATTTCATGGGGTTGTAGGTGGGGTTGCGTTTGTAAAAGCCTTCGCTTTGGCGCAGCTCGATCAGCAGCAGCCTGGCGATCTGGGGTTTGCTTTTCAGCAGCTCATAATGTTCATCGAAGAAAAACTTGATCTTCTCCAAGGGGTCGGCCAGCTTGTCGCTTTCCTTTTCGATGGTGTGGATCTCATCCTCGATCATTTTCTGGATGCAGAGCTGGAGCATCTCGTCCTTGTTTTTGAAGTAGTTGTAGAGAGTGCCTATCCCCACTTTGGCATGGATGGCCACATCGGACATCGTGCATTTCACATAGCCCTTTTGGGCGAAGATCTTCTGGGCAGAGCTCAGGATCTTGTTCTTGTAATCAGTGGGCATCACGGATTTCTTCCTGGGCTTGGGATACATTTGCAGCATTTCATTCCTCGCTTTGTTTTGATTATTTTTTTATGGATTCAGTAAATGCAAAGGACGCAATTCTGTCAAGCTATTTCACGAAGTTCATTCAAAGAGCCTTGAATTTCAGGGGATTGGGCAGAATGGAATCAGCCCAGATGCAATGCTGTCCACAGATTACGGGGTTAGATTTATCCTGTATTTAATCCGAATGATAATGCCTGAAGATCTGCCGGGCTGTTTTTTCGCCAATGCCTTTCACCGCCATCAGCTCTTCGGGGCTGGCGGCGCGGATGGCCTCGACGGAGCCGAGTTCCTTGAGCAGCAGGAACTTGGTTTGCTCCCCCACTCCGGCGATGTCCTCCAGTTCGCTGAGCAGGGTGCGTTTGGACCGGCGGGAGCGGTGGAAATTGATGGCGAAGCGGTGGGCCTCGTCGCGGATGGAGGTAAGCAGCCGCAGCGAGGAGCTGGAGCGGGGCAGGATGATGGAATCGTGGCGTCCGGGCAGGAAGATCTCCTCGGCGCGTTTGGCCAGGGAGATGATGGGGATGCCCGGATGGTCGGAAGCGTCCAGAACCTCCTTGCAGGCGGCGAGCTGGCCCTTGCCGCCGTCGATGATGATCAGGTCCGGCAGCATGGCCTCATCTTTGGCGCACTCGTTCAGAAAGCGGGTGAGGGTTTCCTGGAGGGCGGCGTAGTCGTTTTGAGTATCAACGGCACGGATGATGAAGTGGCGGTAGGCCTTCTTTTTGGCTTTGCCGTTCTCGAAAAAGACGGCGGAGGAGACGGTATCCGTGCCCTGGATGGTGGAGATGTCCATGCAGACCATTTTGCGGGGCAGGCGGGGCAGGGCAAGCTTTTCCTTTAGCTCCTGGATGGGGAAGATGGTGCGGTTGGCGCGGCGGATGTGGGCCAGTTTGCGCTCTTCGATCAGCTGGAAGGCGTTGCGCTTGGCCATGGCCAGCAGTTTGCTCTTTTCGCCTCTCTGGGGCAGGCTGAGCCTGCCGCCGAGCCAGGAGTTCAGCTCTTCATATTCCGAGGGTTCGTGAGGCAGCAGGATCTCGTGGGGCAGCTCGTCCTTGGCGGCGTAATAGAGCTTGATGAAGGCGGCCAGGATCTGAGGGGCGGCGTCGTGTTCCACCTGGCTGAGAGGATAATCCTCGCGGTTCACCACCATGCCGCCCATGATCCTCAGCACCACGCAAACGGCAATGTTTTCCTCCTGATAAAAGCCGATCACGTCGGTGTTGCGGGAATCGGGTGAATAAACCACCTGGCGTTTCTGGATGCTTTCGATGGCCAGGATGCGGTCGCGGGTTTTGGCCGCCTGTTCAAATTTGAGGGCCTCGGAAAGTTCGTTCATCTCCGCCCGCAGTTCATCCAGAACCTCCTGGTGCCTGCCTTCGAAAAAGCTCATCTGGCGTTTCACCACGCGCATGTATTCGGCTTGGGAGATGGCGCCGATGCAGGGCGCGGGGCATTTGCCCAGCTGGTAATTGATGCAGGCCTTTTTGTAGCGGACCTGGCCGGCCGGGATATTGCGCGAGCAGGTGCGGATGGGGAAGATCCACTCGAAGTTGCGCAGGGTGATGCGCAGCGATCTGGCGTCCGTGAAGGGCCCGAAATAGCGGGAACCGTCTTTGACAAGTTCGCGGGTAACCATGATGCGGGGAAAGGGCTCGCCCAGGGTGATCTTCACGAAGGGATAGCGTTTGTCGTCCTTGAGGAGGATGTTGTATTTGGGTTTGTAGCGCTTCACCAGGGTTGCTTCGAGGATGAAGGCGTCGTGCTCGGAGAGCGTTATGATATATTCGAGGTCCTGGATATGGCGCACCAGCTGCTCGGTCTTGGGATCCTTGGGCGAGTTGCTCAGATAGCTTTTGATGCGGTTTTCCAGCGAGCGGGCCTTGCCCACGTAGATCACTTCCCCGGCGGCGTCTTTCCAGATGTAGATCCCCGGCTGCTGGGGCAAAAGGTGGAGCTTGGCCTCTATCTGCGGCGGAATCTTTTCCACAGGCGGTCCCGCACCTCGGCCAGGAAATCCAGCTTCACAAGGAGCCCCAGCCCGTAGAACAGCAACAGGCTGGCCACAGAAAGCGCCGCCACTTTGAAGATCAGCTGCCAGAAGCCCTCGGCTTCGATAAAGTGGTTGGCTGTAAGCAGCAGTGCCAGCATCACGGCGCAGATACCCAGGGTTTTCAGGATGTTCGGCAGGATCCCGGCAAAGCTGATCTGGGGCAGTTTTTTACGGATGAGGCGGAACTGCAGGCTGAAATTCACCATCGCGGTCAGGGAGGTTCCCAGGGCCAGTCCGCGGTGCTGCAGAAACTGCATCAGGATGAGGTTCAGCACGATGTTCAGGCCCACCATCCCGGCGGCGATGCGCACGGGCGTGCGGGTGTCCTTATTGGCGTAAAAAAGCGGCGTGAGGGTTTGGTTGAAGCTGAAAAAGATGAGGCCGATGCCGTATAAGACCAAAGCCTGCTCGGTCCAGAGGGTGGCCTTGGCGTCGAAAGCCCCGCGCTGAAAGACGATCCGCACGAGGTCGCCGCCCAGGGCAATGATCAGGGTGGTGATCGGCAGCATCAGGTAGGTGAGGTTCACCGCCGCGATGCGCAGGTTTTTGGAAAGCTCCTTGAAATCGCCCAGCGTGACCAGCCGGGAATAGGTGGGCAGCAGCACCATCCCGGTGGAGATGGCGAACATGCCCAGGGGAAACTGGAAGAGGCGGTAGCCGTATTCAAGGGCGGAAATGCTGCCCACGGCCAGGAAAGAGGCCATCAGGCTGTCCGCCACCAGATTGATCTCGCGGATGCCCACCCCGATCAGCGAAGGCAGAAAGCGCTGCCACATGGTTTTCAGGGCGTCCCCGCCAAAGCGCACGAACAGCCTGAAAGGATAACCAAGCTGTTTCAGATAGGGGAAATTGATGATGGTCTGCAAAAAACCGCCGCCGAAAACACCCCAGGCCGCCCAGCGGACCAGTTCTTCGCCCTCGATCCCGAAAACGAAGCGCGGGATCACCAGGCTGAGGATCATGCCCAGGTTCAGCAGCGCGGAGGAGAGCCCGGTCATGAAAAAGCGGTCGTGGGAATTGAGGATGGCGATCATCGTGGAGGAGAGGCCGATCCAGAGCAGATAGGGAAACATCACGCGGGTGAGCAGCACGGCCAGGCTGTAGGTGTGGGGCGCCAGGCCCGGATAGAGCAGCTTCACGATCCAGGGCGCGAAGATGATCCCGATCACGGTGAGCGAGAGCAGGAAAGAGCTTAGGATGCCCAGCACCTGCAGCGAGAAATCGATCTGCTTTTTGCGGTCCTGGGTGATCCCGATCTCGTTGTAGATGGGAACGAAGGAGGCGGAAAGAGCGCCCTCGCCAAAGAGGCTGCGCAGCAGGTTCGGGATCTTGTAGCCCACCACGAAGGCGTCGTTGAGGAAGGTGGTGCCAAAGCAGAAAGCCATCAGCTGGTCGCGCACCAGGCCCATGATCCGGCTCAGGAAGATGGCGATGGACATCATGCTGATGTTGCGGACGAGCTTGTTTTCAGGCATCTCAGGCGCGAAAGAGTTTTTTCAGCTGGAAATAGGTGTCCAGCATCACCAGCTGCAGATTGGCGTTGCCCCGGAGTTTGCGGATGTGGCCTTCCATCAGCAGCACGAAGGCGATCACCCGGTCCGTGTACACTGCCGGATCGATCTCACCAAGGGCTTCCCGCGCCTTGGCCAGAAAATCCCGCTTGTCGATGTTGACCAGCTGTTCCGGGGCGTCCAGCGCAAGGTTCAGGTCCCCAGCGAAGAGGCTCAGGTAGCGCAGAACCTCGATCGCGCTTTCGGCGTTGAAGCTTCTGGGCAGGGACCTCAGCTGGCGGAAATGGGCCAGATCCTTGCCCGTGGCAGCCATTTCAAAGATGCCGAAGGCGTGTTCCCGCAGTTCCAGGGATTCGTTGTGGGCGAAGTGGATCGCTCTCTGCACGCTGCCGTCGGCAATGTGGGCAGCGGTGCGGGCCAGTTCCGGAGCGGCATTGAAGCTTTCGCGCAAGATGCCCTCGATCACGGAAGGGGTCACCGGCTGGAAATGCACGGGCTGGCAGCGCGAAACGATGGTGGGAAGCAGCTTGGAGAGGTTGTTCGTGATCAGGATGATCACGGTGGCTTCGGGCGGTTCCTCCAGGGTTTTGAGGAAGGCGTTGGCGGTGGGGATGTTCATCTGGTCGGCGTCTTCGATGATGCAGACCCGGTAGGAGGCCTCGTAGGCGGAAAGGTTCAGGCGTTTGATCAGCCAGTTCATGCTTTCCACGCGGATCATGATGTTCGCGCTGAACTGGTAGTCCTCCCAGGGCGTTTCGATCTTGTTGCGGATGTAGCCTTCGTATTCCTGTATGTAATCGGTTTTGGTGATCTCTCCATCCAGATTCAGCCCCAGGTTCGGGGTGGGGAAGATGTAAAGCAGGTCGGGATGGTCCAAAGCCAGGAATTTGCGGCAGGAGGAGCAGACGCCGCAGGGCCGGAACTCGCTTTTCGAAAAGCAATTCAGCGCCATTCCGAAATAGAGCGCGGCGGTGAATTTGCCCACGCCGTCGCTGCCGTGGAACAGGTAGGCCTGGGCGATGCGGTCGTTGTCCAGCGCCAGTTTCAGGATCTGCAGGGCGTTGGACTGGCCTTTTATATTGCGGAACATCTATGCGGCTTCAGCTGGGGTTTTCAGGGTTTTCGGGCTTATTCGAAGGCGATCTTGTCCCGGCCGGCATCCTCGCTGGTGCTGCGCTCAAAGATATCATTCACGTAAGGGCTGCTGAACTCTTTGGCCAGAATGTCGTAGATCATCACATCGTGGTACTGCCCGGCCATGAAAATGTAATCGCGGCGCTGGCCGACGAACTTGAAGCCCACCTTTTCATAGCAGCGGATGGCGCGTTTGTTGAAGCCAAAAACCTCCAGGCTGATGTTCTGCAGGTTCAGGATGTTGAAGCCGTAATCAAGGATCAGCGCGGTCGCTTCGGTGCCGATGCCCTGGTTCCAATAGGTCTTGTCGCCGATGAAAATGCCGAACTGGGCGTGCCGGTGCACATCGCTGATCCCCATCAGGCTGCAATTGCCCACGGCCTTGTTGTTGTCCTTTTCCACGATCGCGAACGACACGCTTTCCCGCATCAGGCGCTGCAGGGCCTCGCGTTCCTTGTCCAGATCGAAGATCGCCGTGGAGAACATCACGAACTGGCCGATCTCCATGTCGTTCACCCATTCCGTGTAACGTTCAGCGTCTTCCAGCGAGATCGGCGACAGATAGCATCTCTGCCCGACCAGTTTTCGGAAATATTTCATTATCCACTCCCGGGCACCGCAAGGCGGAGCCGCGTTCAATACAAGATTTCAATGTTAAGAAATAACATTTGCACAGGGCCTATCTGTCAAGTGAAATCCTTGGAAGCCGGTTAGAAGGCTATTGTCCAATTGCAGGCAAAGGGAAGCGCCGGAACCGCGAGGTCCGAGATGACGGTGGTGCATAGCTGTTTGTTCAGAAGGCTCAGAATCGCTGTCATTCCGGGGTAGCGGGGTCCTCGCGGACGAGCGCAGCGTGAAAAGGAGCGCGGAAGGGGCCCCGGGATCCAGAACCATCCACCACCCAGACCCGACCTGTCATTCCGGGGTAGGGGCCCCGGAATCCAGGCATTGCGGGAATAGCCCATCCCAGGCCCAGGCAAATGCGGGTTCGATCCAGACGCAGTCTGAATCGACACCCTCTGGGGCATTACCCCAAAAGCCTGGATCCCGGGTCCCGGCGTACTGGCGCACGCATCCCGGGATGACGCAGTGGCTGGGACTTCCGGTGAAACAGCCCAAACCGCCGTTCCACCCTTTCACCCTTCCACCCTTTCACGCCAGAACGCAGCATTGGAATGCTGCGCTACGGCCGCCCACCGGAAGGTCGACGTCCCCGTCGACCAAAGGCCCGCAGGGACTTGCGGAGAAAAGAACGGATCGCCCCTCCGGAGCGAGGTTAACGAGGACGTTAACCTTCCTGTACCCACCCCGCCAAACCGCAACCACGACCCGATCTGTCATTCCGGGGTAGCGGGGTCCTCGCGGACGAGCGCAGCGTGAAAAGGGGCGCGGAAGGGGCCCCGGGATCCAGAACCATCCACCACCCAGCCCCGACCTGTCATTCCGGGGTGGGGCTTCAGCCCCCGGGGCCCCAGAATCCAGGCTGTCAACCCAAAACATCCTCACACCCAGGGCGGGTTCGATCCAGACGCAGTCTGAATCGACACCCTCTGGGGGCATTACCCCAAAAGCCTGGATCCCGGGTCCCGGCGTGCTGGCGCACGCTTCCCGGGATGACATAGCGGCAGAGCGTTCAGGCGTGGCTGGAGTTCTCGCCGGACAACTTGTTGGCCGTTGGGGCGGTCGACATCCACACAGCGCCCCCAGCATCATTACGGGATAAATACGGGATCAATACGGATGAAATCCGTATTGATCCCGTATTTATCCCGTAATGATAATGGGAGCCGGGTAGGTTTGGTTGTTCAGTAAATTCAGGCGAAAGGTACCGCCAAGCGCTTCACCACTGCAGATTGAGCATCAGCATGGGGCTGCGGTCCTTGATATCCAGATAGACCTGGGCCTGCCTGTCCTTCGCGTTGAAGCGCAGCACGTCGATGCCGCTGATAAGGTGGTTCACGATCATCACGCCCACAGCCAGCATCCGGTAATCCCGCATGTTCTGGGCTTCGGTGCGGATCTGCACATACTTGCCGCGGTTGTCCACGCTGTCCCAGTTCCAGGCCAGCCCGCCGCTGTAGATGTGCTCATCGATGTAGATCTGCTGCTGGGCGGGGTCGTTCGGGAAAAGCCGCAGCGCCTCTTCGCGGATAAAGGCGTTGTAGCCGCCGGCCTCGAAACCGCTGCTGTTGTATTTGCTGAGGTCGCGGAAATAGCTGTCTTCGTAATCGCCGGGCTCGATGTGGGCATATTTGAGGGCGTATTCGTAAAATTCCCGGGTTTTGAGCCGCGCTTCCTCGTTCAGGTAGAGCAGGCTGGAGATGAGGGCCGCTTCGGCGGTGAGCATTCCGTAGCCGTAGCTTCTGCCGCCGCGGATCTGGCTAAGGCCGGGCAGGACGAGGGATTGGGCAAGCTGCAGGCCAGTGCTTTCGGCCGCCAGCGAGGCGGCCAGGGCCAACAGGAGGATGAGGGCGCAAAGGTGTTTGATCTGGGAGGGCATCAAAACTCCAATCGGTAGTTTAGCATCAGGCCGCCGGATCCCAGCGGCGTGAAATAGAGGGCGGTGGGTTTATCCGGATCCCGGCTGATGAGGGCAACGTCGATCAGGCTGATAGCGCGGTTCAGCAGCATCACGCCGAGGCTCAGGCTGCGGTACATCTTCACCGTCTGGGCCTGGAAGCGCAGGGCGCGGTAATGGTCCTGATGCTCAGAACTCTGCCAGCTCCAGGCTTCATCCTCGCCATAGGTGTTGGCGGCCAGATAGGCGGCATAGCCTTCGGGGTCGTAATTGTATATCAGATAATAATTACGCGCCTCCAAGATCTGATATTGGTTGAATTCGTCACTGCTAAGATACTGTTGGATATCATAATAGTAACTATCTGGCATGTCCGCTGGAATGCCGGCATAAGCCTGGGCGTAGAGCAGGGAGGAGTTGGTGAGGTTTGTTACCTCACGGCCGGTGGCCAGCCAGGCTGTGAGCGCCAGCAGGTCCGTACCGAGCATGATCCCGCCGCGGGTGCTTCTGCCCAGGGCGATCTCCCCGCAGCCGGGCAGGGCGGCAGAAAGGCCCAGATAAGCTATCTTAGGCAGCGCGGCCAGGGGCAGCGCAAGCAGCAGCAGGGCTGCCAGAACGAGGGATCGAAGCGAAGCGCGCATCAGAAGCTGTAGACGAAACCCAGGGAGGGGGTGAGGTTGTTGTTGCTGCTGAGGCCGGTGTAATACTGCAGCTTGAAGCCGTTCTGGGTAATGGCCTGGCGGTTCACGCGGTTGGTGAGCACAAAGGCGTCGATGGCGGCGGCGATGTGGTTCGCGGCGAGGCCCAGGGTGAAGTAGTTGGCATAGGAAAACTGCCGGTTGGCGTCCCTGCGCATTTCCAGATATTCCTGGCGCCAGGGCGAGGCGTCATAGTCGCCGGGCGCGACGGCGTTGGCGGGGTCCAGGTTGTCCTGGTTGTCCAGATAATAGGCGATCCTGTAGTTTTTGATCCAGCGGTTGTTGATCACCAGCTGGGGATCGGTATGGTTGGGGTTGAAGACCCAGGTGGCGTGGTCCGGGATCTGGTCCAGATAGAAGGTGCCGGTGCGGGGGTCGGTGGCGAAATTGTGATACCAGTCCGCCCAGCCGAAAACGTATTTGTTGTATTTGCCGATATCCTCGTAGAAGTGCTGGGTGTCCGTGTCGTCGAGGCGGAAGAAGGTGCCGTCGTAGATGTCCAGCGTGCCGGGATTGATGTTCATCATCACGTTTTGCACAGCGTCCTGGTACTCCCGGCGGTAGCGGGTGCCCTCGTAGGTGTAGGAATAGTCCTGGCCGTTGACCGTGTAGTTGAAAATCTGGGTAACGGTTTCGCCGTTGGCGAAATTTTCGAAGGCCTCGGTCTTTTCGTTGCCCAGCTTGTTGAACCAGATGATGCCGCCGATCGCCGACAATTCCAGCACGGGAAAGAGATAGGCTGTGAAGGCGGTGGGTTTGGCGTAAAACTGACCGGCGCCGGGCAGCAAGGCCGAGAAGAGCATGGCGCGCTGGGCGCTTTTGGGTTCAAAATTCACCCGGATGATGTCATCCGCGGGGGTCTGTTCCTCTTGTTCCTGAAAGATCAGGTCGTCTATGTTCTGGGCGAAGGCGGAGCTTAGCAGCGCCAGGCCCAGGAAGATCAGGATCACTTTGTTCATTTTTGTTGCCTCTCAGATCATTTTTCCACGGCGAATTTTATCCTTTTCAGTTCAGCGCCTTTGCGCACCGAGAGGATGTAAACGCCGGATGTGAGTTTGCCGCTGTCCAGGGCCACGTCGCGGCGGAGGATGCCGTTGGCGTGCAGGGTGTGGTTTTGCAGCAGCGAGCCGTTGATATCGAAAAGCCGGATCTCGACAGTTTGGTCGAAATTCTCAATGCGGACCCTGAACTGGGCGTCCCGCACTGGATTGGGGAAGACGAAGG
This sequence comes from Candidatus Cloacimonadota bacterium, assembly GCA_020532215.1. Lineage (GTDB taxonomy): Bacteria > Cloacimonadota > Cloacimonadia > Cloacimonadales > Cloacimonadaceae > Syntrophosphaera. The sequence goes on from JAJBBF010000088.1 coordinate 16,247, forward strand.
CACTGAAATCCTGCGTGGGAGGGAGTTCATCATAGATGTACATACCCTCGAAACTGCCGTCACCCCCATTGCGTAAACCGTTCCAGTAGATCCCGTTGTTCATTAGTCCCCAAGCTTTTCTGTGGATGAAAAGTTTGCCTACCAAATCGGTGTAATACCAGAACAGGTTGTTGGTTTCCATGTTATCTGGCCCCGTCGCGAGCCGGGAACCGAGAACGGGGCCATCCTTGAGCAGAGATCTTTGCCAGAGGATGCCCTCACCGGCCAGATAGGCCGCGTGACCGCGGTCAGCCACTGGAAGATACAAAAGGATGTTGGGATAGGATATAAGCGCGTAAACGTGTTCGCGCTCGCTGAAGGACAGGGGATATGCGTTGTAAGGATAGCCTTGAAGCAGGGTTCCATCGTGTTTAATGGCATAGATCCTGGTGCCGCAGCCCCAGAAAATCGTTGGGTTCACCGCTCCCTGAATTGCGCTGTCGGAGTACCAGGTGATACCCATCTGGGTGGGTTTGTCGGCCTGGGTATTAAGCCAGATCCTTTGCAGATGGTTGTTTTGGAATTTGTATACGTTGCCGCTGTTGGCCATCAGGAAAAGCATCCGCACGCCGGCTGAATCCGCGGTGTAGCCCACCGGCTCGTAATCGCCAAAGGGTTCCGGCAGTTCCACCTCGAACTTGATGTAGAGGTCGCGCGTGTCGATTATGTGCAGAAGGTCCTGGCTGAGGGTTACCAGGTCAAGGCCGTAACTGCCCAAACGTTTGACCTCTTGCAGCTGGACCATGTCCTTCACCAGGTTGTCCACCACGGAACTGAGGCAGGTGGAGGTGCTCACGAACACGGTATCCCTGAGCGCGAGGGGCGCGGAGGTGATTGGATCGGGATAATTGATGGATCTGCTTTGCAGGTCGTCCAGGGAAAATTCCACTATTTCCAGGGAGTTGGCGTGGGTGAGGATCAGCTCCTTGTAACCGTTGCCGTCCTGGTCCGCGCTGATCACAGGCTGGTCCAGCGGCTGGCCGTCCCAGGCGAAGGGCCCCATGAGATCGGTCCATTGGCCGTCGTGATGGCTGAGCAGGGTGATGGATTGCGGGCCGATCAGAGGCAGGTCCAGGATGCTGTAGCTGGAATTGATGAAGGGGCCGGGCAGGAGGCCGGGGATGCCGGAGGCGGTTACAGAACTGTTATCGAACCAGCCGCTGCGCACGCTCAGGTCCATTACCGCGCCCGGATTGCCCATGCCGCCGAGCCAATACAGGGAGCCGATCCCGGCGCTGTCTTCCAGGGGCGGCGCGGTGATGCCGCTCAGATCAGGTTTCCAGGCTTGCAGGCTCCAGCCTGCGAAATAGCCGGATCCGTCCAACACCGGTTTTTTGGCATGGAAATACTCATACTGGGTGCCGGTCCAGAACCAGGACCAGTCATAACCGATGTCGGGCAGGTTGTCCGCCTCGATGATCTCCACGCCGCGCTGGTTGTAGCGGGTGTTGATGGAGTTGTTCTGGAAATTGGAATAGAATTCGCCGTCGCTGCCGGTGACGCCCTGGTTGTAAATCACGTCCTCATTGACGCGCCAGGCCAGGATCCCGCCGCCAACGGAGGCGCCTTCGGCTGTCTGGAAGGAAGGCAGCAGATAGTCGTATTCATAGGTGGGGATGTTTTGGGGGTCGTCGATGGCGGTGGGGTAGAGGATCACCCGGCCGTCG
>JAJBBF010000074.1 GCA_020532215.1 Candidatus Cloacimonadota bacterium
GGCAGAATATGTGGATAACTGAGCTTTTTCAGGGTTCATGTTGAGAAATTATGAAAAAATTGTGGATAACTACAAAGTAGATCCTGGAAAGCTGGACACTTTGGTATTACGCAAAGGTCTTCGACAAACAGACCAAGAAAGGTAAAGGCAGGATTTTCCTGTTCATCTCCACCTCCCGCGGGATGAGTAAGGTTGGTAATTCAGGGGTTCCCGGATTATAGTTTGAAATTCGTGGTTACGGTAACCGAGATGCTTTTGGTGCGGGTGTTGGTGTTGTAATAGCCGTAGTCGGAGACGTCGGTGGAATAGGGCTCGGTGATCTGGAACACCCCGCTGCGGGCATAGGTGAGCTTGCCCAGCCTGGCTTTGGTGGCGCCAATGATCTCGTTGGCGCGGTCCAGGGCGTCGGCGGTGGCGGCGCCGATCATTTCTTTTTTTAGGTCCGGCAGTTTGGAATAGAGGTATTCAAGGTTGGACTGCTCGAGCACGATGGAGCGTTCGGCAAAGAACTGGGGATCGAGGGCGATCTCCTCCACCTTGGCAACGTCGTTGCTAAGCACGTAGAGCATCTGGTCCACGCTGTAGCCGGTCATGTTGCCATAGTCGTCGTAATGAGGCGAGCTGGTGGGCGGCTGGATGTTGATGTCTTTGGCGGTGAGTCCTTTTTCCAGGAGCAGGGCCTTGAAATCGTTCACGTCGCGGTTGAGGCTGGTGTAAGCGTTCATCAGGCCGTCCACGCCGGTGTTCTTTTGCACGGAGAGGGTCCACTTCACCAGGTCGCTTTCGAAGGTTTTGCTGGCATAGCCAACCACATGCAGGGTTTTGTCCTGCAGCCTGCTTTCCATGTGAAAATAGCCAAAGACGGCCATTCCAAGAATGAAACAGATGCCGGCGATCAGCCAGCCCCGGAGCGGGGATCTGTCTTTGCCCGTAGCTTCCCAAACCGCCATGAGGACGATGGCGATCAGCGCGATCCACAGAGGATTGAAACTCATCTGAGCCTCCAGAAGATATTGTTATCAGATAAAGTAAGCCGAAAAGCGGCCTTTGGCAACTATTTCCACCGTTCTTTCCGCGCCCCGGTAGCTGAAGCGCAGCGAGAGGTTCAGGATCCGCTTGGGAAGATACTTTTCCGCCAGTTCCGGCCATTCGATCAGGGTGACGCCTTCGTCGATGAGATCGGTGACGCCCAGGTCGAGGAACTCGGCTTCGCTGCCCAGCCGGTAAAGATCGAGGTGGAAAAGGGGGAATCTGCGGCCTTGGTATTCCTTGAGCAGCACGAAGGACGGGCTGTCCACCTGTTCGCTAACGCCCAGCTCGGAGGCCAGGGCACGGGCGAAAAAGGTCTTTCCGGAGCCGAGATCGCCCCAGAGGCAGATCACGTCGCCAGGCTGCAACAGCGGGGCAATGAAGGCTGCCAGGTCCCTGGTGTCCTGTTCCGAGCGGAGATGCAGATGTTTGGGCTTGGCCACAATTGGCTCCTTTAACTGGCTGGCAGCATAAGCTTTAGCTTGTTGGAAGCGCCGAATTCATTCGCGCGCCCAAATTAAAAGTCCCAAAAGACCCCAGCTGGCTGCCAGCATCTTTTGGGACGGTGTGCCGTTCGCAATCCTGGAGACAGGATAATCAGCAGGATGCGAGTGTCAACTAAATTTTGCGGCGTTTGCTGCGGCAGGTGGCAACCGGCAGGATCATTTCCTCCATGGAGACGCCGCCGTGCTGGAAAGTGCCGTTGTATTGCCTCTGGTATTGGTGGTAAGAATTGGGGTAGACGAAGTAATAATCGTCTTTGGCGAAGATGAAGTTGTCCACGATGCTCTTGATGGGGAGTCCGTATTCGGAGGGTTTTTTCACGAAGATGGCGTGGCGGTCGTTGGCGCTGAGGTTTTTACCCTCTTTATAGCGGACCGTGATGGAGGTGTCGCGGTCTCCGATCACCTGGGTGGCGCGGTTGACCTTGATCGAGCCGTGGTCTGTGCTGATGACGCAGATGGCGTCCTGTTTGGCGATCAGTTTCAGGGCCTCGTAGAGCGAGGAATGCAGGAACCAGTGTTTGGTGAAGGCGCGGAGGCCTTCCTCGTGGGGGATGGTTTCCTGCAGGATCTGGTCGCGGGAACGGTGGTGGGCCAGCAGATCGAGGAAATTGTACACCAGAACGATCAGGTTTTCCTTGTTCCAGGTCTCGATCTTGCGCAGCACGAAATTGCCTTCCTCCATATTGAAGATCTTCACATATTTGGAAGTGGGGTCCAGGTTGTAGCCCAGTTCGCTGATATGTTCGTCCAGCAGCTGGTGTTCGTTGCGGTTGCGGGAATTATCCAGTTCGCCGCTGCTCACCCAGTATTCGGGAAAGCGTTTGGCAATGTCCTGCGGGAGCAGGCCGCTGAAGATGGAGTTGCGGCTGTAGGGGGTGGCGGTGGGCAGGATGGAATAATAGAGGTCGAGCTCTTCGTCGAAGAGTTCCTTGATATAGGGTTGAATGGCCAGATACTGGTCCAGGCGCATGCAATCGATGATGATGAAATAGATGGGCACGCGGGCTTCGAAATGGGGGGCGACGTACTGCGAAACCAGATCGAAAGAGAGGTTGGGCCGGTCATCGGTATTCAGCCAATCGCGGTAGTTGCGTTCCACATAGTTGGTGAATTCGGTGTTGCAGTTGCGTTTTTCCAGGAAGTGGGTCTGGCGGAGGCCTTCGTCGTTCACTTCGTCGATCTGGATCTCCCAATAGGCCATTTCGCGGTAGATGCTGGCCCAGTCTTCCCAGCCGGGATTGTCGAAGAGGCGCTGGTTCAGCTGGGAGATGTAGCGGGTGTATTGCTCCCCGATCTGGTTGGAGCGGATCTCGTCGGCCTGGAAGATCTTCTTGATGGCCATGATGATCTGGTTGGGGTTGATGGGTTTGATCAGGTAATCGGTGATCTGGGAGGCGATGGCTTTGTCCATCAGGCCTTCCTCCTCGCTTTTGGTGACCATCACGATGGGCAGGGCGGGGTTGATGCGTTTGATCTCCTGCAGGGTGGTGAGGCCGTCCAAACCGGGCATCATTTCGTCCAGGATCACCAGATCGTATTTATTTTCCAGCACCTTTTCAATGGCGTCGTTGCCGTTGTTGCAGGTGTCCACGAGGTAATTTCGTTCTTCCAGAAAGAGCACGAAGGATTGCAGCAGGTCGATCTCGTCATCGACCCAGAGGATTTTCATTTGTTTGGCTCGTTTCATGAGGATTCCTCCTTGTTGAGTTCATTTTCGAAACTGCGCTGGCGGTCGCGGACGACGGTCCTGACATCCTCAGGGTCGGCGTCCTGGAAATACAGCGCCAGCTTGTAGTTGAGTCCTGTCCGGGAGCAGTTGAGGATGGAAGTCATCCGCTCCAGATACTGGTCGATGAACACTTTTTTGGGATCAAGATTTTGTTCCTTTTCTTCCTTTTTGATGTCTTTGATATGCTCGCGCAGGTCTTTGGTGGGCATTTCCTCGGCTTTTTGCACCCATTCGTCGCGCTGGGTCCATTCCGCTTTGCGCACCAGGGGCTGGATCATCTGCAGGCGGTCGAAACCGATCTCGCGGATGGTGCCTTCGTCCACGTCCATTTCTTCGATGAAGACGTCAAAAACCGCCACCAGCTTGCCGGCGAGCGATCCGCTGAGGCTGTATTCAGATTCCACAAAATCCTTGAAGGATTCATAGCCTTTCATGCGGAAGATCTTGCTGCGCTTGATCTCGGAAAGCAGCTGGCCGAGGCTGACGAAATTCTCCTCCAGCTTTTCCTTGAGATTGGCCACGGCGGAGAATTTTTCGTCCGGGGTCATTGTTTCCAGTTGTTCATACTTTGGTGTCATCTATGGTTGTCCTTATTGTTCGGTGATGGGGTAATAAACGTTTTCTGGCCCGGGAAAGGCTCCCTCGCGCACCTCGGCGCAATATCTGTTCAGGGCCTGGGTGATGTCGGAATCCAGGGAGGCGTAGGAACGCACAAATTTGGGCTGGAGGTCGGAATGGCCCAAAAGATCGTGGTAAACAAGCACCTGGCCATCGGTGTAACGTCCGGCGCCGATGCCGATGGTGGGGATGCTGAGGCTTTGGGAGATTTCCTTGCCCAGGCTTTCCGGGATGCCTTCCAGGACCAGCATGAACACTCCGGCTTTTTCCAGTGCCAGGGCCTGGCGCAAGAGGGTTTCGTGGGCTTCCGGGGATTTGCCCTGGACCCTGAAACCGCCGAAACGGCGCACGCTTTGGGGCGTGAGGCCGATGTGGGCGCAAACGGGGATCTCGCATTCCAGGATAGCCATGATAGCTTCCAAGCGCACTCCCGAACCGCCTTCCAGCTTCACGGCATCGGCTCCGCCCTCGATGATCAGAGCGGCGGCGTTGGCTTTGGTCTCGTCCAGGCTCAGATGGTAACTCATGTAAGGAAGATCGGCAACCACAAAGCTTTGCGGCGCTCCCCGGCGCACGGCGGCCGTGTGGGTAATCATGTCATCCAAGCTTACCTTGAGCGTGTTTTCATAGCCCAGAACAACCATGCCCAGGCTGTCGCCCACCAGGATCAGGTCGATCTGGCTGGCTGCCACGCAACGGGCCATGGAATAATCGTAGGCCGTGACCATGGTGATCTTCGTGCCCGCCTCTTTCAGGTCGCGGAACGAATGTAGGTTTTTGGAACTGCTCTTTGTCATGAATCTATCCTTGCCCGGCCTGGTCGTGCATCCGGGTCTGTGTAGTTGAAAGCGAAAACCATCTCTGAGCAACCCTGTTCCGGCGCCGCGGCTACCGCAAGATCGGAGGGATGGCAAAAAGAAAGAAAAACAGGACTCTCAAATGCTGGCAATGCCTGACGGAACACCCTGTTTTACAAAAAGCAAAGGCGTATAGCCAGAACCGCTGAAACTCAGGATCAACTTTCCCAAGGCACAAATCCGCGTCAATCTTTTTCTGTTTAATCCCCCTCCGGAGCACTCAAGCAACATCCTGCTCCAGAGCTTTAGCTATCAGGGTTCTGAGTAGAAGAGCCGCAGTGCATCCCGAGATCAGTTTCCTTCCGGGGGTTCGTTGGCGTCGCCCTCAAGCTCCAGGATGTCTTCACTCTCGGCATCGCCTTCCCGGCCCATATAGTCTCCGGCGTAGCCAGACTGGTTGATGGCCATATCGTAGATCACGCCGCCATTGCGATACCACCCGAGGAAACGCCCGTTGAGCCTGCCCTGGCGGTAAGTGGCACTCATTTGCGGCGCGCCGTCCGGATACCAGAGATACATCGGGCCTTGCTGCAGGCCGCGGAAAAGGCTGAGCACGCGGGCGAGTTTGCCGTTTTCGAAGCGTTCAAAGGCAATTCCCGTGAAGGGCTCCCCATCCTTGAGCCAGACTTCGTTTTCCAGGCTCAAGTCACCGACGGGTACGGCGATGCTGGGCAGCACAAAGCTCTTCACCAGGTCGTATTCATCCTTGTTGCTCTGCGCGGAAAGAACTCCGACAAGGGACACGAGAACCAGAGCAACCAGAAAAGGAACCAAGGCCCGGTTATATTGCAGTTTCGACATTTTCTATCTCCCTGAGAAATAAACCATATTTATCGATAAAATAAGGCAAATTCCGGTTCGCGTCAACTACAATCGGAGCAGCGCAGGAGCTCAAAACTCCACTTCACCGGGTCCGGGGATCTGCTTGATCGCGCCGCCGTCGTTCATGTCCCGGCAAGGGCCGGGTTCGATCTCACCGCTGTCAGTGTAGCCACGTTTTTCCCAGAATCCGGGAACGTAGTATTCCATCAGCTCGACCTTGACCACGGATTTGGCAGATTTGTAGCCCCAGAGATAGGGAATGAAGGCGCGCACGGGGCCGCCGTAATCCTCATCCAGATACTCGCGGTTGAAGGTGTGGGCCAGCAGGGATTTTTCCAGGCGGGCAATGTCGATGGGGATGGAGGTGTCGTAAACTTCGCCCACGGACCAGAAGCGGACATACTGGCAGCTGGGTTTCACTCCGACCTCAGCGAGCAAAGTGGAGAGCGCCACGCCTTTCCACAGCCCGCGCGAAGACCAGCGGGTGACGCTGGTGAGCCGGCTGTCAACTTCGGTTTGCGGAAGGGCCTGAAGCTCTTCCCAGGTGAAGGAACGCGGGCGTTCACAGGCGCCGGTGAAAGTGACCGTCCAGTTGGCGCGGTCCAGCCGGCCGGGATGGCCTTCAGCCCAGAAGATGGGGGTATTGATATCGGCTAATGATTTCAAAGTGTCTCCTTGTGTGGTTTGATCGGGTTTTCCAGCTGTGTCTGAAGCTGGTTCGCCGGAGCAGGACTGAGCCATCAGGATCAGGCCCAGGATCAGGATGCATATAAGGTTGCGGGTCATTGTTCCTCTTTATCGATCAGAAACAGGTTGGCGATGATGTCCGTGGGCAGGATCGAGGCTGTGCCGCGTTTTCGGGCCAGGTTTTCAGCGGTTTGGCCCAGCAGGTAGGAAGCCTTGATGGCGGCATCCGGAATGCTTTCATTTTGGGCCAGGAACGAAGCGATGATGCCGGCCAGAACGTCACCGCTGCCGCCGGTGGCCAGACCGTCGTTGCCGGAAGTGTTTACCAAGGTCTGTTCGGAATCGTGATAGACGCTGAAGTGGCTTTTCAGCAGGATCCGGGTGGGATGTTTTCTGGTAAAGGCGCGCAGGGTTCCCAGACAGTCTTTTTCCAGGTCGTCCTTGTCAATGTTCGCCAGGCGGGCAAATTCACCCCAGTGCGGCGTAAGGAGGATGTTTGGCCGGGAGAGATATTCATATAGATCAGGATTTTCCGAGATCAGGTTGATCCCGTCGGCATCAACCACCACAGGCACCTCAATGTTTTTCAGCACAGTTTCCAGCAGCTTGAGGGAATAGTCGTCACGCCCGAGCCCGGGCCCGATCAGAACCGCGGAGGCGTCGGAAAGCAGATGGAGCAGGGTTTGGGTGTCCGGCTCACCCGAATCCGGCAGCTCAGGAAGAGCCAGCGACAGCGCTTCGGTGAGTTTGAGGGCATAAACGGCCATCAGTTCGATCCGGTGAAGCACGTAAACATAGCCGCAACCTGCGCGCAGAGCGGCATGGGCGGCCATCACAGAAGCTCCGGTGTAGCCCGGGATCCCGCCAAAGACATAGACTTTGCCGAAATCGTTCTTGTGAAACTCCGGTAAGCGCGGCGGGGGGCAAAAGTCCGATCCTTGGTAGAGTTTTACGGTTTTCAGGTCGCGGTAATACAAAGACGGGATGCCGATATCCACCCAGTGGATCTCGCCGCAGACCTCTTTGCCCCGTCCAGTTACATGGCCTGTTTTCATAGTGGCTACGGCGATTGTGGCCTCGGCCTCGATGGAGTTTTCGCAGTAGCCGGTATCCGCGTCCAATCCGGAGGGGATATCCACGGCCACGATGAATTCGGCGCAGATATTCACCAGATCGAAAAACTCATTCAGCCAGGGCTTCAATGCACCCTTGAAGCCGGTGCCGATGATGGCGTCTACCACCAGGCTGCTGTTGCTGATGATCTTTTTGGCCAGATCCAGTTCTTCGGTGGAAGAGATCGGGAGGATGGGGATCTCCAGTTTTTCGCAGAGAGCCAGGTTGACCTGGGCTTCCGGGCTGGGACTGCCTTTGCCAGTTTGGATGATAAGCACTTCACAACCCCAGTTGCGGAAGCAGCGGGCGATCACGGCTCCATCCCCGCCGTTGTTCCCGCTGCCGCAGATAACGCAGATGACGCCGGCAAGTTTCTCGGGATAATGATCGATTATGGCTTCGGCGCAGGCTCTCCCGGCGTTTTCCATCAGGACCCGGGCCGGAAGGCCAAATTCCTTGATGGTGCGTGAATCCAAGTCTCTCATTTGGGCTGAACTGAGCAGATGGCGCATGGGTGGCTCCTATTTTGTAGGTTCTTTTTGGAGTTTGATCTCAAAGGTGGTGCCTTCACCCAGGGTGCTTTCGATCACTCGGATGTGGCCATGGTGGTATTCTTCGATGATGCGTTTGGACAGGCTGAGGCCTAATCCCCAGCCGCGTTGTTTGGTGGTGACCCCGGGTTCGAAGATCTTTTTCCACTGCGAGCGGGCGATGCCCTTGCCTTCGTCGCGGACGTGAACATAGACGCTTTGTTTACTTTGGGTGGCGGTCACGAAGATATTACCGCCTTTTTGGGACATGGCGTCCACGCAGTTTTTAATCAGGTTTTCCATTGCCCACTTGAACAGGTCTTTATCCAGCGAGACCTGAATTCCCTGGATCTTGGAGATGAGATGGAGTTCGATGCGTGAACCCAGGTGGGGCATGCGGGTCTGGAAATAGAAGGTTATTTCCTCCAGCAGGCTGTGCAGCTCCATCGGTATGAGTTTGGTTTGCGAGCCTACCTTACCGAAGCGCGAGGCGTTGTAGCTAAGCAGGTCCAGATCTGTGTTCATCTGGTTCAAAACGTTGTCATACTCCGCCTCTGTCATCGCGCCGGGCGGGGTATCGCGCAGATGGTTCAGCCAACCCAGCAGCGAAGTGATGGGGGTGGCGAACTGATGGGACGTTTCCTTGGCCAAGCCGATCCAGAGGGTGTCTTTTTCCGTTCGGTGCAGCAGGATCAGCCCGTAGGCGCCGAAAGCCACGATCAACACTATCAACAGCAGTTCCAGAATCACCAGGGAGCTGATGCGGGAAAGCGATTTGGGGGTGGTGAAATAGATGTAGCCAAGCTGTTGGGAAGCTTGGGCGAGCGGGACCTCGCTCATCTGCGCCATCTTCTCCTTCAGGATCGACCGGGCTGCCGGCGGCGCATTTTCCCAGCTTTGGTTTTCGGAGATATCCACGTTGCGCCAGTAAAGCGGGATTTTGTCGCGATCCGTGACCACCACGGAATAGTCGATGTCTTTGATGAAATCCTGCAGCGATACAGGCCGGGCGATATAGACGTAGTTGATCACGTTGTCGCCTTCCCTCAGTTCGGTGCGGTTCATCTTCTCCATTTCCTTGCGCAGCAGAAGCTTGGATGCTTCAGAGAGATCGTCGTAGCTGCTGTCGAGGGAAACCTGCACCTGATTCCAGAATTGGGGGATGGTGTCGGCGTCCGTGATGATCACCGGGATGGGGTTTTTTTCGGGGAATTCGAAGAACATGTAATTGCTGATGGCCTGCTGGAAATCGTCTTCCTGCAGGGATTCAAAACGTTTGGACGTGATCTCGGCCAGCATCCGCGCGTATTTTTCAGACTGGCGCAGGTAGCCATCCGTATAGGCTATATACTGGGCGAAGATCCGGGGCACGTATTCCTGCTCGCGTTTGGCGTTTTGGATCAGTATCTGCGCGTAAACGGCGAAGGCGATGAAGATCAGCAGGCTGCTCAGGATCAGATAGAGCCTCAGGGCCCGGAAGTTATCTGTCTTTTTTCGCGAGATCCCAGACGGCGTCGAGTTCTTCAAGGCTTGCTTCATGGATGTCATCTCCATTCTTGCGGTAGTGTTCTTCGATATAGTTAAAGCGGCGGTGGAACTTGCGGGAAGTATCTTTGAGAGCGCTTTCCGCGTCGATGTGCAGTTTGCGGGCGAGATTGGCCAGGGTGAAGAGCATGTCGCCCAACTCTTCCTTGATCAGCAGATAGTCTTCTGAGGCCAGCGCTTCGTCCAGTTCCTGGCGTTCCTCCTCAAGCTTGTCCAGGATGGGAGCGATGTCCGGCCAGTCAAAACCGACCGAGGCGGCTTTTTCCTGGGTCCTTTGCGCGTAGATCAATGACGGAAGCGACCGGGGTATCCCTTCCAGGACGCTTTTACGCTCCTTCTTTTCCTGCTTTTTCAGGCGTTCCCAGTTTAGTTTGACAGTGTCGGCATCCTTGACATCCAGTTGCCCGAAAACGTGTGGATGCCTTCGCACCAGCTTTTCCGAGATCTTGCGCAGCACGTCAACGATGTCGAAACGCCGCTCCTCAGCGGCGATCTGGGCTTGAAAAACTATGTGCAGCAGCAGATCCCCCAGCTCTTCCAGCAGGCCGGCGTCATCCCTGTCTTCGATGGCTTCAACGGCTTCATAGAGCTCTTCGATGAAATTCGGGATCAGGCTCTGGGAGGTTTGTTTAATGTCCCAGGGACAGCCGGAGACTGGCTCCCGCAGCTGGGCGATGATATCCACCAGGCGTTGAAATTCTTTCATTGTTCCTCGATCGGGGCCGAAGCCCGGGACAGCATGTACATCAGGCCCAGGGTGATCCAGAAGGCCAGGCCCACTGGGTATTGCTGGATGAAAATGTCGGTGAGGCATGAGATCAGGAGGGCCACGATCCCGATCAGCACCACGAGGTGGAATCTACCCCCTTCCGGCTTCACCACTTTGAGGTAATATCTGCGCAAAACCGCTCCGATCACGTAAAAGTAAGCAACAAAGCCAAACAGCCCTATTTCCAGCCAGATCTTGAGGGGCAGGTTGTGGGAATGTTCAGCATAGAGAATATCCAGGGGCACCGCGCCGGCATACCAGTCTTTCCAGACGTTGATGCCGATCCCGAACCAGGGGTGCAGGGCGATTTGACGCAAGGAATAATACCAGGCCAGGAACCGGATGAAGATCGAGTAGTCAAAGCCAAAACCCATCTGGATCCTGCTGACCATGGATGACGGTATGATCAGAGGCACCAGCAGAAGTATTCCCATCCCCAAAAGGCGCATCCGCTTCATTTTGAGCATCAGCAGAAACAGCCCGGCAAAAACCGCAACCAGAGTGATGCGCGTATAGGTGTAAAGCATTCCCAGCAAGATCAGCAGCGCGCAGCCATACCAGAGATAACGCGTGGAAGCTTGGCCGGACCGTACTCCCAGGGCAATGGCGAAAAAGAAGGCCAGAGTGTAAAAACCATTGATGGTCATGGCTGTGATCCAGAGGGATCCGTATCTTTGGCCGGGATTCAGCAGAGCCATCACCACGCCTATCGCTGCCAAAAAAGCTCCGATCGTTACAATTGCCTTTATCCAGAGTGTGAAATCCTGTTTTTTCAAACGGCTGTTCGCAGGGATCACCAGCATCAGGGCTGGCACCAGGGAAGTGCTGAGGAAATACAGGTTGGCGTCTGAATCCACGTGAGCGCGGCTGAGTCCGTAAACCGAGGTTGCGATCAGCACTGTGAGCATCACCGGATAGGGAATGATGAATCTTTTCAGCCCTGAGTTCTGAAACTCCAGCAACAGGGTTAGCAGTAAAATGAACAACACGCAGACAAAGGCGGTGGGAATGGGTTTGATGAAGAACAGCGCGGAAAACAGCAGGCTGTTGCGAACGCTGACTCCAAACAGCAGCACCGATATCAGCCAGGCGCCCAGAACCACGCCGATGAATCCAAACTGCAGAAATTCAATTTCCTGGGCGGCTGCAGCAACCGCCAAGACCAAAATCGCGGTGCCCAAATAGGCGAGATTGGGGGCCAGGCGTTTCAAGATCATGGTGGCAGCCTTGTCAGAGCTCTTTTTTGATCTCCCGCAGGCGTTCTTTGTTTGCTTCGAAAGCGTTCTTGATCAGCGCGATGACAATTGCCGCCACCAAGGCGAGGGCGAAGGCTATCACGCAGAGCATGGCGCGTTTGGGACGCACCCGCATGCCGGCTTCGCGCGGCGTATCCAGGATATCCAGGGTCGGCATGTCCCGCAGTTCTTCCAGCCGGGCGGCTTCGTACTGGGGATAGAGAAATTCATAGACCTTGGTTTGGATCTCCAGATTCATCTTCAGCTGCGCGAATTGGGTGCCGAGGTCCGGCAGGCTGGCAATATCGATCAGATAGCGCGGTTTCAGCGCTCCGCCTCCGGCTTCAAGCTCGCGGATCTGCTTTGCCAAAGCGTCGCTGCGGGCTTTGAGATCCCCGATCAGGGGAGAATCGGGGGCATAGTTTTTGCGCGCGAGCTCCAGCTCGATGTCCGTTTGCATCTTGGTGGCGATCACATCCGAATAAGAGGTGATCAGGGAAGCCGTTTGGGTTTCAATGTCGATGGCATTGTGGCGGGTTTGGAAATTCTTCACGGCGATCAGCAGCGAGTCGATCGCCGTTTTCGTTTCCTGCACCCGGCCTTCCAGAAATTCCCGGTTCATCTTGCCTTTGGTGAGCTTTTGTTCCCGGTTGTAGCGTTCCAAATGCTTCAGATAATAGTCCACAATATCGCGGGAAAGCTTTTTATCCTTGGTTTCCGCGCTTACGTTCACCAGGCCGGTATCAACGCTGTGCTCGATGCTCATGGTCTTGGTCCGCAGGTTTTTCAGGGCTTTGTCCATCGCCATAAGAGAGTCTTGATCTGAGATCTCATAATAGCTGATCAGGCGGAAATGGCGGATCACGTCTTCGGAAAAACTCCTTGAGCCCATGGCGGAAACTGAATTGATGGCGTTTTGGGACGTGCTGGAACCCAAAAGCTGGGAGGTAAAGCCACTCAGGCCTTCAAGGTTGATCGGCAGGCCGCTGGCCTGGTCTCCCACCACGTAAAAACTGGCGCTGGATTGCCAGATCTGCGGTGTCAGCAGGCTGTAGATCACGGCTCCAATGCTCACCACCGCCACGAAGATGATGATGAATTTGCGGTTTATTACTACTATCCTCAGCAGTTCAAAGAAGTCGAACTCATGTTTGTCCATTTACATCCATCCTGTTTACCCAGGCTTGTTCAATCTTGCACGGGCGCTACCCCAGGCATATCCAAATAACCGGCTAATGCCGGCGGGATCATGAATCCGCCCGCAGAGGTCTGATAGTTTTCCAGCAGGGCTATCAACAACCGCGGCGTTGCCAGTCCGGATCCGTTCAGTGTATGCAGAAAGCGCGGCTTGCCGTCCTCACTCCGGTAGCGGATATTGGCCCGGCGAGCCTGAAAGTCCTCAAAATTGCTTACGGAAGACACTTCCAGATATCTGGCGGCTCCAGGAGCCCAGACCTCAAGATCGTAGGTTTTGGCCGCGGCAAAGCTCAGATCCCCGGTGCAAAGCTCCACCACACGATAGTGCAGCCCCAGCGCCTGCAGGATGCGCTCCGCGTCTTGCAGCATCTCTTCCAAAGCGGCGTAGGATGTTTCCGGCTTCACCAGGCGCACCATCTCCACCTTGTTGAACTGATGCAGCCTCTGCAAGCCGCGGGTGTCCTTGCCGTAGGAGCCGGCTTCGCGCCGGAAGCAGGGAGTGTAAGATACATATTTAAGAGGTAGTTGATCGGGCCTTAAAACCTCATCAGCGTGGAGGTTGGTCACCGGCACCTCGGCCGTGGGGATCAAAAACAGGTCATCCTGATCAACCCGGTACATATCATCTTCCAGCTTGGGCAGCTGCCCGGTGCCCGTCATGGTTTTGCGGTTCACCAACACGGGAACAACCACTTCGGTGTAACCGTGTTCCCGGATGTGAAAGTTCAGCATGAAGTTGATCAAACCCCGTTCCAGAGAGGCACCCAGTCCGGTATAGACCGGAAAGCCGGAGCCGCTGAGCTTGGCGCCGCGGGCCAGGTCTAAAAGTTTGTTCTGCTCAGCTATCACCAGATGGTCACGGGGTTCAAAATCGAATGTCGGTTTGGCACCCCATTCGCGGACAACTTTGTTTGCGGATTCGTCAAAACCCACAGGCACAGATGGATGCGGGATATTGGGGATCCACAGCAGCAGGGATTCCAAGCGGGCATTGGCTTCACTCAGCGCGGCGTTGAGGGTCTTGTTCTGCTCCGCAACGCTACCCATTTCCCGCAGTAGTTCGCTGGCGTCCTCGCCGCTTTTTTTCTTTTTGGCGATAGTTTGGGA
Organism: Candidatus Cloacimonadota bacterium; assembly: GCA_020532215.1. GTDB lineage: Bacteria > Cloacimonadota > Cloacimonadia > Cloacimonadales > Cloacimonadaceae > Syntrophosphaera. The sequence continues at coordinate 13,745 of JAJBBF010000074.1, forward strand.
AACTTGGTTTTGCCTGGCTTTGAGAGTGTCGAAATCGAACTGGAGTGTGCGCCGGGCCTCATCCACCTCCAGCAGGGCGTCCAGATCGGCCTTTTCGTTTTTATTGCGGATCGCGTCCCTTACCAAGTCCTCGTTGAGGCGAATGAACTTGATATCCAGCATGTTTAGTTTCCTCCGGCGCTGCTGAGTTCGCAGGCGAGGCCGATCATGGTACAGAAAGAATCTATCTTTAGTGACGCTCCGCCGATCAAACCGCCGTCGATGTCTTTCTGTTCCAGCAATTCCCTGATGTTATCGGGTTTGACGCTGCCGCCATAGAGGATGTGGATGTCAGCCGCTGCCTGGCTGCCGTAACTGGTCTGAAGCCAGTTGCGGATCAAGGCGTGAACTTCCTGGGCCTGTCCAGAGGTGGCGGTCTTGCCGGTTCCGATCGCCCAAACGGGTTCATAGGCGATCACGATCTGATCCCCGGCGGCTATTGTGATCTGGTCAAAACAGCCTTCCAGCTGGGAAATGATCACCTGTTCAGTTCTTCCCTGTTCACGCTGCTGCAGCGTTTCCCCGATGCAAACGATCGGGATGATCCCGTTCTCCAGCAGCCGCAGGAGTTTTTCCCGGATCAAAGCATCCGTTTCGCCGTGATACTGGCGCCGTTCAGAGTGGCCGATGATGCAGTGGCGAACTTCCAGGGAACAAAGTTGCGCTGCGGAAACTTCGCCTGTGAAAGCTCCTTCCGCGTGTGAACTCACATCCTGGGCGGCCACGGCCACCGGCAGGGAGCGGAGTATGCCCTGGGCCTGGCTCAAAAACGGGAACACCGGTGCGATTAGGGGCAGGACCCTCTCGTTATCGTGCTTTTTAAGATATGTACCCAGTTCGCTGCAGAACTTGCTAGTCTCTGAGGCGTCCTTGTTCATCTTCCAGTTTCCGGCGATGATTATCTTGCGCATGCTTAAACCGCCTGTTGGTTATAATAGAAAAATCACTCTGATCTAAACTGGGTGGATTCGTCAAGGAAATTGTGGCAACAAGCATAGCAGGCATCCGGTTAACTTCTGCGCTGAAGAGGTCTGGCCGGATGGCAAAAACTGGTAAAAGGAGCGTTCGGCCTGAACGCCGCCTGCTTACAGCCTCCCGCTCTGGCAAGAGGTTAGCAAATAGGAAAGAACGATCAGGATAGCGCTTACGATCAGAAACAGCGGAAAGAAAGTGATGGGACGGTGGCGTTTTCTCCGGGAGCGTGGCCTTCCCTCATCACGCAGCCTGATTATAAGCCAACTGATCGACAGCGAAAACAGCACTATCAGGGCTATCTCCGCCCAGCGGGGAAGACTGCTGATGCCGATCTGAGTATTGAAATCATCCACCAATGAAGCGGACATGGCTTTCAAGACGGGCGTTAGCCTCTGCACGTCGGCTTCCGTGCCGCGTAGGGTTAAGGTGAAGGAACGTCCTTTTCCCTTTACGGAATAAGAATGATACCATACGCTTTCCGGCATCCCGGGCTCGGTGGTGCTGGCTGTGAGTTCCAAGCTTCTTTCAAGGCCCTGCCTGGCGATGTTGGAATCCAGTGTCCTGACCACCGCGCCCGGAGGCAGCAGTAAGCTTTTGAAGCGGATTCCCAGGAGATCCAGGGCTTCCCCGTTGAACCGGGTAATTTTTGGCCCCAGATTTACCATGATAACAGGGGAATTGGGGTTGCCCGCATCTTCCCAAAACGCGGCCTTGATCTCCAGGCTGTCGATCCTGGCCAGCAAGAAACTGGTGTGGGATCCTGCGAACGCGCTGGAATCAGCAGCAGCGGAGATCAGTTCGGTTCTGGCTACGGCAGTGTTGTTCCGGTCGACCCTATACCAAGCCTGGGGGTAATCGTGGTAATAATCCAGATTGCTCCTGTAACTCTCCATCTGGGGCAGGTCGTTTTCCTCAGCCCAGGATCTAACACCACCCATCCAGATCACAATTGCCATGATCACATAGAGTTGTAACCTGCAGCCACCTAACCAGGATTTGCCTCTGAAAACCATTCTGAATCTCCAAACCTATTGTCTTTTAACTTACATGCATTATTTCCCAAGCTCTGCTATTTGTCAACAGATATTTGCCTATAAGTGTTTTCTTGGCCAGTCTTGCACTCTTTTTGCAGGTATCTGCCGGCCGGTGCCTTCGCCTGCTCAGCTGGATCCGGCTCAGAACAAGCCGCTGATGTCGCCATCCGCTTCAATGTCTATCTTCTCAGCGGCGGGGTGTTTGGATAGTCCGGGCATGCGCATGATCTCACCGGTGATGGGCACCAGGAACCCCGCCCCGCTGGCTATCACTATTTCGCGCACCGTTACCAGGAAATCCTTGGGGCGGCCGATCAGTTCAGGGTTGTCGGATAGGGATTTCTGGGTTTTGGCGATGCAGATGGGCAGTTTATCGTAGCCGTATTTATTGATCTTTTTCAGATCAGCCCTGGCTTCCGCGGTGTAATCAACCTTTTGCGCGCCATAGATCTGGCTGGCGATGGTGAGGATCTTGTCCTCCACCGGGCTGTCCCAGTCGTAAAGGCCATGGTAGTGGCAAATCTCCTTGTCCACCATGCGGATCACCTGCTGGGCCAGTTCCAGGCCGCCTTTGCCACCTTGGGCGTGATAGTCCGCCACCGAGGATTCAAAACCCTGGGCTGCGGCGAAATCGCGGACCAGAGCTATCTCTTCATCCGTGTCTGTGGGGAAGCGGTTGATGGCCACAATGGATTTCATGCCAAATTTGTTTATGTTTTCCAGATGCTTGGCCAGGTTCGGCAAGCCGGCTTCCACTGCTTGGGGATCAGGTTCGGAGAGCTCCTTTAATTTCTTGCCTCCGTGATGTTTTAGCGCCCGGATCGTGGCCACCAGCACCACGGCGTCCGTACAGAATTTGCCGTATCTGCAAACCAAGTCGAAAAATTTCTCGGCACCCAGATCAAAGCCGAAACCAGCTTCCGTAACCACGTATTCGGAAAGGCGCAGCGCGGTTTTGGTGGCGATGATGGAGTTGGCACCCTGGGCAATGTTGGCGAACGGCCCGCCGTGTACGAAAGCGGGGGTGTTTTCAGTGGTTTGTACCAGATTGGGCTGCAGCGCGTCCTTGAGCAGGGAGGCGATCGCGCCTTCATAACCAAGCTGCTTCACGTGCACCGGCTCTCCGGAATAGCTGAAACCGACCGTGATATTGCCGATCTTTTCCCTCAGCTCCTCCAGATTGTTGGCCAGGCAGAGAATGGCCATGATCTCGCTGGCGGGGGTGATGTCGAAGCCGTCTTCGCGCGGAAAGCCCTGTTTGCTGCCTCCCAAGCCGATCACGATCTTGCGCAGCATGCGGTCGTTGACGTCCAGCACCCTTTTCCAGGTGATGCGGCGAGGGTCGATATTCAGCTCGTTGTCATGGTAAATGTAGTTGTCAACCAAGGCGGCAAGGGTGTTGTTGGCTGTGGTTATGGCGTGAAAATCGCCGGTAAAATGCAGGTTGATGTCCTCCATGGGCAGCACCTGGCTCCAGCCGCCGCCGGCCGCGCCGCCCTTGATGCCAAAAACGGGACCCAGCGAAGGTTCGCGGATGGCCACGATGGATTTTTTTCCGCTGAGGTTCAGCGCCTGGGAAAGCCCTATGGAGACTGTGGTCTTGCCTTCTCCGGCGGGAGTGGGGGTTATCGCCGAAACCAGGATCAGTTTTCCGTAAGGTTTGTCCTGTATCCGCTCCAGAGCGGAATAGCGCACCTTGGCTTTGTGTTCTCCGTAGTGTTCCAAATCCTGAGGCTCAAGGCCGATCTTGGCCGCAATGGCGTCGATGGGCTCCAGTCTTATCTCTCGTGCTATTTCCTGATCTGTGGGCATGTTTGCTATCCTCCCCTGTTGTTTTAATGATAATTTAGCCTCAATATCTGGATAGGCAACCCGGATGGGTTCATGATCCCTCCATGCAGAGCCCAAACTCAGCCTCCCGCCTGATCCCCGCCTCAGCTGCGGCCATCTGGCGGGAGGCTTGGCGGTGGTTTGGCTTGGAAAGCTCGGCAGGGCCTGGAAGGCTATTTAGGCAATGAAAAAACCCCGGAGCGGGAGACCGTTCCGGGGTTTGATCTTATTGATCTGAGGAATTACTTCATCAGGATCATCTTTTTGGTGTTGCTGTACTTGCCGGCGCGCATCTTGTAGAAATAGACGCC
>JAJBBF010000072.1 GCA_020532215.1 Candidatus Cloacimonadota bacterium
CATCAGCCGGTTGATGCGCTGGCCGGTTTTCGCGGAGATGAACTGCACCGGCGCGTATTGCAGAAAGGGCATGTCTTCATGCAGATCGGCGATGAATTTGCCCGTGGTTTTGTTGTCCTTTTCCACCAGATCCCACTTGTTGAACACCACCAGGATCTCTTTCATGCGGCGCTTGGCGTAGGAGGCTATCTTGACGTCCTGCTCGGAGATATCTTCGTTCGCAGCCAGCACCAGCACCACCACGTCGCATCTGTCCACCGCCTCGATGGTGCGCATCACGCTGTAATATTCCACGCCGTATGTTACTTTGGTCTTGCGGCGCAAACCGGCGGTATCCACCAAAATGTAATCCTGGCCGTGATAGCGCAAAACGCTGTCAACGGAGTCCCGGGTTGTGCCCGGGGTTTCGGTCACGATCTGTTTTTCGCTGCCCAAAAGCAGGTTCACGATCGAGGATTTGCCCACGTTTGGCTTGCCCACCACGGCGATCCGGGTGTTTTCGGGTTTATCCTCAGCATAAGCGTCCTGGGTTTCGGGGATCAAGGCCAGCAGCTCATCCTTGAAATTTCCGGTGTTGCGCCCCTGAGCGGCGGAAATGGGGAAGGGGTCGCCCAATCCCAACTGTATAAAATCGTAAAGTTCCCACTCGAATTTTTCGCTGTCTGCCTTGTTCGCCACCAGCATCACCTTGTCGCGGTGCGGGTAGAGGATCTTGGCGATGGCCTTGTCGATGTCGGTGGTGCCCGTCTGGGCGTCCACCATGAAAATGATCAGGTCGGATTCGTCGATCGCCAGCTGGGCCTGGTGCCGGATCATCTTGTTCAAAGCCTCGCCTCTGTCGAACACAATCCCCCCCGTGTCCACCAGTTTGAACACTTTGCCGTTCCACTCCACGTCCTCGTATTTGCGGTCGCGGGTGATCCCCTCTTCCGGGTCAACGATGGCTGAGCGCTTGCGGCACAGGCGGTTAAACAGCGTGGACTTGCCCACATTGGGGCGTCCCACGATCGAGACTATGTATTTCCTCATTAGGCGATTTACTTCCCGGTTACTTTTGGCGCCAGTCTTTTCAGAGGGGGTATTTTGTCAATGCCATAATGGTATTTGGGGCCTCTCTTTTTCCGGTGTCTCCGGAGCCGGGCCAGGGCGGAATCAGGGCTCTTTTTTCAGATCAGCCGGCCCAGGATCGGATTGGCGGATTTTTTGCCGCTGGATCCGCCCTTAGCCCCCTCCCATCCGCCTCCGGCTGACTTCCCGTTAACTTCCCGCCTGACAGGCGGGAACTCAGGGAGAGGCGGGCAAGAGGCCGACCTGTTGGGGCTCGGGGCGGTATCATATTGAAAAATTGGATTTTAACAGACCCGATCTGACCGGCTCTGATTATTGCTTGACGAAAAACGAGACACGAGAAAGGGGTCGATCATGGGAAACAGATGGATACTCTGGCCGATATTGCTGCTGGCCTGCGCAAGCGGACTGGGCGCTGAGGGCGGGCATGGTTTTTTCAGCAACTATCTTGTTTCCTATCCCCGCAGCGTGAAAGCGGCAGTGGGGGCTCCACTAACTTGGGGGTCTGATGAATGGATCACGTCAGGCAGCGTGGTTCTGGTGGCTGGAAGCCTTTACTGGGCTGATCCGGAAATCAGGGAGATGGTTCAGAAAGGCCGGACCGGCTGGGGTGACGCGGCCATGGATGGTCTCGGGTATCTGGGCGAGATGAAGTTGGCCTATCCGGCGGCAGGGCTCACGGTCGCCGCTGGCTGTCTGGCCGGATCTGACAAAACCGTGGACACCGGCTTGCTCTGCCTGAAAAGCATGATACTTTCATCTGTGGCGGCCCAGGGGCTGAAACTGGTTACCCAGAGGCAGCGTCCAGGCGCTGGCAGCGCTGGAAGTTTCTGGCCTGAGAGTGGGTTTTCCCTGCAGAACGATTCCTTTCCTTCCGGCCACAGCACCTTGGTTTGGAGCATCGCGCCCATTTTGGCGGAGCAGTATTCGGACCAAGTTTGGGTGGCACCCCTGGTTTACGGCCTGGCCATCCTGAGTTCCTACTCGCGGCTCCACACAGACGAACACTGGAGCAGCGATGTTTTTACCGGGGCCGTGATCGGTTATATCTCAGCCCGCCTGACCCTTAAAAGCACTTCCCGCCTGGCCGTCAGCCCCGCTCCGCAACTAAACGGGATCAGCCTAAGCCTGGAGTTTTAGACAGGAAGCATTTCTGCCGTGATTTCTATAACTGCGGCCTGCATTGCCGGCTCTGAACCGGCGTAATAATTCCCCGGGCTATTCTTCCGGCAACTTTTCCGCGGCTGCCTCTTCCTCCGTGGTCAAACTGGCTTTTTGTACGGGTATCCAGATCTCGGTCACCGATTTCGGGGAATCGTATTGGAAACGCTCGTCGTAGCGTTCAAACATCTCGTTCAGGGAGGGTTTGTAATCCCCGCCAGCCATCCATTCGCCATAGATGTATTCGTAGGCTTTGCCGATCTCGTTGATGTCGCCAACATACTCGAACACAGCGTAGTGGCCTCCGGGAACCTTGTGCAGTTGCAAGGCCTCGGGCAATTCCACCGGATCCAGCACTTCCATGCCCACCAGGTAGTTGTAGCCCTGCATGGTGGCGGGGTCGAACTTCTCGCCGGGATAGTAGATCGCGTATGTGTAATCTCCCACCGGTTCCGGAAGCTTTTCCTTGAGGGCAAAGAATTTGGTCCAGACTTCCATCATGGCCTCGCCTTCCATGGCGTTTTGGGCTTCCAGCCCCATCAGGATGAAGGGCTCACGGTCTTCAAAGCGGATCTTCATAGGTTGGGCAGATTCCTCGGTGGTGAGTGGCTGTCCCGTCAGGGAAACCGCCGCCAGAACCATTGCCAAAATTATCAGGATGCGCATTTTCATGATATCTCCCATATTTGATTTTAACAACGCGCAAAATACCGGCAGTTGCATTTGACGTCAAGGGATTTTTCGCCGGAGCGGTGTTGCTGGTGTTGACGAAAGGCTCCATAGGGTTGGGAAGGCGGCGATCAGCCTTCACTTTCATAAAAAAAGAGGCCCCGGAAAAGGGGCCTCAGACAAGTTGGTTTTGGAAGGATTATTTAACGATCACGAACTCGATCCGGCGATTGAGGGCGCGGCCTTCAGCGGTTTCGTTGCTGGCCATCGGCTTGTTTTCACCAAAGCCTTTGGTGGTCAGGCGGGTGGCGGAGACACCGTTTTGGACCATGTAGTCTTTGACGGCGGTGGCGCGTTCCTGGGAAAGAGTGATATTGTAATCGGCTTCGCCGGAGTTGTCCGTGTGGCCATGGATCTCGAGCAGGACGCTCGGGTTTTTCTTCATGGCGTCGATCACTTCCTGCAGCACGACCTTGGCGTCGTTGGTGAGTTTGGCGCTGTCAAACTCGAACTGAACTCCGTCCAGAACGAAATCTTGCTCCATGCTCACCACGTTGCGCAGCAGGCGGGAAACGATGGCGGAACTGCCGCCGCCCTTTTTGCCAAAGGTGTAGCCGATGCCGAGATAGGGCATGAAATGGGCGTCTTGTAAGAAGTCGTCTTCCACCAGGTTGTCGATCTTGTCATTGACCGCGTGATCAAGCTGCACGCCCAGGTCAAAGTCGAGGTTCCATCTGGTTTGGAAAGAAAGGCCCAGCCCGGCGGTGGGGGCCAGGAACGCAAACCCGCCGTCCATCAGGCCATTATTGTCAACATAAGCCGCGCCCACGCCGATCTGGGCATAGGGGGCGATGCGGTACAGGGCGCCTTCGTCAAAAAGGACGACCAGGAAATTGGTGGGGCGGAAACGGGCCTGGATCTCAGCGCCGATGACGTTGGTAGTGTAAGTCGGCAACACGGGAGAAGTTCCAGTGGCCTCAAGTTTTGTGTAGTAGGGGTAAATTCCCATGCTGACATAGTCTTTCAACCAGGCTTCGTAATTCAGGCCGGCCATAAAATGAACGTCTTTGCTGTGAGTGTTCCCGGTATCGTTATAATCGTTCATCGGATGGCTGCAGCCGAAACGCAGGCCAATCGTTTGTTCAAGGGCAAACATCGCCGGTGCGAAAGCCAGCAATACGATGATCGTAACCAAGATTTTGCTGATGTTATTCATCTTTTTAACCTCTTAAATTGTGAATTTACAAAACCTAATTCCCCAAATAGGTTTTCTTGTCAATGAAATTTCTCCCCGGCCTTGTTTCCGGCGCAGCCAGCAACGGGACAAGAATCAGGCCAATCCCCCCGGGACATTCAAGATGGGACAAGGGCGGGATTTCTTTTCAATTGACAAGAAAGGGGCGGTTTGATTTTATTGTTTAAAATACAAATCAGGGATAAAACGCTGGAAATGAGACTGTTTGAAACGCATGCCCATCTCGATCTGCCGGAGTTTGACGCCGACCGGGAGAGTCTGATCCACAAATGCTTTGACAGCGGGATCGATTATATCATCAACGTTGGTTTCAATAAAGAGACCTCACTGAATTCACTTGACCTGGCCCAGAAGCATCTGCACATTTTTGCCACGGCGGGGTACCATCCCCATGACGCCACGGATTTTGACGCGGAACTGATCAAGCGTCTGGCGCGGGAAAAGAACGTGCTGGCCATAGGCGAGATCGGGCTGGATTTCTTCCGCAACTACTCACCCTATACCGTTCAGCGCGAAGTTTTCCGCAATCAGGCCCACCTGGCTGTGGATTACGACAAACCCATCGTTGTGCACAACCGCGACGCGCATCAGGAGTGTTTCAAGATCCTCAAGGAAGTGGGCGCGAAAGATGTGGTGTTCCATTGTTTTTCGGGGGATATCATCTTTGCCCAGCAGGTGCTGGATGAAGGCTGGCTGATCTCATTCACCGGCAACGTCACCTATCCGAATTCGAATCTGGAGGATGTAGTGCGGATGATGCCGCTGGAGCAGTTCATGATCGAAACCGACTGCCCCTATCTGACCCCGCATCCGCACCGGGGCCAGCGCAACAGCCCTCTGTATCTGCATCTGGTGGCGGAAAAGATCGCCGAGATGAGGGGCGTCACCCCGCTCGAAGTGGCTGAAAACGCTTACAACAACGCCTTGAAGTTTTTCCGCGTGCCTCCGGACCCGGTGAAACCCGTAACCAAAAAGGGGGGCGCCAAGGGTAGCAAATCCTCCAAATCCTCAAAATCGGGCAAAGCCCCGGTCAAGGTGAAAGCCAAAGACAAGAAAAAGGAAATGAAATAGATCGATGACCAAACTTCTGTTACCACTGCTGCTTCTGATCAGCGTTCCCCTGCTGGCCGGAAACTCCGCCTTCGCCTTCGATGGCAATCCCCTCCGTTATTATGGCAATGACATCTACAGCCTGGGCATGGGTGATACCGGCGCCAGCGACGTTTTCAGGATAAACTCCGGCTACGGCAATCCGGCCCTGCACAACCTGAACAACCGCAGCCTCTTCTCCACGGGATTGATGCCTGGCTACAACCATTACAGTTCCAAAGATTCGATCGGCACGAAATACAGCTTTCTGGACAACTCGCTGGATTTTCCCTATTTCAGCCTGAGCATACCCCTGAAGCAGCATCGCCTGGGCTTTCAGTTCAGCGCCCACTCTTCGGGGTTGGTGAACAACCAGCGGGAATTCGCGATCGTGGAATTGCCGGACACGCTTCAGGTAACGGAAAAACACTCCATGGACCGCTACATCTACCGCGCCGATCTGATCTACAGCTTTGCTTGGGGACAAAACAGCGTAGGCGTCAGCGGTAACTACTATTTTGGCCATGAGATCCGCAATTTCAAACAGGACGCCGGCTTTGAGGCTTTCAATACCGAGGAGGAGATCGTCCGGGATTACAAGAATCCGGGCTTCACCCTCGGCTACATCCGCCATCAGGAAAAATTCGCCATCGGGGCCTATTACAGCCTGGGCGTGACCATGAAAGGCGAGGAGATCCGCTCCTCGATCCACGAAACCGAGGATCCCCTGCCCTGCGAACATAAGATCCCGCCGGTCTATTCGGCCAGCGTCACGGCTCTGCCTTATCCGGAATTCAAATTGGCGGCCGATTTCCACTATGAGCCCTGGCAAGCGATCGACCCCGCCAACTATACGGATAGCTGGAAAGCTGCTTTGGGATTGGCTTTTGAACCCGCGCTCCGGGAAGACAGGACTGGCATCCTGAGCCTGCCCCTGCGCACGGGTGTTTCCTGGCGCCAGCTGCCCTTTTACGCCAACGGCAACGAGATCGGCGAACTGGCTCTCAGCCTGGGCCTGAGCCTGCCCCTCAAGGGCGACGTGAACCGCATTGACCTCGGCTTTCAGTACAGCCGCAGAGGCAATCTCGACCAGAACAAACTTTTGGACAATTCCTACCTGCTGATGTTCGGCTTCACTGGCTTCGACATCCTCTCCAAAGCGCCGGACCGCACCGCGCCCAGGGAAATACCAGAGAAGGAGGATCTTCAAACATGGTAGGAACACATCCGGACGCGGACCCCAACAGTTTACTGGAACAGATCTGCAGCAAGCGGGGAATCGACCCGGCCGGGCTTTGCGCCAGCCTCGACTCCCTGCCTGATGAAGCGTTGCTGGCCAATATCGGTGCCGTGGCGGAGAGGATCGGCCGGGCGATGTTTGACAACGAACCAACCGTGATCTTCGGCCATGACGACCCGGACGGCATCACCAGCACCTACGTTCTCTACCAGTTTTTCAATGCCTGCGGCTATCAGAAGCATAACTATTTCATCCCCAACCGCAACCTGGAATCCCACGGCATCCAGGACAGCTTTGTGGATTTTGTGCGCGAGGGCGGCTATAAACTGGTGATCACGGTGGACAACGGAATTTCCAGCTATGAGGGGGTGGAAAGGCTCAACCAGCTTGGCTGCGAGGTTGTGATCACAGATCACCATCTGATCCAGCCTGAAAAGCTGCCCAAGGCCTTTGCCATCCTCAATCCCCAACTTCCCAACTGCGATTATCCCTTCAAATCTCTGGCCGGGGTGGGAGTTGCCCTGATGCTGACCCGGTATCTGGGACGCACCCTGGAGCATCAGGTGCCGCTGTCCTCCTATTTTTGGACCGCCGTGGGCTCGATCGCGGACAAGATGCCGATGCAGGGCATCAACCGGGTGATAATCCGTCACGTAATCGAAAATTGGGACCATATGGACGATCCCAGCGTGGATTTTCTGCTCCGCAACTACAAGCGCATCGAAACCGACACCGACGTATTCAACTTCATGCAATACACCTCCCGGCTGATCGCCAATGGCAGGGAAGCCGGCGGCCAGCATACCGCGATGCGCTTTTTGCTGCAGATGGGAGACGCCAAAGCTGAGCTATTCCAATCCATGGAAAGCCAGCAAAAAAAGTGGGAAGGGGAGTTGAACCGCATTTTTACCTTCCTGGACAGCGTTGCGACGGGTTTCAACAGCCAGGCCTTCATCTATTTCGACGATGAAGGGATCATACCCTATCACCTGCTGGGGACAGGAGCCACCTACATCCTGGGCAAATTGGGCGTCCCCACGATCCTGCTCAAACAGCACAACGGCAACATCGTCTGCGAAGGGCGCTGCGGAGAGGGATTCAACATGGTGGAAGCCTTTACCGCCTGCAGGCAGCATCTGAAGCAGTATGGCGGACACGTCAAGGCCGCTGGGTTCACCCTGGAGCCTGATCACTACGACGTTTTTTTGGATTGCTACAACCACTATCTGGCCGACAACCTGCCCGCGCAGGTCCCCCAAACCGAAACAGAGCCGGACGCCACTCTGGCCCTGGACCAATTTGACCCCGTCAACTGGCGCGGCCTGGAACTGCTGCTTCCCTTTGGCCAGCAGCATCCCGAACCCCGCATAATGGTGAAGAACACGAGCCTGGAAGAGCTGCAAAAAACCTTCCTGTTCGAGCATGGCAGCAACTCCTTCCCCTTGGGCAAAAACGGGAACGTATTGCTGCATTGGAAGGCGCCCAAGCTGGTGAAGATCCTTTCCTTAGAGCCCGCCGGCGCGCCTGGCTGAGGTTTTGGCCAAACAGACCGATGCTGCAGCTTAAAGAAACCCTGCGCAAGAGTATCCACCTGGCTTCCCTGGCGATCCCTTTCGCATACCGCTATGTGGTTCGCTACGAGAACCGCAAGCTGATGTTCTATATCCTGCTGGGGGCTTTGGCGCTGATGCTGGTGATCGAGTTTTACCGTTTCTGGCAAAAGAACTTCCGCAAGACCTTCTGGTGGATCTTTGGCCTGGTGCTGCGCCGGCATGAACTGCGGGATTTCACCGGAGCCACCTATCTGCTGTTTGCCGCTGTGGTCTGCGTGGCTTTTTTCCCGGCGGAGATCGCATTTTTCGCCTTGTCTTTCCTGGCTTTGGGCGATACCTTTGCCGCCATGGTGGGGATCAATTTCGGCAGGCGCAAGCTGGGCAAAGGGAAAAAATCCCTGGAAGGAAGCCTGGCCTGCTTTGCCGTCTGCTTCGCCTTTGCCTTGGTTTTCGGGCTCCATCCGGTGGTTGCTTGCGCCGGCGCGGTGGCCGCCACCCTGGCTGAGATTAGCCGGCTGCCGGTGGATGACAACGTTGAAGTGCCCATCGTATCGGCCCTGGCGATGTCTCTGGCCCAGGTTTTCTTTTAGCAGGAGTTTTTATGTTGCTATCATTTGTGATCCCGGTTTTGAACGAAGAGGAATCCCTGCGCCGGCTGAGCTTGGAGATCACCTCGAACTGCCATCCCCACGCCTACGAGATCATTTTCATCGATGACGGCAGCCGGGATGCCAGTTTTGCCGCCATGCTGGAACTGGCCAAAGCTGACTCCAATATCCGGATAGTGAAGTTCCGCCGGAATTTCGGCAAGGCGGCCGCCCTGGACCATGGTTTCCGCCTGGCGAAAGGTGAAGTGGTTTTCACCCTCGATGCCGACCTGCAGGACAACCCGGTGGAGATACCCAAATTCCTGGCCAAGCTGGAAGAAGGCTGGGATCTGGTTTCCGGCTGGAAACAGAAGCGGCACGATCCCCTGCACAAGGTGGTACCCTCCCGCTTTTTCAATTTTGTGACCGCCCGAACCTTTGGCCTCAAACTAAAGGATTACAACTGCGGTTTCAAGGCCTACCGCGGCGAAGTGGTCAAAGAACTGAACCTCTACGGCGAAATGCACCGCTACATACCGGCTTTGGCCAATTCCTTGGGCTACCGGATCACGGAGATCCCGGTGGAGCACCGCAAACGCGAGTTTGGACGCTCCAAATACGGTTTGGAACGCTATCTGCGCGGATTTTTCGACCTGCTCACGGTGAAGATGGTGACCCAATACGTGAAAAGCCCGCTGTATCTTTTTGGCCGCGCCGGGCTCATCTCCACCCTGTTGGGAACGGCTATCATGATTTGGATGGCGGTGCTGAAGATCTTTTACGGATTGCCTATCTCCAACCGCCTGCCTCTGTTTCTGGGCATCACCCTGATCCTGGGAGGTTTGCAATTCCTCTCCCTGGGGCTGATCTCGGAGCTCATCATCAACCGCATCTCACCCCTGCGGGGACTGCCGGTTTCGGTGGAAAAAACGGTGAATGTAAGCCCGGAGGAACTCCGTGAATCCGGCTGAACGCCTCTTCATTGGGCGCTATGTGAGCGATCCGAAGCGTAATCTGCTGCGTTTCAGCTTTCTGTTCATGATTTTGGGCATCGTGATCTCGGTAGGGATCCTCTCGGCCGCCCTGAATCTCTTCGAGGGCTACGAACGTTCCCTGAAAGCGGTGCTGCTTGATTCCTTTGCCCACATCAGGATAACGGCCGCGGGGAACGGCCCGCTTCCGGATACTTTGACCGCCTCGACCCTGGTCACACTGTCTGCCCGGCCGGAGATCAGCTCGGTGGTCCCGGTGCTGAGCAGCAATATCATGGCCCAAAACGGCGGCAAGGCCAGAGGTGGCCTGATGCAGGCTTTCGGCCCTGGCCGGCATGGATCTGACATTTTGGCCAAATATGTTCGCCAGGGCTCACCCGAGGTGTCTGGAGGGCAGGTGATCCTGGGCCATTATCTGGCCGAGGATCTGGGGGTAGCGCTGGGCGATACGGTGCTGGTTTCCTTTCCCCGCCTGGATCTGATCACCCCTTTGGGCATGTATCCAAACCAAAGGGAACTTAGGGTCACTGGCCTCTACAACTCTGGCTTTTACGAATACGACCGCAGCCTGCTGATCGGCGATATCGCCGATCTGCGCGCTTTGTCCGGCCTGGACTCGGGCTTCAGCAACATCGAGGTCCGCCTGCGCAACTCGGAGACCGACGCAGCTTCTGCCCTGGCGGTTGAATATGACCGGATCTTGGATCCCGGGCTCTATGCCGCGCCGGTTGTAAACACCACCCTGTTAAGCATGGTCCGGATGCAGAAGTGGCTGCTGTTCATAGTTTTCAGCTTCCTGGTCCTGATCGCGGGGATCAACGTCATCAGCGGTGTCCTCACTCTGATCCTGGATAAAAAAAGCGAGATCGCTGTGCTCAAAGCCTTGGGCGCCAGCGCGATGACCATCCGCAACATCCTGGGCTACCAGGTTACCCTGGTCTGCCTCGCTTCCGTCATCCTGGGCCAGCTGTTCGGATTCCTGCTATCCTGGCTGATCGTTAACCAGAACTTTTATCAGCTCAAGGGTGACGTCTATTTCACTGACCGGCTGGAACTCTATGTTTCGCCTTTTAACCAGGCCGTGGTCTTCATTGTGGCCGCCCTGCTGATCGTCCTGTGCATCCGCGTTCCCCTGCGCAGGATCGACAGGATGCGGGCCATCGACCTGTTGCAAAACCCTTAGGAGGTATGATTTGATCTGTCTTGCCGGATACTCGCTGCACAAAACTTACGCCGACAAAGGCCAGGATATTCGTGTGCTGATCGATGCCAAGCTGGAAGTGGAAAACGGCGAACTGGTCTGCATCACGGGAAAATCCGGCTGCGGCAAGAGCACCCTGCTGCACATTCTGGGGCTGCTGGATGATCCGGACAGCGGCAGAGTGCTGATCAACGGAACGGAAGTTTCCTCCCGGCATGCCAACGCCCACCTGATCCGCAACCGCGATATCGGCTTCGTGTTCCAATTCCACTATCTGGTGGAAGACCTGAACGCCAGGGAGAATGTGGCCCTGCCGCAGCTGATCGCCGGCGAAACCAGGGCGAACGCCCTTTCCGAAGCGGATAACTTGCTGGACCGCTTGGGATTATCCGCCCGAAAAACCCACTATCCCAACCAGCTCAGCGGAGGAGAGCAGCAGCGTCTGGCCCTGGCCCGGGCCCTGATCAACCACCCCCGCATCGTACTGGCGGACGAACCAACCGGAAATCTCGATCCCCAACACAGCGCGGAGGTCTGGGACCTGTTTTTCCAGCTCAACCGCGAATTGAGGCAGAGCTTTGTGATCGTTACCCACGATCCCGAACTTGCCCGGCAAAGCCCCAAAACCTATGAGCTGAGGGACGGCAAGCTGATCTAAGGCCACCCTATGCGTCGCTCCCGTAAGTTCCTGTCCCTGATCATTTTCCTGCTGGTCCTCAACACCCTGTTCTTTGTGGCTTGGTACGCTTTTGACGCCCAGGGCAGGGTGAAGGCGGTCGTGGAACGGGAAGCGGGCAGAGCTTTGAAGGGGGATCTGCGGATCGGGTCTTTCAGCATCAGTGACCAGCAGGTTTACGCGGAGCAGATCAGCTTCGCGGCCGCGGACAGCTCTATGAGTTTTACCCTGGCCAACGCCCGGGTTCGTTTCAATCTGCTGCGCTTCCTCTTTTCCGGGTTCAAGATGCGCAACCTCATGGACCGCATCGAGATAGATCAGGCGGACGTTCAGCTTGCCATTGTGCCCAAACTCCCGAAACCCAAACAGAAATTCGAGATCCCGGACCTCATACCCATCTTCAACGACCTCAGGATCACCAATTCACGGTTCAGGGCCGAAGCCCGGATCCCCCTCGCGATTGGGGAGGAAGGCCTGCTGACCGCCATCGAGCAGCTTGATGGCATCGACCTGAAGGTTGTCAACACCAAAGTTTCCACCCTCAGCCTTTCCGCCACCAGCGCGTATGGCGGCGATCTGAAAGTGATCGCCGTTCTGGACCGGGGCCGCCTGGTTGGTTCCCGGGCTGAACTGCGAGATTACAGGCCCATGTATGTGAGCCATCCCCAGATCCGCGATTTCACCGCTGATCTGGACTTGGTAGCCAGCGCTTCCCAGCGGGCCAGGGGCGAAAAGCTGGACCTGAATGCCCAGCTCAGCTTGCAGGATGCCTCCGCTATGGTCTGGGGGCAATACCCGGTCAGCATTCCCCTGCTGGACCTCAGCACTGATGGCGATGTGCTGTCTGTCAGCATAGCCCAAAGCAGGGTGGGAACGAGCTCTTTCGGGGGAGAGTTGCGCGCCCGCGACATCCTGGGGGATCCGGCCCTCGATCTCAGCCAGTTCGACCTGATGCTGGATCTGGCCATGCTGGGACCTCAATTCAGCGGTGTTGTCGATGCCACTTTATCCGGGCAGGGAAGCCTGTCCGCTCCTGTGCTGGATCTGGTGGCGGGTTCAGACAAGCTATCCTTCGACCAGCAGAGCTTTCAGAACCTTTCACTCTCTGCCACTTATAACGATGAAAAGGTGGATCTCAGCCTTCACAATGCCATCTGGCAAAACCAGCGGCTGACCTTCGCGGGCGTCTTTGACACCCAGTCCCGCGCGTTGACCGGTAAGCTGGACACCACTCCGGTGAACCTGGCTCCCGCTGAAATGAAATTTGCCGGTTCGGCCGATCTGGAACTGAACTTTGTCAGCTCCATTCCTGATATCCGGGCGCGGATCAATAACCTGGCTTTCTCTCAAAACGAGCTGGATTACCAAGGCCTGTCCGGACAGGCCGAACTCATCCCCCTGGTCACGGGAAACGCGCAGAACTGGCTGCTGGACGTTGGCCTCAGCTCACCCCTGGGCATCGATCTCAGTTTGATCGGAGACATCAACGACAGCTTTTTCCTGCTGGAAGCCGAGCTGAACTCGCTGAAACTGGCCGGCGCCTATCCCCATAAAACAACAGCCAGATACCAGCCTTTGCTAAGCGGCGGTATCTCCGCCTTCCTTTCCGGCTCCCAGGTTGTAATGTCCGGAGCTTTGTCCGTGGTGGCCACCAAGGAGATGGATCTGAAAGCGGATCTCGATCTGATCGCTTCTTACGATCTGAAGGCCAAAAGCGGAGACCTGGTGCTGGATGTTCCCGCCGCCGAATTCAACGGGCAGCCGCTGGCGCTGGAACTGGTGGCTCAGATCCGCGACCAGGCGCTGAAGCTGAAGTCCTTGCGTTTCAACGACCAGCTCCTGGCCAGCGGGGAGCTGAACCTGGATAACACGGAGGACATGAATTTCCAGCTTGTTCTGGATGACGTGGGCAGCGATCAGTTGATCTCCTATTTTCCCGATCTCCAGCTGCCTGAGATCAGTGGAGTTTATCTCACAGCCAAATACTCCAGCCGCAAGGGTGCTCTCGTGGATGCTGTGCTGAGCATCGGGGAGCTCAAGATCCCCGGCTTGAAGCCCCTTTCGGTGGAGCTTTCACTGCTGGGTGATCCGCAGCTGGTGGATATCAGGGGCGCGATTAGAAACGAAACCAGGGAACTGGTCGATCTGGCCGGAGACGCTGTGCTGGATCAGGGCTGGAATCTGCGCCTGAACGCCCTGGCCACCGATCTAAATATGGCGGAGCTGATGTTTTCGCCCGTGGCAAATGGCGCTGTTTCCGGAAATGTTGGCCTCTTCGTCTCGGATGTCCTCACTGCGGAACGCGAGATCTCTTTTGACGCTCGGCTGCAGTCTTCCAGCTTCTCCATACCCGATGTCGTGGATCTGGACAACGTTTTGGTCTCCGTGGCCCAGACCAGGGATCTGCTGATCGTGGACACCCTGTCCTTCCGCAGCGGCGATCTCGGCAGCGTAACAGGTTCCGGCGCTTTGGATTACAACATCCTGAGCGACGCCACCTTTGAAGGCACGCACACCCTTGACCTCCAGGTTGAGGGGCTGCTGTTCGAATGGCTGGACCGGGAATTCGAATACGTGCGCCAGGCCAGCGGCAAGGCCAACCTGGTCTGCAGCCTCAGCACCCGGGATGACCAATTGCTGGTTAAAAGCGGTAAGTTTCTGATCAGCGAGGGAAGCCTGGATCTGGAGGATCAACCGGAGGTGATCCGCAACATCAGGTTGGATGCCGATATTCTCGACAATCAGGTGCAGATCAACGAACTGACCGCCCAGATGGGTAACGGGGTGCTGCACGCCACCAACCGGTTTGAAGATGACCCCGACCTCCATTTAAAAGTGGCCATGCTGGATCTGGGCACCCTGCTGGCTAAAGTTGATGAGCCCGGCGCTCTGCTCTATGTGCCGGACATCTCCACTCCCCGCAGTCGCGCCAGGGTGGTACTGCGCGGCCAGAACTCCGAATACGCAACCATCACAGGGCCTTTTGACGATATGCAGATCACGGCTGAAGTGCTGGTCAGCGATGCCAGCCTGGTCTATCCACTCAATACCAACAACCTCCTGAACCTTATCTACAGCTTCAGGGGCTCGCTGGGCGTGGATTCCGGGGCGCAAAGGGAGGCCATCCCCCTGCCTTTCAACGTAGATCTCAACGCCATCGTCCAGGATAACGTCAAATACGCCACCTATCCCACCAATTTTGTGCTGCAGCCCGGCGGCTACATGCATATCCTCTTCGATGGCCGGATCTGGCTTCCCCAGGAAGCAAACATATACTGCGAACAGGGCAGCATGGATTTCTTCGGCACCAAGTTCAGTATCGAATCGCTCAATTTCAGCATCACCGGAGCCCAGAAAATGGTGATCCTGGAAGGCCTTCTCACCCACGAAACCGCCGACGGCACCATCATCACCCTCAATGTGGACACCGACCGCGACACCCCCGGCGGATCCATCTTCAAACGCGTCAATTTCACCCTCGACAGTGACAATCCGGACGATGTCTCCGTTGCCAACATCATCGGCCGCATGCGTTACAATGCCAGCTCGGAACAGCTCTCCGCTAATCAGCAGGATAATCTGCTTCAGGACGAAGCGCTCAGCCTGATCTCCGAAAATCTGAATACTTCTCTGCTTTCACCCATCCTCTATCCGCTGGAAAACAATATCCGCCGCTGGCTCCGCCTGGATGACTTCAGCATTAGCGCCGGGTTTATCCAAAACCTCTTCACCGAGTATTCCACTGATCCCAACCAATTGGCCGATTATGCCGACATGGGCCAGTTCATGGGAAACATCTCCCAATTCAGTTCATCCATCCTGCTGAACAACCTTTCCATCTACATGAGCAAATATCTGGGCCGCAAATTCTTCCTGGATTACACCCTCACCCTGCAGGAAGCCACCAACCTGCAGAACCGCACCGAGATCGTGGTCTCGCACGACACATCCCTGCGCTGGTATCTGCCCCAGCAGCTCCGCCTTTCCTACACTTTCCAGTACGAACCCAGCGAAGCTCAGATGTCACACGAGCTGATGCTCCAAAGGTCATTCAAATTCTGGGGCTTGTAACAAAAGCTTTGACAAAATACGCCATCTGGAAATGATGCTAAAAAAGATGATTACCAGGGAGGAAACCATGCCTGATAATGAGATCAAAGATAGAAACAAAGAAGCGGTCAAACCCGCGCCCAAGCCTGAAAGGAAAGCGGAACCCGCGGCCGGGGACGATCTGAAACCCCGCCATAAAATGGGACTCGTGGAGATCCTGATCTTCCTGCTGCTGGCGGGAGTGGTCTTCATCTTCATCTTCGGAATGCAGCAGATGCAGCGCGAAAAAGAGCAGGAACTGGCCCTGCAGGAAAAATTCGAAGAGATCCTGCCCACCTTCCAGCAAATCGCCCAAGCGGCCAAAACCTACAAGGAAAATGACGAATTTGGCGCCTGGCCCATCGACATCGGCGAGATCGCCGACCCCACCAAAATCAACACCCCGGAGTTTACTTTCACCTGGCTCGAGGACGGCATCGTCCAGCTGACCACCACCAAGGAATTTGGCAAGGAAGGCATCACCGTCGATTATGACCTGAACACCGATTCCTATACCGTCACCGACCCCGACCCCGGCGTTAAACCCGTAATAAAGGACAGCTGGGTCAACCAATAACCCGCGCCCTCGCCGCCAAAACTTAAAACCCGCGCCCTGCGGGTTTTTTTACATTCCAAACATACTTCATTCGCAAGAGTGGCACTCTTGGCTGAAATAGCGAAATCCACCACTTAGCGCAGCATTCCAATGCTGCGATACAGTTGCCAATCCCGCTGTGCTTTCCTGCGGCCTATTCCCTTAGATTTAATCTGGGTAAACCCGGGCTTTGGGGAAACCCACCCCACTATATATGAATTTCATTCAAAATTTCATTTGCCTTAAGCCGGCGACCGCTTATAATGTGGATATCATATCAATTAAATAGGAGATTAAAGATGTTGAACATAATGAAAATTAGCTTACTGATGGTTCTGGCGCTGGCAGTTTTGACCGCCTGCCAGGAAAGCGCGAAAGTTACTGCTCCGGAACTGGCGGAGCCCAGTTTGGACGGATCCCTTGGCATTGCCTTAACGAAAGGCGCCGTGAATGGTGACCCGGTTGATTTACCCGTTTGGACGAACAAAGCGGTCGAACCCGGCCACATTTTTGTGGCCAATGACGCCGCCAATCTCTACGTATCTTATTATCTTAATGACAATTGGCAGTTGGCGGGAGCCAACCTGAACATTGTGAAGACCGCGGGTGAATTGCCGGTCGATGGCCAGGTTCTGCCCCTGCCGGAAAAATTCCGCTACAAGGCCACCCTGAACCGCTGCGAATCGGTATACACCCAAGTGATCCCGCTGGCAGAACTGGGGTTGAACAATGGAGACGATTTCATGCTGGTCTCCCAGGCTATGCTGGGTGAAATTGATCCCCTGGACCACCTTTCCCAGCCTTACAACATCTGCGTTCCAGGCAACGGGGACCAGCAGTGGTGGCAGATCGGCCGGGGCCGGGTGAAAAGCGATCCGAACTCACCCGAACGCCGGCAGCAGATCACGCTGCAGGGGCTTACTAACGACTCCCGGATGCTGTGAACTTCTCCTTCCAAACACATGGGGTGAAAGCCGCGGTGGTTTTCACCCCTTTTTTTAATGGGACGTCTGCTTTGGAGTCCAAGTCGGCGGGATGGGATTGAAGTAAACGTTATTGCCTTGCCGTCTTGGTTTTCAGACCTGTGCGGTTGCCTGAAGTCTTTCCCTGTCATTCAGGTGCAGGCTGGGTGGGGATTGTTGTGGC